>WLXB01000001.1 GCA_012103295.1 Alphaproteobacteria bacterium | reverse complement strand
AATCAGCTGTCCATTCATCGGCGATGTAATCGCATCGCGTTGTACTGTTGTCAGTCTCGGCAAAAAAAATCCTGTCGATGATATGTACGTCGTCGTTGAGTGTGGCTGTACATGGAAAACGTTATACGAAGCTCTGGCTGAAAAGGGTGTTCGGACGCCGTATTGGGGTCCGCTATCAGGTAAGTACGCGACAGTCGGCGGTGCCTTGTCCCAGAACAGTTTGTTCCATGGCTCAGGTGTCCACGGCACAGTCGCGGATAGCGTCATTGGATTGGAGGTGGTCCTGCCAACGGGGGAGGTTCTCCAGACAGGGTCTACCGCGCATAAGACTTCTAACGGGTTCTGGCGCCATTTCGGCCCTGATATGACGGGAATCTTTACCGCAGATACAGGCGCGTTCGGTGTTAAGTCCGTAGCGACATTTCGCCTGCTCGATATCCAACCGTCGACCGCCTATATGGCCTTCAAATTCGATACGCTGTCTGACGTGCTGAGGGCGCAGACGCGCATCGCCAGACTAAAAATCGCGTCCGAATGCTATATGTTTGACCCCTACTACAACGCGGGCTTCGAAAAGCAGGGTATCACGTTCTCTGAGGGTATTTCGATTGTTGGTAAGGTTGCGCGGAAAGGCGGGCTCAAAGGGCTGGCCTCTGCTGCAAAGATGGCGGTGTCCGGGCAAAAGCTGCTCAAAGACGTGCAGTACTCGATGCACATGACGTTTGATGCTCTTACAGATGTCATCGCCAACGAGCATCAAGAAATTGCAGCTGATATCTGTATCGAAGAAAACGGCACTGAGATGGATAACACCATTCCGAAAGTCTTTAGGGCCGAGCCCTTTGGCGGCGTTCGTACGATTCTTCTTGGGGCAGACGGTGAACTCTGGGTGCCTGTTCACGGGTTCTTCCCACTGTCGCGCGCCGTAGAAGCGGGTGCAGCGACCGAAAAATGGATGGAAGAAAAACGCCCAATCTTTGAGAAATACGACATCAAGACTTCCTACCTGACTGCTTTTGCTGGGGCTGAATTTGTTATTGAGCCAAGTTTTTACTGGAAGGATAAGCTCGGCGACTTCCGTCTTAGTTTGATAGAGGAAGAGTTTGCTGAGAAATGGAAAGACATTCCTGAAGATGTTGAGAAACGAGAGGTTGTCCTGAAGTTGCGTGAGGAGTTGGCCGACTTGTTCGATAGCCTCGGTGCCGGGCATCTGCAAATTGGTAAGTTTTACAACTTCTCGAGCCTCATGAAGAATGACTCGCTATGGAAGTTATTGAACGGCGTTAAAGATCTCGTTGACCCTGACCGCAAGGTCAATCCTGGGTCGCTTGGTTTGAGGTAGGAGCCGACAAGGCTCAAGGGGGACAGATATGCCGAGTATCAGCAAAGGGTACGCGGACACATCCGGTGGTCAGTTGCATTTTCACCACGTTGCAGGTGATGGCGTACCGGTCGTGTTCTTGCACCAGACGGCAAGCTCCGGAAAGATGTACTACGACGTCATGGATCGATTGTCTGGCCGGGCTCTGTACGCCATGGACACGCCTGGCTTTGGCGGATCCTTTGATCCGGACGACATGCCTTCGATGCCGCAATATGGCGCATGGATTTTAGAAGCCCTGGATTCAATCGGGATTCAGGATTTTCATCTCTTTGGCCATCACACCGGCGCTTGCATTGCGGCGGAAATAATTGCTGCGCAGCCCATGCGCGTTAAGACCTGCATGATGATTGGCCCTGTACCCTTGACGAAAGAGGAACGCGAGGCCTTCCGGGTACACTATTCGACGCCAATGTCTCCGGATTCAAAAGGCGAATATCTCAAAACCACCTGGGATTACCTGCAGGGGCTTGGTGCCCATTCAGACCTTGAATTGCACCATCGCGAATTCGTCGATACGTGCCGCGCGTACATGGGTCGGTTCAAGGCGTATTCGGCGGATTGGGATCAAGATTTCACGGCTCTGTTCGAGGGAATTGCCTGCCCGTTGCTTCTCATGTGCGCGCCCGATGATGTTCTCATCGATTACCTTGATCGCGCTAAGGAGATGAAGCCGGACGCCGAAAGCCTTTTACTGAGTGGCGCGAATTTCGAGCCGGACCAGGACCCGGACGGCACCGCAAACGCAATACGAGATTTCCTCGCGAAACAAGACGGGTAGGGAGCAGAAAAATGCGCAAAGGCTACGTAGACACTTCCCAGGGGCAGATTCACTATCGTGTGAAAGATGGCGCCGGCACACCGATCATTTGCTTTCATCAGACCGCAAGTTCTTCGGCGATGTTTGAGAAGTTCGCGGCAGAGTACGACGGATCTGAGCCTATCTATGCGCTCGATTCGCCGGGGTTTGGCGGATCATTTGATCCTGATGGCATGCCCACGATGGCTGAGTACGCGGACACGTTACTCGATGCAATTAAGGCGCTCGGATTTGATAAAGTTCATCTGTTCGGGCACCACACGGGGGCGTCACTTGCCATTGAGATCGCGACAGTTGATCCCAGCCGCGTAGGTTCACTCATGATGATTGGGCCGGTCGTGTTGACCGCTGAAGAAAGACAAGCCTTTGGTGGTGTGTATCCCCAGCCGTTCGAGTTAAAAGCAGACGGTTCTCATCTGCAGACGATGTGGGACTACGTCGCTAGCATTGGCGGTGATTCAGAATTGGACTTACACCACCGCGAAATGGTTGACACCGCGCGGGCCTGGCAAGGGCATATCAAGATGTATTCCAAGATATGGGATCAAGATTTCACGGCCCTATACGAAAAAATTACCGTACCGATGTTCATCATGTGCGCCGAGAAAGACATCCTTTGGCCAATGTTTGAGCGCGCCAAGGAGAAACGGCCCGATGCGACAGCGGCAGTCATTCCTGGCAGTAACTTTGAGCCCGACGAAGCGCCCAAAGAAGTCGCCAGCGCAGTGCAGGGCTACCTATCGAGCCTCTAGCCGGGCGACATCTGGTAGATATGCGCGAGCAATGTGCTGGTGTGTAAGTTCGCACCACGCCAGGCAGATCCATCCCAATAGCATACGGCCGATAGCACGCAGTGCCGTTGGCGGAAGCCATCGTTCTTAGGTTTACCGCGGACGGTTAGATCGGCCGTAACGAGACCGGTGCCACCGAAGACCTGAAAGTCCGGTTGGCGTATGACCCACTCCAACGTGTCCATACTGTCAGCCAGGAACGACATGTGATCTTGGTAGGCCGCCTGATCCATGATGAACGGATTGTCTTCATTGACCACCAAGGCATCTGGATCAAAAAAGCCATAGAAGTCATCGTAACTGCCATCGCCGGTGAAAACGGAAACAGCTTTGTTGAAGGCCCGTTCGAGAGTTTGCGTGTTCATATTTGCTTCTCCTAACCGGGGGATGCTTCAAGGATATGCCCGTCGAACGGGCTTTGGTGCCAACTAACGAGGCGCCAGCCTTCATCGAACTTGTGCCAGCCCTGAGTAAAGGCCATGTGCCGTTGGCGGTATCCTGAGTCCACCGGCTTGCCGCGGAAAGTCGCAAAACTCGCGACTAGTCCCGTATCGCCAAAAACACGGAAGCTGGGGTTGCGGTCCTGCCAGGTGAAGCCTTCCCAAATGCCACCGATGTGGAAGGCGATATGGTCCTGAAAACCAGTTTTGGTCAGCCGGAATGGGATGTCCTCGTCGATGATGACGGCATCTTTGTGGATGGTTGCGTAGAAGGCGTCGAGATCGCCTGTGGCCAATGTTTGTACAAACGTCCGAAATGCATCCTCAAATTCGGCCGTTGCAGATGTTTCCGCCATGGCCAGTTGGGGGGCGCTACCTGCGGCCGCTGCTCCAGCCCCGCTGGCTATGAGCGCTGATCTCCGTGTAATTGTTTCCGCCATGGTCCAAGCTCCCACTGCAATGCTGCGCGACTTTATAAAATGTAGGCAAAATTGCATACAAATTCAATATTTGGCCCTGGTTATCCTGTCCAACGAAATGAGAAAACTGCTCAAGAAACGATCAATTGTATCAGATAAGCGCACAGATACTGCTTAAAACCATGGTTTTTCAACGTGTTAACCCATTGGTATATCACCTTTTAATATCTTGCAGTGAAGGGAAAGGCTTTGTGTGTCAGACGAGCAACATCCGCCATGTTTTGTATGCAAAAACACATCCAAAGCTGTACAGACCTATTCTCCGACGATAGAACTTATGGTTCTAATTCGGCCATAGTGGCCATAAATCTAGCGTGCAAAGAGAGCTTGAGCATTCGCCCAGGTGGGACGGAATAAGGTTCGGGCGACAAGGGGAAACCGGGAGAGACATTATGATGAACTGGATACCAAAAAAATCTTTAAAGGCTGCGTCAGTGATGATGGCCTCAACAGCGTTGTGGGCCGCTCCGGTTTCTGCGCAACAAATCGCGGTCGAAGAGATCGTGGTTACAGGTTTGAAGCGTTCTGAATCGCTTCTGGATGCGCCTGTCGCCGTGACCGTGTTCACCGCGGATGCAATCGAAAGGGCTGGTATTACCCGTCCAGAAGATTTCCTGAGCCTTGTGCCAAACGTGAACTTTGTGACATCGAACCACCAAGGTGAGTTCTTTGTGAATATGCGTGGCCAAGCCGGTGTGCGTTTTGCTGAAGGTGCCGTTGCCGTTGTCGTCGATGGCGTGCAGCTCTCCACGCAGAACGAATTCAACGGCGACTTCTTCGACATCGAACAACTCGAAGTCTTGAAGGGTCCACAAAACGCCCTCTACGGTCGGAATGCGACAGCCGGTGCAATCATCGTCACAACCAAAGCGCCTGGTGATGAATGGGAAGGCAGCATCCTTGCTAGTTATGGTAACTGGAAAGCGATGAAGTTGCAGGGCGGCATCGGCGGTCCGTTGACCGACAATATTGGTGTCCGCTTGTCAGCGTCGTTGACGGACAGTGATGGTCCCTACACCAACGAATTCACCGGTGAGAAAGTCCATCGCTGGACCAACAAAACCGGCCGTATGCGTCTGAATTGGCAGGGTGAAAACACATCCGCCGACTTCGTACTCGGCGGTAGCCATGGTACTGGCGGCGCGATCGCATTTAACGCCCAGATCGCTGGCACAACGGTTGGAGGGGTCTTTATTCCTGGCCCAGATACCAACAATGTTCACCCCATTCCTTTTGTGAACGACACGCCGGGAATCAATATCCAAGATAAGGTCAATTCATCCCTTCGTATTATTCATGAAATGGATGGAATGACTCTTGAGTCTGTGAGTTCTTTCAGCTCGATCAAGGATAACTACCAAGCCAAAGGCCTGCCTTACGCGGATTATACAATTCCGTCGAACGACTTCGGTGTTTTTGAGTTCGTATTCGGTGATTTGACCCAAAAATGGCGGGATCAAAACAGAGCCTTTACTCAGGAATTCCGTCTGTCTTCAAACGACGATACAGCGCGTGTTCGCTGGCAAGCTGGAGCCTACTTCCAGAAAGCCCGTAAAATTAGAACAAACATCAACGGCTTGTTCACAGGTGGCGGCATTTCTCCAAGCCTATTGCCAAGCCCGATTGGAAGCGCAAATCCATCGGTCAACTATGATAAAACGAAGTTTGGTGTGACCAACTACTCACCATTCGGGAATATCCAGTTCGATATTACCGAAGATTTACAACTCGATTTGGCAGCACGTTACGAGACTGAAGAACGTGATGTTGAAACGCGGACGGCACCTGGTGCAAACACCGTCACAGGTGACGCCACGTACAACCAATGTGTGCTTCGTACCGGTCGTGATCCAGCTGACTGTTTTGATGAAACGACGTTCCATCAGTTCCAGCCGAAGGTCACGCTGTCTTACTCTCTTCCCGACGATACTGGCAGCGTTTACGCCACATGGGGTAAGGGCTTTAAGTCGGGTGGTTTTAACACCATCGGTGTTCGTGACCTGTTGATCGACGGTGCCATCGCTGCTGGCGGTGATCCAAGCCTGATCTTCACCCAAGATAGCTACGACAAAGAAACGACCAACGCCTACGAAATCGGCTTTAAGGCCCGCATGATGGATGGCCGTTTGGCCCTCAATGGTGCGGTCTTCAAGACTGACGTAACAGATGCTCAGCAGTTCGAATTCTTCCCGGTCGGAAGTATTCAGGCTGTATCTCGCATCGATAAACAGAAAGTTGAAGGCTTTGAGTTCGATGCCAATATGGCGGTGACCGAGAACCTCACACTGTTTGCGGGTTATGGTTATGTCGATGCGAAGATCACTGAGTTGGTTGCGCAGCCGCTGTTCGAAGGTAATCGCGTTCCCTACATCGAGAAGGACAACCTCTTGGTTGGTGCCCAGTTTAACGCACCAGTTAGCGGTGATATCGAGGTGGTCGGTCGAGTTGAGTACAAGCGTCGTGGAAGCATCTGGTACGATTCCTCGAATCTGCCAGGATCGCGTCGTGATCCAATCGAACTTATCGATGCCCGCATCGGCCTTGCCACAGACGAGTGGAGCCTGACACTTTGGGGTCGTAACCTGAACAATGAGAAGTACGCCAGTGAGTCTGTACCGCTGCTGTCCATTCTCAACGTGCCCTTCAAGGCACCGACACGGAGCTACGGTTTAGAAGCGCGCTACAACTTCTAAATCTGCGAAATCAAAAACCCCACATCATCAGCCGGTGATGTGGGGTTTTTTCTTTAAAATCGGGAGGATTAAACTATGCCTATTGGCCTTGCTCCAAATCAAAGATCAAAATTCCAAGTCTATCAATACGACGTATCGGACATGAGCGGCGCGGATCTTTTTGATCTGCCGTTCAACCCCGGAACCAAAATCCGCGGGTATACCGCTTTTGACGAGCCATCTTGTCAGGTCATCATTGAAGACTTTATGCCGGGCACGGAATTTCAATGGACGTTCACCCACGACGAATACCAGTACGCCATTTCCGGTGAAATTGAGATCGAAGTATTCGAACCACCATTGTATGCGGAAAGCACTAAGACCAATTTTAAGGCCGGGGCTGTCTACCTATTCCCCGTTGGGTCGCGGATGCATGTGAAAGTGATTGGTGATGAACCTTATCGCCACATTTGTTTCTGTCCGCCGAGCCCTGGATATCCATTCCCTAGCGTGGAAGATGTTCGCAAGGGATCGAAGTAAGGATTTATAGTCTGAGGCGGTCATGCAGTCCGTCCCAGACTAAGTATCTCTCCAACCTTTGGGGGAGCGATCTTGTGGTTGAGCACCACTATTAAGGATCGGCTCCCCCTTTTTTTTGGATGTGACTGTCATGGCGAATGCACAAGATTTCGACGTTATGGTCTTCGACACCTACACGCCACGATCAGATGCTTCGACGCGCAATTATGACCAATGGCTCGCAGACGTCGATTGCCCGTTGTTCAACAGCTTAGACATGGTCGCCGCGTACTATTGCTGGAAGGTCGCGGACGCCAAAGGAGACCGAGCACCCTGCGCACGCGGTGCGACTGATCCGTACACATATTTTGGATTCTTTGGCTTGAATGACGAGGCTGGCTTTGAGGCGATGATGTCCGACCCAAAGGCGGAAGCTCATGTTCCCGTCTGGGTTTCCCAATGGAGCCAGTATCCAGAAGCGGAAGATATGGCAGAAAACTTCTTCTTTAGCTTCGCTCGACGCGGTCAAGTCACGCCCGGAGATATGACCCAGACCGTGCTTGTTGTTCCCTACACGCGTGATCCATCCAATGAAACGCCGGGATACGAGAGTTGGTCGAGTGATACTGATGCCGTGTCGGCACTAGCCCAGACTGTTCGGTATGAATCCTGGTCCGTCGAGAGACAATTGCAAGGCGACTATGCGCCCAATGGTCTTGATTTATTTTTCGTGGATAGTTTGGAGCAGGCCAAACCGGCCTGGGACTTGACGCCGAACGCTGTTCTCGGGACCCTCGTTGCTGGGCCTACCTAGAAATTCGATTTTCGTTTGATTTGGAGCGCCGATGACCAAAGTCAGTATTGTTTACGATAGTAGTTTCAAGGGGCAGACCGCCGTTCTTGCCGAGTGCGTGGCCGAAGGCGCTCGGTCCGTTGATGGGGCCGAAGTCCACGTCATTCATGTCGATAATGTTGCTGACCACTGGCCAACCTTGCACACGTCTGATGCCATTATCTTTGGCTCGCCAACGTACATCGGCAGTGTTTCGGGAAAATTCAAACTCTTCGTCGAACAACTCGCCGGCGAAGTCTGGCTGAAGCGGATGTGGAAAAATAAGTTTGCTGCTGGGTTTACGATCTCAGCTGGACGCTCCGGTGACAAGCTCAATTGCTTGACGCAAATGGTCATCTTCGCCAGTCAGATGGCGATGATCTGGGTGCCACAACATGTGCTCGGCGGCAATTATTCGACCGCCGGCAGTGAGGAAGACTTAAACCGGATGGCTGGGTATCTCGGTGTTATGGCGCAGGGCAACATTGATGAGCCTGCTGACGTGTCCCCACCCGAAAGCGATCGCGAGACGGCTCGCCAGCACGGTCGCCATGTTACTCAGGTGGCCGCGCAATTTATCGAGGGGCAGCGTGCGCTGCCGTTCCAAGAGGAAACCCCATATGACGCCGAAGGCGAGGGGCGTCCTCTCGGATTGGCGGAGCTTCCAGGTTAGCCCTGAGAGTCCGGAGACGCCACGAGCTCACCCATCGCGCAGCCGTAGCATTCTGACGGTCTGGTTGCCGCGGCGGCCGCGTATTCAGTCGTGTTGTTGAGGGGTTGCATCGCGAAATGACTAAACCTCTGGTCCCCTAATACTGGGCTTACGACCTGAAAGGTGCGGCGGTTCGCGGCTTGTGGAACGGCACTCTTCGCCGTCATGAATGTTGCGGGTTGCCACGGTGTCATTAGGTCACCCGACGTCATTTCACACAAATAAACCTGGTAGTTCTTATCCATGGTTTCTGGCGTTGCATCTGGATAGCGACCCCAGCTGTCTGTCCAGCCCTGAGCAAACTTTTCCACATCAGGGTTACCCCAAATATCGTCGAGCTTATCTTTGTCCTCGACATACATGAGGTCGAAGTAGGTGTATGGGACTGCACAATCCGCTGGCGAGGTAATTTTCCAGTTCGTGTAATGTTGGATGCCGGGAACTCTGTTAAAGAACGGATTGTCGACGTCTCTCAGCCAGTCGTCATACTTGCGCTCGGTGCTGTCTTCTCGGGGCGTGTAAACCAGGAGAAGCAGGTCGCGTAAATCACCAGACATATAGAGCCTCCATTGAGCAGGGATTGGGGTCTTGGGTGCGTCAATACCCCTTTTTATTTACATAATATTCTGCATACAATATCTCCGACAACAACAGGGGAAAACATCATGGCAGCCGAAAACTGGCGGAGAGACGAGCCTACTTTTTACAATTTTCTGGCGCTGGAACGGGAATCGCTCAATGCGCCCGATCCTCTCGGTGGGATCGCTGGCGGCCTGATGAGTTGGGACAAAAAGTCTGAATCTCAGACCTTTGTTGTCGAAGTGCCCCCGGGTTGGAAAACCAGGACGGATTCAAAGGATGCTTCTCTTGAGTTCTTCGTGCTTCGCGGTGACCTCGCTCTCAATGGCGACAGTGTCGGTAGCGGCGGTTATATCCATGTGCCGCAGTTGGCAGGCGGTGGTGAGGTCACGTCCATCACGGGCGCGTTGGCCTTAGCATTTTGGAATCCAAACATTCCTGCATACTCTTATCCAGTGACCCGCAACCGCACGATTAAGACTTGGGAAAAACCGTGGACGCCGAGTATTCCTGGAGCTCACGGCGTGATGCATAAGTCACTTCGCCTTCCAGATCCGACTCCACATCCGGTTGATGAAGGTTTTGATGGCGGGCCGGGGGGCTACATTCGTTTTCAATACATCGAGCCAAACATGATTGCTGAAGACGAGCACGTGCATCACGAGTGTTGGGAAGAAATCATTCTTCTGCAGGGCGATTGCTTCCTTCTAAACGAAGGCCAGATGGGAATCGGTAGTGTCGTTGGTCATCCTCAAGAATTTTATCACGCACCCTTTGTCTCGCGATCCGGTGCGCTCATTCTGGTTCATACGGATTCGCCTATGGGTTTCCCCTGGCCACCGCGTGAATATCCCGAGGCGCGCAAACTCTGCGGACATTACTTGGATACCGCACCTTTCGATGTGCCGACTGAGCACGTCGCTTGGGAAGATCATCCGATCAAAGATCTGCAAGAAAGCTCTGCGGACTACCAAGCTTGGCGCAAATCGGAAGAGGGCCAGCTTTGGGGTGGATACGAAAAGACGACAGACGTGCCCTACCGCCCTGCAGGTCGCGGTGTTGCCTCTGAATATCGCGCAAGTTGGACGCGTGAGGGAGAGTCACCAGACCTCGCCAAAAAATAAGGCGTCGTTTGAGTCCGCGTTCGTCCTGTCTCTAATGTGTAATTCGGTAAACCGTATCCCAATGGTTTTCGAGATTCACAAAGTACTCGGTTTCCAAAAGTTTCCAGGGGTCGTCGTCTCCGTGGACCCGGGTCCATATGGGTCCGAATTGAGGCACCAACCCCCGTAGAGACTTTGCGTCTCGCCAGTAATGGATAACTTTGTAGTTATAGGTGCCGCGCAACAATGAATCGAAGTGAATCATTGTATTCGTCACTGTCCCTTTTAACTGTAAGCCACCATGGGGGATGAACACTTCGTCGGGTGGGCCAAGCGGCAGAAGTTCACCGAAGTCCCACTCTTCTTTCTTTAAGTCTGGATCGGGGTAAATGGTGCTTATGTGGTACCCCATATACCCATCCATTTCTGCAAACACGGGGAGCACTTTAGATTTCCAAAACCCCTCAAACCACTCGTGCTTGCCGGGCATGACCAGCATTTTTTCTTCCACATAATATTGGGCGCCAATAATTGGCGCCTGTGACCAAGCGTTTGCTGTTGTTAGCAAGCCTGTAAGAAAAAAGATCAAATTAACCAATCGAGTCACATCACCCTCCCCCGCACAATAGGACTGACTTCAGTCTTTTGATGTCTACCGATAAGTGTAATTAAATACAATATTGTATGCAATATGGAGCGTGGCAATGCGGCGGTGGTTATTCTTTCGTAATAGAAATGACCCACTGCATGTGATTAATGAACGCCGTCGTTGAGACATGGGGGTCTAACGTTAAGATGGCGGCGTGAATTTGCTCCTGATCACGCAGGAAGCCGTCCCAATGTTCAGGTTTCGAAGGCACTTTTTCAGCAAAAAAAGGGTTGAAGAAGTGGAACGGCACGCGCCGATAAAAGAAGTTGGCGTAATAGTTTTCTGATATCGCGTTCAAGTCCACATGATACTCATAGAGTGTGCGAATGAATGGCAACGGCACACGGTTCTTGTACGCGTCACGGACGCGCTGAATCGCCTTCTCCATAATTTTGATATTTTTTGGCTTATCCATCTTTGGTGTGGCCTGCCGGACACCCAAAACGCAGATTGCTTCAGTAAAATCCAGAAGGTCGATCAGTTCTTTGGTAGAGACCTTTCTAATCATTGCCCCGCGATTGGGTATAAGATCAACCACGCCTTCACCGGCTAATACATGTAGAGCTTCGCGCACAGGGGCACGGCTAACATCAAATTGCTCCGCTAGATCAGCAGCAATGAGCCTTTGGCCTGGGGAGTAGTTTCCTTGTTCAACGCCGGATGTGATTTTCTCGACGACGCGCTGAACAAGTGATTGCCCATTCTTGTTAGTGTCTTTTTGACTGGCTTTAGCCATTTTTATTAGGGTCCTGCTTCAGTGTGCATTCGTTGTTAGGCCTACCTGCAGTGTTCTTGGCTGGTTCATGACCTATCGCAAATTTGTCCGCAACATAGGGCTTCCTGTCTTCTGTTTAAATCCCTTTATTTGGGCCTCAAAAGCACCGTCAAAATAGCTTGATTGCAAGGGAATTTAGGCTGGACCCTTGTCCTAATTATACAGAATTACATACAATTTAACCTAGCCTGTTGGCGCAGTGCCAACCTACGGAAGGAAGGAGCCTCCAATGCCTAATCCTCATCTTAACCTTGTCCCCCGCGACCAAATGGAGCCAGACGTCCAAGAAGTTTGGGACCTGGGTATGGAAAGAAGCGGTGAAGCAACTGTGGTCGAGGTCTTTGCCAATAGTCCACCGATGATGAAGTGGTATTTCGAGGGGTTCTACAAACAGATTTTCTACAATGAGAACTCGGGCATGAAATTGGATGTCCGTACTAAAGAGCTTCTGAGGCTTAAGCTGTCGAAACAGCATGGCTGCTATTTCTGCAACCGCTGGAATGGTGTGGATGCAATGAATGCTGGTATTACCCAAGAGCAGATAGACAATATTCCCACGCCATCTTCAGACCATTTTGATGACAAGGACCTTGCTGTTATCGAATTAGCCGAACAGATGATGCTTCAGAATATGCACGGTGAACTGACTCCCGATCTTCATAGCCGACTACGCGCGGACTACAGCGATGAACAGATTGTCGAAATGGGGTTTGTCGCTGCGGTTTTGACCGGTATGGCCAAGTATTTGTTCGTCTTTGATCTTGTTACCAAAGAAGACGTATGCCCAGTGGTGCCTCAAGCAGCAGAGTAAACACAAGGTCTGGGGGTCCATATGGCGGAAGAAGCAGTCGTATATATTGACGGAGCGTACAAACCTCTCAGTGAGGCAAATATTTCTGTCTTAGATCAGGGATTTTTGTTGGGCGACGCAATTTTCGACGTCGTTTCTGCGTGGAAGGGAAGTATTTTCAAACTCGATGCTCACCTGGATCGATTTGAAGATTCGATTCGTGCTACGCGGCTTACACCCTCATTGGATAGAGAGGGCTGGCGTGCTGCAATAATTGAAACCGTAAAACGAAACAACTATCCCGACGCGAGTATTAGATTCATCGCGACACGGGGTGTTTCAACGGAGGTCATTGCTGACCCGCGCAAGAACACGCCAACTGAGATTGTGTGGGCGGCACCCTATGTCTTCTTGGCCGACGATGAAGGCAGGAAGAATGGCATTCGGCTGATGATCAGCCACATGAGAGGGTTCCCGTCAGATACCCTTGACCCTAGATATAAGTGCGTCGATCGGTTGCATTTCCAACTCGCCAAAGCTGAAGCATTGGATGCAGGCTAAGACGACGTGATTTGGCTTGATCACAGCGGCCATGTTGCCGAAGGCCCAGCCTCTAATATTTTTGTCATTAAAGGTGGTGTGATCCACACGCCGTCCCAAGGGATTTTGCGCGGTATAACTAGGCAAACCTTTATTGAACTAGCGCACCGAGCCGACATAGAAGTTTGGGAATGCAACCTTTCCCCGTTTGATCTGTTTAGCGCCGACGAGATTTTCACCACGAGTACTGCAGGGGGAGCACTCGCGATTCGAGAGGTTTCGGGCCGCCCGACCGCTTCGAACGGCCCAGGCCCGATTACGCGTAAACTCGATGATTTGTATTGGAAGATGAGAGAAGACGGTGAATACGGCACAAAAATCTTCGGATAGAATTCTAGTCCAGTGGGTTGGCCCGCTTAGAAATTTCCCCAGAAAAACACATTAAAAGGGCTAGTCCGTTGAATACTGAGTATGACTACATTGTCGTCGGCGCTGGGTCTGCTGGTTGCGTCCTGGCCAATCGCCTATCTGAAAATAAGTCGGACCAGGTTCTGCTCATTGAAGCCGGAGGAAGGGATCTCAACCCGATGATCCACCTGCCTATTTTTTGTGGTCTGCTCTACACGCGCGATATTCACAATTGGTTCTACAAAAGTGCGGCTGAGCCGAACCTTAATGGTCGAGAAATTTACATCCCTCGGGGAAAAGTTCTGGGCGGCTCCTCAGCGATCAATGGAATGGTCTATATCCGCGGTCATGAGCAAGATTTTGATCAATGGAGCGAGCAGGGGTGCAAGGGTTGGTCGTACAAGGAGGTGTTGCCGTTCTTTAAGAAGTCGGAACAGCACTTAGATCGCGAAGACCAAGTGCATGGTCATCACGGGCCGTTAAAAGTCAGTAAGGGTGTTATGCCCAATGAACTCTTTGATGCATTTATTGAGGCCGGCGAATCGCAAGGGTATCCGGTCACCGATGATTTCAACGGCACACAGCAAGAAGGATTCGGGCGCTACGATTTTACGATCGCGAACGGCCGTCGGCAGTCAACAGCGACGGCGTTTTTGAAGCCGATAAAGTCCAGAGAAAACCTTACGATTCTAACCCGTGCGCAGGCGACGCGTGTGTTGCTTGACGGTGTTACAGCCACCGGAGTTGAGTACGTTCGTCGCGGCAAAACTCATCATGTGAAAGCAAGAAAGGAAGTTGTTCTTTGCTTGGGCGCGATCAATTCACCGGTGCTGCTTCAGTCGTCTGGCATTGGCGCCGAGACAGACCTCAACACACTGGGAGTCCAGACGGTTCAAAACCTTCCAGGTGTGGGAAAAAATTTACAGGATCACGTCGCGGTTTATGTTCAGCACACGTGCAAAAAACCGATCACTATCCAAAGTTTGTTCCGGCCCCACGTGGCGGGGCGCGCTTTTTTTGAGGCCGTTCTTTTCGGTACGGGGCCTGCCGCGTGTTTCCCATTGGAAGGTGGCGCTTTTCTAAGAACGAACCCCGATCTAGCGATGCCAGATGTGCAGTGTCATTTCTTGCCAGGACTCGGCCCGGGTATGGGTGAAAAGGGGGAGCACGGTTTCTTTTCGAACGTCTGCCAATTGAGGCCAAAGAGCCGGGGACATGTGAAAGCCAATACCGAAGGCGCGCTTGCGGATCCAGAAATTGTGACGAACTTCCTGTCTCATGCCGATGACGTCAAAACCTTGCGCGATGGCGTTAAGATTCTTCGCGGTGTATTTGCGGACTCTGCATTTGATGATCTACGCGGACCTGAAAAATCACCGGGGCCAGATATAAATAAAGATGATGAACTTGATGAATGGGTGCGGCAGACAGCAGAGACAATTTTCCACCCAGTCGGCACCTGTAAAATGGGGGTTGGAGACGATGCAGTGGTTGATCCTGAACTTCGTGTGCGTGGCGTAAACCGCCTAAGGGTTGCCGATGCATCGATCATGCCGACTATTGTGGGGGGCAATACCAATGCCGGTTCAATTATGATCGGTGAGAAAGCTTCTGATCTGGTTAAGTCGGCAAATAGCTAAGCAATTTTTATAAAGCGACCTATTCGTCATCGTCTATATTGCGGAGGATTTTGCGTAGAACTCCGGCAACAGACTTTCGTTCTTCGTTGTCAATGCCATCGAGCAATTTGTGTTCAATCGCGTTTTCTTTGATGATGATCGCGTCAAACGTATCCAGCCCTTTTTGAGTAACGGTTACGATTACAGCTCTTCCGTCACTGGGGTCTTTACGGCGGGTGACGAGCCCTTTCTTTTCCATACGAGTGAGGGCGTTGGTCATGCCACCGGATGTCAACAAATTGTGCCGTGAAATCTTGTTAGGATTTGCCTCATAAGGCGGACCAGAGACGATCAAGGCACCGAGCGTCTGGAGCTCTTTGAAGTTAAGGTCATGTTGGCTGAGCAGGCGAGAAAGTCGTGACAGAAAAATGTCGTTGATGCGTGTCACTCTGCCCCAAACCTGCCATGGGCTTAGGTCCATGTCCGAACGCTGCTCAGACCATTCTCGGCTAAGCCGATCTAGCCGGTCTTCTTCCATTGCCAAAATATGCCCCAGAACCCTTAGCGTGAGTGATTGCAATTATACGGTGCTCCAGCGGTCTCGAAAAGCGGTGAGACACCAACAGACTGGCTTTGTTCAACACGCGACAACGCTGCCGTTGGTTTCCAGGTCTCCGCCCGGAAAATGGCAGAAAACAGGGTCATTCAGCCTTTTATTTTTCACCTAAAGTGGCATTGAAACGTTACCAACAGAGATCGCTTTTGGTAGTCTATCGGCGCTGTCGCGTTAAGGTTCCGGATGCCGTTCCGGGTCGTCTGACGACCAGCTTTTTTGGCCCCTAGTTGCGGCACTGGATACTGCGGAATGCGTCTAACACTGGCATACGATCGGTGCGTCATTTTCATGGCGTTTGCGTTGGCGGCGTGCGGCCCTTCGCAGCCCAATGACGCAGAATCAAATTCACTTATCTACATTACCAACGATGTTCCAGCCGGGTTGGACTATGACGGTGCCGCATCAACCGTTCCAAATAGTCAGGAAGGCATCGTTAACCTGATGGATCCGTTGATTGACTATGCGCCTGGTGGGGCGAATGAAGAAGGAGTGGGGCTACTCAATTTTACATCCTTCGAAGGCCGGCTCGCGGAAAGTTGGAGTTTCGATGATGCAACGTTGACATGGACGTTTAACCTGCGCCGTGGGGTCCTAAGTTGTGCTGGGAACGAATTAACCGCTGACGACGTCGTTTACACGTTCGCACGTGCCAAGTCTGTTTCGGGGCCAGCTCCAACAGGATGGTTCTTGGCGAGCGTGGCTTCGGTCGAGTCTTTCGATGCGACGGTTTTAGCTGATGAAAACAAACGTTCCTTGGGCTCCGAGGTAACAAAGGTCGATGACTATACGGTTCAAATTCGTCAATCAACGCACAACCAGTTATTTCTACCTGCGCTAACCACGTTTGCCATTCGTATTTTTGATAGCGTCGAAGCCAAAAAACATGCCACGGAATCAGACCCATGGAGCCACGACTATATTAACAACGTGACGGCCCCAGCCTTCGGCCCATATTGTGTTGAGCGATGGGACAAGGGTAACGAGTTCGTGCTGCGCGCTAACCCTAACTACTATCGTGGCGCACCCAACGTAGAGCGAGTGGTTTTCAAGCGCGTTCCGCAGTCTTCGAACCGGTTCATTATTTTGCGAATGGAGCAGGCGGACATCACAAAAGGCTTAACGCCGCGTGAGTTTATCAAGCTGAAGGAATACGACCAGCTGCAGGTTGTGGGTGTAACGGGCAACGAGAGTCTCTTTGTGCACATGAATTTTGACTCTCCTCCCTTTGATCAAGTTAAAGTCCGTCAAGCCGTCGCAGCCGCGCTGCCCTACAGCTGGATTATCAAGAATGGTTATATCGGGCAGGCGCAGATTTGGAATGGGCTGGTTCCAAGTAGTTACCCAGGCGGAAAGTCGACCTTCCATGACTCACCCGAAGGATTAGATGTCGCGCGGCGAAAGCTCGTTGAAGCGGGCTACCCCGACGGACGCGGGCTAGAGGTCTATGAGGACGCGCTAAGACTTTCCTACCCCATAGAAAAAGAAGCGACTCTCGGACCAATTGCGACAGCGGTCCGGACAGCGCTGCGCGACATTGGTATGCCAGTAGAGCTCGACCCCATTCCGCTGACCCAGTACGGAGACCGACAACTCGTCAAGAAAGACCTGCCATTTGCTCTGAACGATCAGGAAAAACCTATCGTTGTTGATGCTGGTTATGCCGTGCAGTTGTTTTTTGTATCGTCCGAGGCCGGCGCCGTGAACAATATGATTAATTATCGCAATCCGCGTGTCGACGATCTCTGGACGGAGGCGCGCGCCGAACGCGATACTGAGCGGCGCTACAATCTTGTGACCGAGATTTACCAACACCTGAGCAACGATGTTGTTTGGCTTCCGGTCGTCGAGTATCGCACACAATGGGCGGCACGGCAGGGATTGCAGGGGTTCATCTGGTATCCAGATAACGGCATACGCTTCGCTGATCTGAGTTACGCTCAATGATCTGGCGTTTCACACTTCGCCGGTTGGCTGTCGGCCTGGTTCAGCTCAGCGTGTTGATTGTTGCTGTGTTCTTCTTGATCCGTTTGCTGCCTGCCGATCCTGTTGCCCGATTCGTTGGAATGAATGCCAGCCCTGAAGCTTACGCGTTGGCTGAGCAATCTTTGGGTCTCGATCTTCCCGTGACTCGACAGTTCGAAGCTTTTCTATTTGGCGAAGGCAATGACGGGGGTGGATTATTCCGTGGAGAACTGGGGACATCATGGGTCACGGGTTCGTCAGTCAATCAGGAAATTCGTCAATATCTTCCGGTCACCTTAGAACTCATTACGTTGTCTTTTCTGATCGCGGTCGGGCTCGGAGTTCCGATCGGGGTTCTGGGTGCGGTGAACCCCGGCGGTGCAGCGGATAAGGGCACGTTGGTCTACGGCCTTTTTGCCGGGTCTCAGCCGGAGTTCAGTTGGGGCATCATTTTTATCTTTGTCTTTTTCGTCGTGCTTGGAATTGCACCCGGTCCACTCGGTCGACTATCGCCCTTAACGGACCCACCCGATTTTGTGACTGGCGCAATTACTATCGATGCGCTGCTGGCAGGTCGCGTGGATATTTTCCTGGAGGCACTGTGGTATCTCAGTCTTCCAATCCTAACGTTGTCGTTTGTCTTGAGCGGGCCGATTATAAAAATGGTTCGTGAGAACGTCGCTCAAACGATGAACGCAGATTTCATGTTTTATGGACAAGCAGCCGGATTGCCCCGTGGTGTGCTGGCCCGTGATGCTTTGCGGGCCGCATTCGCGCCGGCCCTTACGCTCATTGGCATATTATTTGGCTTCATGATTGGCGGCGCGGTCCTAATAGAAAGTATTTTTTCCATTAGTGGACTGGGCCAATACGCCATCCGCTCGATTCTGGCCTTTGACTATCCGGCGATCCAAGGCGTTGTCCTGACGATATCGGCACTAACACTGCTGATCTATCTCGCCATCGATGTGTGTCAGGCGCTGCTTGATCCGCGAGTTTCAGTATGAGCAACACTGGCAATCGGGATGAAAGCGCGGCGTTTGGCGTTCTGGCATGGATCGGTGTGGGAATCGTTTCTTGCGCAGTCTTCTTGGCTATTTTTTCGCCTTGGCTGATTCCTTATGACCCGACACAGGCGACTGAGAATGTATCGATGCCACCACCACCTTTGTCAGCGTGGCCGTCTCTATTTTGGCAGACTATCGCGAACGGCTCACCGACACCGCATTGGTTTGGAACCGATGCATCGGGTCTGGATGTGTTTAGTCGAACTATAGAGGCGACGCGCACGGACCTCATCATCGCGCTTAGTGCAAACATCGTTAGTGTGATCATTGGAGTCTCCTTGGGTGTTATCTCGGGCTATTTCAGAAATATATGGACGGAAACGCTTTTGCGAACTGCTGATCTGCTGCAATCGTTTCCTGTTTTTATTACCGCGATGATCCTGGTTGCTCTTGCCGGACGGTCTTGGGTTAACATTGTTCTGGCGATGTCACTTTTGTATGCGCCCATATACCTGCGATTAACTCGCACTGAAGTGCTGGCGCTGCGGGAACGTAGTTTTATTGAGGCCGCGCGTGCGCTCGGTAAGACAGAGCTTGGGATCGCCCGACACCACATTTTGCCCAACGCTATTGGCCCCTCATTGATTCAATTCTCAGTCACAATTGGGTTCGCGATACTGCTTACAGCTGGATTGAGTTTTGTTGGTGCCGGCGTGCGGCCCCCAACGCCGGAGTGGGGGTCCATGATCGCGACCGGTGCCACACAATTGGTGCTAGGGGACTGGTGGCCAAGCCTTTTCCCGGGGATCGCAATTTCCGTGACCGTGTTTGGCTTTGCGGTATGTGGCCACGTATTGGAGAAACGTTATGGCCGATAACAAAAACACCGTGTTATCGGCTCGTGGCCTGTCGGTCCAATATGCTGCTGAAAACCCAACTCTAACGGATATAAACCTAGACATTGCTGCGGGTGAGATTGTTGGCTTAACCGGCAGTAGCGGTTCAGGCAAATCCACCTTGGCTTATGCGTTGCTTGGCCTGACGCGTCGCGGAGCGCAGGTTACTGGCGGTAAGATCGATTTCGATGGACACGACCTGCTGGCATTGTCTGATGAGGAGCTTGAAAGGGTCAGAGGTCGGGACATTGCCCTCATTGTCCAGAATCCGCGGTCCGCTTTGCATCCCATGTACCAGGTCGGTCGTCAGATAAGCCGCGTTTACCAAGCCCACAAGGACTCCGGTCGGACAGAAGCGCAGCAGCGTGCAATCGAAATGTTACGTTTGGTTGGTATCAACGACCCCGAACGGCGCTCAGATGCGTTTGTCCATGAACTCTCTGGTGGTATGGCGCAGCGCGTGCTCATTGCTCTCGCGCTTTCTACTAATCCAAAATTGCTGATTGCCGACGAGCCGACCAGTGGCCTCGATGTGACAGTTCAAGCACAATTTCTCGACACGATGTGGGAAACATCCCGCGAGACCGGAACGGCGATGGTCTTGGTAACGCAAGAGCCGGGTATCTTGGCAAATTACTGTGACCGCGTGATCGAGCTAGACGCTGGCCACGTGGCGAAAGATGTCTCGGCTTCTGCATTTATATCTGCTTCGACCAAACGCTCTACTCAGTCTCCTTCCGCCGTTGAGCGCGAACGTCAGAATCATGAGCCACTGCTGAGAGTCGAAGGGTTGCGTAAAACGTTTCCTTTGCGGGGGACAAAGAAAGTCGTTCAGGCCGTCGATGATGTGTCGTTATCTCTCTTTGCGGGCGAAAGTGTTGGGCTCGTTGGTGAGTCAGGGTCAGGAAAGTCAACGGTTGGGCGTTGCTTGCTGAAGCTCCTAGAGGCAGATGCCGGTAAAATTACGTTTGACGGTCAAGATCTGGCCGCGATTGGTGGACATACGCTGCGTAAGCTCAGGCAACGAATTCAGATTGTCCAACAGGATCCATACGATAGTTTTGATCCAAGGTGGTCGATTGAGAAATCTTTGTTGGATCCCCTAGTGATTCATAAGATTGCTTCGCCGGCTGAGGCTAGAGGTGTCATCGAGGAAAGCCTTAGTCGTGTGTCTGTGGAATTCTCAGTACTATCGCGTCGACCACGGGACCTGAGTGCGGGTGTTTTGCAACGAATCGCCATAGCGCGCGCGTTGCTCATGAAGCCGGATTTCCTGGTGCTTGACGAACCGACATCAATGCTTGCGCCTCAAGATCGTCATGTCATCCTCGACGTTCTAAAACGTCTCCGCACTGAGCTTGGCTTGTCATACTTGTTGATTTCCCATGACCTGACTTCCGTCGCGTCTGCGTGTGACCGGGTTGTGGTGATGTACTTGGGGCAGGTCGTCGAAGTCGGTCCAACCGTAGATATTTTTGAAAAGCCGATTCATCCCTATACGAAAGCGTTGATAGGAGCTCACCTCGAAGAGAACCCCGAGACGCGGCGTGTAGAGAGATTAGATCGCGTAGATTTAGAAGGGGAAATTCCAAGCCCCATTGATTTGCCAGTAGGGTGCTATCTAGCCACCCGTTGTGCGCATGCAACCGACGCTTGCCACAAGGAGCGTCAGAGTCTCAGTCCGTTTTCTAGCCATCATGATGTCCGATGTATGCGTGTTGGCCAGTTTGAGCTCGATGAAGCGAGTTAAGGTATGAGTGACAACTACGATTTCATTATTGTAGGGGCCGGCGCCGCGGGCTGCCTTCTCGCAAATAGATTGTCGTCTGATCCGTCCAATCGCGTTCTACTATTGGAAGCTGGCGGCAAGGATTGGAATCCGCTCATCCGAATGCCTCTTGTCGCGGGGCTTCTGTATTTCACACCATCGCTGAACTGGGGGTACGCCACCGAGCCACAGGATGGTTTGCAGGGCCGCAGTATAAAATGGCCGCGTGGAAAGGTGTTGGGCGGTTCAACAGCGATCAATGGCATGATGTACATGCGTGGTCAGCGTCAAGACTATGACGATTGGCGTCAAGCGGGATTGAATGGCTGGTCCTACGATGATGTTCTGCCATTCTTTAAGTCCTTTGAGCGAAACGCGAGCCATGGCGACGATATTACTTATCATGGCCGTAGTGGGGATTTGCATACGGAGAAAGCGAAAGCAGAACATCCGCTCTATGATGCATGGTTGGAATGCGCGCGGGCGACCGGCCAGGTTGACAATGAGGACTTTAACGGTGCGAGCCAAGAAGGTGTTGGCGCCTATGACTTCAACATAAGAAATGGGCGTCGCGTCTCAGCTGCTGCGGCTTTTCTTGAACCCATTCGGAATCGCCAGAACCTAACCGTTGTAACGCGAGCACAAGCCCAGCGACTCATGGTTGCTGAGGGTGTGTGTACGGGGCTTGAATGCCAGATCGGCTCGCATTCAAAAACGTACACCGCGAGCCGCGAAGTGATCTTGGCTTGTGGAGCGGTTAATTCTCCTCAACTCTTACAGCTTTCAGGTATCGGTGATGGAGCTACTCTTCAAAGTTTCAATGTGCCGTGTCTTGTCGACCGGCCTGCTGTTGGCCAAAATTTACAAGACCATATCGGGGTTTACCTCCAGCATAAGTGCTTGGAACCAATCACACTATTCGGATTGATGCGACCCGATCGGGCTATCTTCGCGGGCCTAAGACAGATGCTTTTTGGCACTGGGCCGGCCGCGTCTGTACCACTGGAAGTGGGTGGGTTTTTGAAGACCCGCCCAGAGCTTGATCGCCCCGATGTCCACGTCACTTTTGTACCTGGATTATCTTTGGCGACCACGCAAGCCGGCCAAATGCAGCACGGTTTTCTGACCAACGTCTATCAGCTGAGGCCGAAGAGCAGAGGCTCAATCTCAATCACATCGCCTAATCCGATGGATAAGCCGCGCATTGATCCCAACTACTTGAGTGATCCAGATGATATCTCGTGTCTGCGAGATGGCGTGCGGTTGATCCGAAGCATCGCCGAGCAGTCAGCCCTAGAACCCTACAGGGGTGCGGAGATTTCACCGGGTATAGATGCTGTCAGAGATGATCAGATCGACACTTGGATTCGTAGCTCGGTTGATACGATTTTTCATCCGGTCGGTACCTGTCGGATGGGTGCGGATGACGATGCTGTGTTGGACGATAATTTGCGAGTGCGGGGTGTGAATAACCTTCGGGTCATAGATGCGTCTGCCATACCTAAAATACCGAGTGGAAACACGAGTATTCCTACAATGATGATCGCCGAAAAAGGCGCATCGATGGTTCTTGAATAAAAATCAAGGGCAACAGCTCTGTCGTATTAGCCACGTAGAGCGGAATAGCGCTCACTTCAAAAAAGACCCAAACGATCAAATAGTTCTTCTAGGCCAATGACTTAACCGAATTTCCACTTGTTTTCTTGGGCACTTAAATGAACAGTTTGGGTGGATTTCGTTTCCAAAATGGCACGCTTGCGGCGCACGTTCTGTCCACTGGTGAACTCAACGACTTGGTGGCCTTGTCTGTACGTGATTATTGGGATTGCGCTGGCGAAAGCACTAGAGAAACGCTTTCCCTACTCAATCTGTCGCTACTAAACTACCATACCACACACGCATTTCTTTAGAATCCGCACGATCTCTCTGATGCCCATTTTCCAGATGTAGGAAATGAATTTTGAAAAGTTTGTTGGCGATAGACAATAAAGTCGACACGTTTCTAGAAGCTAGAAACGATGGCGGCCCAATCGTGCTCTATGGCGCGGGGTTCGCAATGCCTGCAATATTGAGGAAGCTGCTCAGGTATAACTTTAATGTCGTGGGAATTTGTGACTCAAGCCCCGCGCTACAGGGCACAAAAGTTGAAAACGGTCTGACAATTTCCTCAGTCGATGAAATATTGGGTGTGTATCCAAACGTCCTTTTTGTCATTTCAACGCCTTCATATTTTGATGAGATTTACTCAGAGTTAACAGAAAGAATCGGACACGAGAGAATTAGCGATGTCGACCTGGAATGCAGTCACTATTTTGATGCATTCGAGTTCAAGAACTTTTTTTCCGACAATTATTTGCGCTTTAGCAACATTTTAGAGCGCCTTGAGGATGAGGCATCTATGGCTGCATATAAAAATGTAGTGCGAGCGCATCTGACGGGGGAGCGAAAAGACTTCCAGGACGCATATACAGGTAAGGACGATTGGTATCTGTTCTCGTCGCTTCTACAACCTTCTAAAGACTCAATTTATATGGACTGTGGCGCATTTGATGGTGACACAATCAACCTATTTATCGATGCGGCTAAGGGAGAGTATGCCCATATTTATGCTGTTGAGCCTGATTCATTTGGAGCTGAGGCGCTTTCCAATCTTGAGAAGACTGACTCAAGAATTTCAATAGTTGGAAAAGGGTTGTCTAAGGTCGAAGGTGAAGCTGAATTGTCTCTCAATGGAATGTATTCATCAATTTCTGACGATGGTCAGGGGGTAGCCTCAAAAACCAAAATAGAACTTACGACAATCGATAATATTTTGGACGGGGGCAGGGCCGATATTATCAAGATGGATATTGAAGGGGCTGAATACGATGCAATTGCGGGAGCTAAAAATACTATTTTGAAGCATCGACCCAAATTGGCCATATGCCTGTATCACAAAGTCGAAGATTTTGTACGGATACCCGAACTTCTATTCGAGTGGCTTCCAGATCACCAATTTTATGTGAGACATCAGTCCGATAGTTGTACGGATACAATTTTGTTTGCGGTCCCCAGGTAAGGTATATGGAAAAAAGGGAAGTACACTCCTTTCACAAGGACGGTTTTATCCTCGCCAAAAATGCGTTGAGCGAGGACACGCTAAGTAAAGTGTCCACCTATTTTTGTATGCGGTTAGATCAATTAGCTCTTCATTTGGGCTATGCGTTTTCGTCTCAAGGCTTAAATCTGAATCAGAAAACTATCGAATTAGAGAGCGCTCACCCAGGTGCGATGCTGACTCTTACCCATTCGCAGCAGCTCTCCGCACAATTGGTTTCTATGGCGACCGACGAAAACATACTGGCCGCAGTCAAAGAGCTTCTAGGATCGGACGTAGATCTTCATCCATTTTATGCCATCAGACCAAAACCTCCAGCGGTGCAATTGTTTGAGGTTCCATGGCACCAAGATAGTTCATATCTCCAGAAAGGGGCTGACCAAACGCCTCAGATAACCTTCTGGGTTCCGCTGATGGATTCAACTGTCGAGAATGGCTGTCTGGAAGTGGCTGTTGGAGAGCACAACAGTGGTGAGTTAAAACATGAACCTCATTCGCTTGAGGAGTACGGCAATTCATCCTGGTACCTGGAAATTCCGAGCGACGTTGCTAGTTCGTTTCAAAGGCAAGCGTTCGAGATAGGCAGCGGCTCATACCTCATCTTTTCTCATTTGACGCCTCATCGGTCTTTGCCGAATAGGTCTGAGAACTCTCGATGGAGCATTGATTTTCGCTTCGCTCGAGCTGGCTATTTCAATGGCGCCAATAGCCAAAGTTTGCCGGTTTTGCGTAAGGGTGAACTGACGCAGGATGTTCGAGACTTTACTGATGCTGAAATGACAGGTTCCGCAGAACCACGATCATGGGTTACTCGAATTGAGAGACCTGTATGGGTTGATCGTTGGAGGTGACACCCCCATGAACACTGACGTTGTACTGACTTGTGCGCTCACAGGTGCCGGTGACACCGTAGCCAAGAGTGAGCACGTTCCGGTAACACCAGAGCAGATTGCCGCCGCTGCTATAGAGGCTGCCAAGGAAGGCGCGTCTGTGGTTCATGTGCACGTACGCGACGTCAAGACCGGTAAGGGCGGCCGTAGTCCCGATCATTTTCGCGAGGTCGTGCAACGTGTGCGGGATAGTGGGACAGATATTGTTCTTAATCTCACTGTTGGAATGGGTGGGCAGCTTCAATTGGGCGATGTGGACCCGCGCAATCAGGGGGCGGAGACAGACTTGGTTCCAGCGGAAGAGCGATTTCGCCACATTGAAGAGCTGAAACCTGAGGTGTGCACGCTCGATTGTGGCTCGATGAATTTCGGTGAGGACACGGTGGTGGTCAATCGCCTCATGGATTTGCGGTGGATGGCCGCACGCGCAAAAGAGCTTGGTGTGAAGCCCGAGCTGGAAATATTCGACATGGGCCAGATGCAGCATGCCCTTACGCTTGTTCGGGAAGGTCTTATTGAAGACCCACCGTTGTTCCAGTTTTGTCTCGATATCGCGAGTGGCGCTCCGGCAACCGCCGAGGCCATCATGGCGCTACGCTCGATGCTGCCCGCGGGTGCCAATTGGGCGGCATTTGGTATTTCGCGATCTCAGATGCCGATGGTGGCGCAGGCGATGCTGCTCGGTGGTCACGTGAGAGTGGGTTTAGAGGACAGCCTTTACCTTTCCAAAGGTGTGCTGGCGACCAATGGCCAGTTGGTTGCAAAGGCGAAACGCATAGTTGAAGAGCTGGGTGGGCGGGTTCTGAGTCCGCAGGAAGCGCGAGACGAGCTTGGCCTCAAGAAACAGTGGTAAGGACGGAAGAGTGGCTATGGCAGAAGCGGCAGTAGCGTCAGACGTTAAAGTACTGAAACCGGTCAAGGCGACAGCGGAGAGCCTTAAAGGCTACGGTTATGTCATCGGTGAACCTGATGAGTCGGTGCTGGATAAAATAGATTTCTACGGTGCTGACGTGAAAGTGACTCAGCCCGCTGATTTCCACGGCAACGACGATTTATGTTTGAACTTAGTGTCATTCAATCCACGCCCGCTAGCAGTTAAGTGGATGGAATATCACACCAAGCACACACAGACGTTCATCCCGCTTTCAGGAAAGCCATTCTACATGGTTCTTGGCAAGCCGACGGCGCGTAGGGCAGATGGCTCGTGGGACGACTCTCAATCTAATTTGCCTGACTTGGACACGATTCAAGCTTTCGAATTCGATGGCACAGGTGGTTTGGTCATGGATGTTGGGACCTGGCATGAAGTACCGTTTCCGACTGCGGGGCCTACCCATTTCGTTTGTATCTGTACAAATGAAACCAATGAAAACCTTGAAGACGGTGATGATAAGGGTGAATGCGAAGGTGGAGACCTGTCTAAGCGCCACATTGAGAGTCAGTTCAACGTGATTCTGCAAATCGAAGAGTAGTTCAAAGACGATGATCGATTTTTATACGTGGTCCACTCCAAACACTCGCAAAATTTCTATCGCGCTTGAAGAAATGAAACTGGCGTATGAGATCAAATTGATCGTGCTAAAGGAGAAGCATCAGAAGCTGCCCGACTTTCTAAAGATCAATCCCAACGGGCGGGTTCCCGCGATCGTTGATCGTGACAACGACGACTTTGCCGTTTTCGAATCCGGTGCCATTTTGATGTATCTGGCTGAGAAAACGGGCCAATTTCTTCCATCCGACGCTCATGGACGTTCTACTGTGATGCAATGGTTGATGTGGCAAATGGGTGGTTTGGGGCCGATGCAGGGGCAGGCCAACGTATTTTATCGTTATTTCCCCGAGACGTTGCCTTCTGTAATTAGTCGATATCAGAATGAAACCCGTCGGCTGTACCAAGTTATGGATACACGACTGGCGGAAGAAGATTATCTAGCCGGGCAATATTCAATTGCCGATATGGCCTGCTATCCGTGGATCGCGCAGCATGAATGGTCAGGAATCGAGCTCGATGAATTCTTGAACCTAAAGCGTTGGTTTGATGCGGTGGGTAGGCGTCCGGCTGTTACGCTCGGCATGACGATTCCTGAGCCGCAGCGGCCGCCTGATAAAATGAGAGAGACTGCAAAACATGTCTTAGTGACATGAACTGTATACTGGACATTCGGATCGAGCGTTAAATCACAATCGGTATCTTTGGTTCTCGTCCAAGACTATGGCGGGCGCAAGATATAAACGGGGAAGTCACACATGAAACGCCGCGACTTACTAAATGGCCTAGCCATTGCCGCAACCGCTGGGCCTTTTATGGCCAGGGATGCTTTGGCGCAGGAAACCGAGCGATCAAACCCCCGCGAAACCGCGTCCGTAGAAGGGTGCGTTGCGCTGGTTACCGGGTCGAACCGGGGCGTCGGTCTTGGCTTCGTCGAGATCTTGTTGGAACGAGGCGCTAAACGGGTCTACGCGACAGCGCGCAACCCAGACAATCTGCCCGCTGTTGTCGCGCTGGACCCTGATCGCGTCGTGCCACTGCAACTTGATGTCAACAACAACGAACATCGCCACGCTGCCGCTGCTGCGGCCAAAGATGTGACCTGGGTTATCAACAATGCCGCTTATCCAGGTAGTCGAGTCCCGGAAGAGCGACGCATTCGATCAGCGAGTACTCTCGATGATAGCAAGTTGGTGATGGAAACAAATTGCTGGTCACCGGCAGAGCTGGCTCGCTTATTTATACCCATTATTCTTAACAACGGTGGCGGGGCCATCGCGAACGTTTTGTCCGCGGCGTCATGGTTCTGTTTGCCGGAGTACTCAAGTTACAGCTTGTCTAAGGCGGCGATGATGATGATGACCAACGGACTTAGAGCCGAATTGGATCGGGACCCTGTTCTGGTAGCCAGCGTATTTACCGGTGGTGTAGATACCCGGGCTTCTCCAGCCGGGAGCAACGGTGGCATCTCACCGAAAGAGCACGCCCGACAAGTGTTTGATGCCATGGCGCAGGGTGACACGGACGTCTATGCCGCTGGGTCTAAGGGAATGCGTGACGCGATCAACGCTGACCCCGAGGCCTTCGAGCGCGGCAGAATTAAACGATTCTATGAAAGCCCACTTACCATTCGCAATCACACTTAGGAGCCGAATCGTGATCCGTTCCATCACTGTCGTGGCTATAGTCTTTTTCTCTTTGTCGATTCGAGCCGCTGAGTTTTCAGTTGTCGAGGCGACTATTCCAGAGATGCAGGCGGCCATGGAAGAGGGGCGGGTTACTTCTCGCGATCTGGTTACTGCCTATCTCGTTCGCCTTGGCCTGTACGAAAACACCATCAACGCCGCGATTTCCGTAAACACGAAAGCCTTGGAGATCGCTGACGCGCTTGATCGAGAACGCACCGCCGGTAAGGTTCGTGGGCTGTTGCATGGCATCCCTGTTGCAATAAAAGATAATATCCACACCACCGATATGCCGACCACTGCCGGCACTCTCGCGCTCGATGGTTTTGTTCCGCCCTATGACGCCACGCTGGTGCAGAATTTGCGCGATGGCGGTGCCGTTATTATTGCCAAGACAGTCCTGACGGAGATGGCCAACTGGATGGTTCTGGGTATGGCCAATAACTATTCCGCAGTTGGTGGCTTTGCTTTCAACCCCTATGACACGCGACGTGATCCGCGCCCCGGATTAAATGATGGCCGGGGTGTGCTGCCAACTGGAAGTTCGTCGTCTGGTGCGGGCACGGCCGCAAGTCTTTGGGCTGCCAATATCGGGACGGAAACAACGACATCGATTATTGGACCCGCGTCTGCAGCTATGCTGGCCGCAGTTAAGCCTACCGTTGGCCGAATCAGTCGCTGGGGCGTTATTCCGGTGACTTACGATCAAGATACGGCGGGGCCGATGACCCGTACGGTCACCGATGCTGCCATTCTTCTGGGTGTGTTGGAGGGTAAAGCGCCTGACCCCAATGATTCGGAGACTCAGCGCTGTAAACCGCCGTCGGACAATGACTACACAAAGTACCTCAAAGTCGGCGCGCTCAAAGGCGCACGGATTGGGGTGCCACGCGCGTGGTTTATTGATTCACACACACTTCCCGAAAGTGAAGCGCCTAGTGGTGGCATTCCGGAAGACCAGAAAGCCATGATGGATGAGGTTGTTGCTATCCTTCGGGTCCAGGGTGCGACCGTCATTGATCCGGCAGATGTTCCGAGCGCTGTGGCTAAGGCATGGGAAGACAATATTCTGGTTAGAGGGTCGTGCTCGCGGAAGCCAAGCTTTAAGGGTGATGATGCCGGTTGTTCTGTGGTGCTAAAGTATGGCTTCAAGCGGGATTTCACTGATTGGATAGCATCCCTCGGTTCTGCTGCGCCGGTTCAGGACTTGACCGAATTGCGAGAATGGAACATCGCGAATGCCTCGCTCGGGACGCTCAAATATGCTCAACGCTCCCTAGATATTTCAGATGAGCAAGACCTCAATTCGGATGAAGACCGTCGACGATATGAAACCGATCGCGCCAATGATGTGCGCTTGGCTGGAGCAGAAGGTGCCGATGCAGTTTTGCAACGCCACGATCTCGACGCTCTTGTTTTTGCGGGCAGCCGCGGCAGTAGTTTTCTGGCTAAGGCCGGGTATCCGTCGGTAACCGTACCGTTTGGTTTAGTCGCCAATGGCGCGGGATTTCCGGACGGTTTCGTTCCCAAGCCAGCGCCGTTGGGAGTTACTTTTGGTGGCACGGCGTGCAGTGAGCCGCGTTTGCTTGCGCTGGCTTACGCATTTGAGCAAGCGTCAAAGCGTCGCCGTCCCCCTGAGTTTTAGATCTCCCCAGATTCATCCTATAAAAAGTATTGGCCAACATGTCTGTGTCGGGTACCGATAAAGGCATAGCTTAAGCCGAATGTATGGAGTGCGCCGGTGAAACTTACTGAAAACATGAATCGTCTTGGCACAGAGACGGCTTTTGAGATTTTGGCCAGGGCCGAGGCCCTCATGGCGGAGGGCAGAGACATCATAAATCTGGGGATTGGTCAGCCAGATTTCCGCACGCCAGAGCATGTGGTTGAGGCCGCGGTCAAAGCACTTAAGGACGGCCACCATGGCTATACGCCGGCCCAGGGTATTCTTCCGTTACGAGAGGCGGTCGCTGAAGATCTAAACACGCAGCATGGAGCAGAGGTGAGTCCGGATAACATCGTCATCATGCCAGGCGGCAAGCCGACAATGTTCTTCGCAGTTCTCATGTTCGGTCAACCCGGTGTCGAGATCATGTATCCCGATCCCGGATTCCCCATCTACCGCTCGATGATCGAGTTCACCGGGGCCACACCGGTCCCTATCGCACTTCGCATGGAGAATGACTTCGCGTTTTCAGCAGACGAGGTGCTGGCGAATATCACCGACCGCACACGACTGATCATCGTCAATTCACCGGGCAACCCGACAGGTGGAGTGACCCCACAGGCTGAAGTCGAGAAGTTGGTAAACGGTTTGGCTGGTTGGCCCAACGTTGCTGTTATGTCCGACGAAATTTATAGCCGTATGCTGTATGATGGCCTGCAGCATGTTAGTTTTCTCAATTACCCTACCATTCGAGATCGTCTCATCGTCTTAAATGGGTGGTCCAAGACTTATGCGATGACCGGGTGGCGGCTTGGTTATTCTGTCTGGCCGGAGGCTCTGGTCGAAAAAGTCGTTAAACTTGCCGTCAACAACCACTCCTGTGTTAATGCGCCAACTCAATTTGCAGGAATAGCGGCGCTGACGGGGCCGCAAGATGCAGTCGATACTATGATGGCAGAATTTGATGAGCGGCGGCGATTGATTGTGCCGCTGCTCAATGAGTTGCCCGGGTTTCGCTGTCTTGAGCCAGGTGGAGCGTTCTATGTCTTCCCCAATATCGAAGAGACGGGCCGTACAGGGAAAGAGTTACAGACCGAAATGCTTGAGGTCGCAGGCGTGGCAGCGGTGCCCGGCACAAGCTTTGGTATTCATGGCGATGGCTTTGTCCGTTTCTCCTACGCGAATTCCGTTGAGAAAATTCGCGAAGCCATTGAGCGCATTGGCAATCTCTTTTGATGCTATTCTGTCGGTCACGGTGTAGCCACGCCTTGATTTTGGCCCTTTAGTGCTAGTTGAAGACCGGTTGCTGATGCTTGTACTCTAACCATTCGAACAACGTATGGTCGACACGGCAGAGGGCACCTATGAGGCCAAGTAAGCGACAAATTATGACGGTGATCATCGGAGTCGTTGTACTCCTATGCCTCGTAGTTGTTCAGACATTTGTCGGATCTCCCCGCGCCGAAGCCATTGAGCAGGCCACTGAGGAAGAAGAGGCTCTTTTGCGAGAGGTTTTTCCCGAAGCCGATATTTTCTCAGCGAAATCCGGAAAGCGTCCTCACCACAAGGTATATAAGACCGACGCTGATACCGGCGTGAATACACTACTCGGGTTCGCTTTTTTGACTCATGAGGTGGAGCCGGATGAGTGGGCTTACGAAGGTCCAATCGAGATTTTGGTCGGTATGACAGTTGAGGGCGTGATTGAACGTATTAAAATAGTCGATCACTACGAGCCCTTCGGATATTTTTCGATTAATCCACAGGAATTTTCAGACCAGTTCGCCGGCAAAAGCATCCTCGATAAGTTTGAAGAGGGGCGTGATATCGACGCTGTTTCACGCGCGACGATCACTATTGAGAGCGCGGCGCGGGTGGTGAAAAAAAGTGCCCGCCAGATAGCGAGACAACACCTTCAACAGGAGCAATCTAAGTAGTGATGAGCTGGGTACGTCTGTTGGTCAGGGCAGGGGGGCTTTTTCTTCTTACAGTATCAGCTGTCTATGCGCAGGAGAGTGCTGCGCCCCCCCTATCACTGGCCGACCTCGATGCATTAATTGAGGAAGATAGCACAACCACGCCAACGCTAGATCAAAGCGGACTGATTGACCTTCTTGCTCTGCTCGGTTTTCTAGCCCTTGCAGTCACAAGTTTTCTAAAAAAGAGCGCCACTTTAAAGTATGCGACTATGGTCGCGGCCATCGCCTATATGGGCTTCATGAAAGGCAATCTTGTCTCTGTAGTTCATATTTTTGCCTTGATGGATTGGTCCTTTCCACTCTTCCAGTACAACATCGGATGGTATGTTCTGATGATCTTTACTGTTGTCTCCACGGTGCTATGGGGGCGGCTCTATTGTGGACGTATATGTGCCTTCGGTTCCTTGACACAGTTGATGGACAAGCTGCTTCCTGCTCGATGGAGAGTCGAATTACCACCTTGGCTGGAACGGCGCGCAATCTACGTAAAGTATGTCTTGCTGGTGGCGGTGCTGGGATACTTTTTGGTGACCAGGGATACGTTAGTTTACAGATACGTTGAGCCGTTCTGGATGTTCACCTTAAGCGGTTCGACGATGATGTGGGCGCTCCTTGCAGCCCTTCTGGTTACGTCTGTCTTTATCAGAAATTTCTACTGTCGGTATCTCTGCATCGTTGGAGCCGGGCTCGGGCTATTGTCAAACCTAACAGTTTTCGGAATTAAGAGATGGCAGCAGTGCAATACGTGCAAGATTTGCGAAAACGCTTGTGAATGGGGCGCTATTCAGGGGTCAAAAATTTCAGTCACTGAATGCGTCCGCTGTGACGACTGCGAAATACTCTACGACGATGAAGACAAGTGCCCTCACTGGCTCATGCTGAAGAAGACGGTAGCCAAGCTCGAGGCTTCGAAGGCGCCGTAACGTGCGCCCAAATCACCCAACATGTGCGGCGCTAGTGTTGTTGTTCTCAGTGCTGCTGGGCTGCACCGAAACTCCAGATGATCTGGCGCCGACACGCCGGGCCTGGGTTGTTATGGGCACCACACTGGAAATTTCTGTTTATCGGTCCGAAGCTGAGAGCGCGGCTAGTCTCAACGATCTTGAGGCTGCCTATGCTGCAGTGGTCGAAATTGACCAGTTGATGAGTTTGTACCGTGAAGACAGCGAAATAGTTCTCCTCAATGCCCAAGCGGGCGGGGGGCCGCTTGCCGTTAGCATGCATACTGGCAATGTCCTGAGCGCAGCGACACATTATGCGTCTATATCGCACTCAGCACTTGATGTAACCGTTCAGCCCATCGTTGATCTCTGGGGCTTCTACGATGTCGCCACTGCCCAAGTCCCATCGCAAGGGCAGGTCGACGCCGTGCTGCAACGCGTTGGCATCGATAATGTCACGTGGGACTCAGAGAATGGGCAGGTGGCTCTAGCGCCTGGCGCTGGTTTGGACTTCGGTGGCATCGCCAAGGGCTATGCGGTGGACCGTGCAATTGCAATTTTGCAGGATCGCGGTGTAGCAGCTGGCCTGGTGAATCTGGGGGGGAATGTTGGGGTTTTCGGGCAAGCGTCTCAAAACCGGCCGTGGCGTATTGGCATACGCCATCCCCGAGAGAACCGTCTGATCGGCCAAGTGAGTTTGATGAGCGGAGCGGTGTCGACCTCTGGTGACTACGACCGCTATTTCGAAACGGACGGCAAACGGTATAGCCATATCGTTGATCCTCGTACGGGGTGGCCAGTCGAAGAAATATTTTCCCTGACGGTGGTCGCACCGAATGCTACCGCTGCTGACGCGCTCTCGACGGCAGCTTTTGTGCTTGGTGCGGATCAGGGTTTGGGATTGCTATCCCGCTGTAAAGGGGTGAGGGGCATTCTTGTCCAGCCTGATGCAGAATCAGAAAGCCTGTTAGCAGTTCAGACCGATGTTCAGCGGGATCATCCCAACGTCCAAAGCCCATCGTTTGAGGTCGATTCGAAAGTTGCGACGAAGACATGGCCCGGTATCGCTACACCCATCGCTGATTGTATCTGGCCGGTTAAAAACTATCGGGCTTTGCCATATTGAACGGGTTTTGACTTCCTTAAGCCATCAACGGATTTCGTCCGGTTGGGTGTGCGGGTCAAAGCAAATTCAAACTGTTCCGCAGCTTCTACCAATCGCCCAGCCTTTAACAAGAACTCACCATACATCTCAAAGGATGGCTTCATCGGAACTGGCGGGCCGGATGGCGCGTTTAGAGTTGTTTCAATCGCTACTGCCTCTTGTAGCAATGATTCAGCACCAGCCGTGTCCCCTTGAGCTATTGCAATAGCGGCATCCACTTCCTTTTCAGAGACCGCGATAATTCTCGCGCTGTAGGCGCCGTTGGCTCGCGCTTCACTACGTTTCCGAAGGGCTGTCATATGTTTAACGGCTTTTTGTGCCGTCGCAATATCACCTCGTTGTGCGGCAGCGAGTCCCACTGCGAACTGAAGATTAAGATTGCTGTCATCCCGTTCTTCTAACTCAAGGTCTTTAATGTATGCCCAGTCTTCCGTCTCGACGACGTAGCGAGCAATCATTCCCATAACACCGTTGTGAACACGGTTGGTCGGGCTAACCTCTTCCGTGGCCCTCGCCAGTGCCAAGGCTTCTTTGGCGCCTCTTAAATCTCCGAGTTGTAGGTCACCATACAGTCGCCAGGACAGGGAATGAAATTCAGACCGACCGCGCTCTGACTGCATGCGTTCTGCTAGATCGACTGCTGCGTTATAGGACGCAATGTTTGAACGAACCACGTCCTCCCACATTCCCAACTGCACAAATATATGTGACGGCATGTGAAGCGCATGCGGGGCATCAGGGGCGATACCCGCGTAGGTGCGTGCTGCAGGCAAAGCCAGTATGGCATGCTCTGGATCATCCAAGGCATGGATGATGAAATGGGCTGCTCCAGGGTGGTTTGGGTTTTTTGCGAACACAGCCTGTGAAATCGCAGCCGCGCGCATTTGCCTACCCACGCCTTTGTCACCTTGTCGTACAGTGCCGAGAATCGACAGCGCATAGAAGGTCGCGATTTCATTATCGTCGGGATAAGTTTCATGAAGTTCCCGCATGGCCTTAGAATAGGCTCGGTCGCGGGTGAGCTTGTCACCGGGGCCGAAAAGCACATCGATAGCTTGCATGAAACCCCGTTCCCGACCGGCTGGCGTTTTATCCGCCCGGGCGTCTGGCGTTGCGGCAAATCGTGCCAATATTTCGTGTGCGGCATCTCTGTCTGTTTCACCCCACAAAGTGTGGTTCAGGCTCATCGCTTTGCCCCAGTAGGCCAGGGCAAAATCGGGGTCTGCATTCTGTGCCGCGAGGAAGGCCACGGCCGCATCGTCAAATTCAAAGCTGTAGAGCGCTTTAACACCCGTTAAGAAAGCCGTTTGAGCTTCTTTCCCACCCGAGTTTGGAAAATTGATCGTGCCCAAATCGCTCATTGTTAAGGTTTCGGATTGGGTTTCTCGCGCCTTGGCGTTTGTCATCTCAATGCCGAAGAGCGATACGCAGGCGGCCGCTGTCAGGATGACCGAGAAGCGTTTAGGGAAGGGACGGCGTGTCATTTTGAAGCTCCACTTCAGCTCATGATTCCACAATTCAGGGTATGCTCATTGGGACGCGGAGTGAAGTCACCTCTGGTCCAATATTGACTGCGACCTTGATCAACCGTGGTTGTAACGGCACTCTAGCTCCCATGTCAGACCTTGATTCGCCTCAGTTTATTATAGTCGAAGCAGATGCCGCAGCCAGCGGTGCAGTTCTTGCTTATGCAGGGCTTGTTTCTTCTACGGCTGAGGGATATGGCGGCTCAACCATTCTTGCGGCGCCGTCGAAGGTGGCTGAGGTTTTGGAAGAGGGTAGTTCTCCGCATGCCGTTTTTGTCCTTAAATTTTCATCTGAAGATAATGCGTCAAAGTTTTGGGCGAGCGATGAAAATCAGCAGGCTTTTGGAGAGGTGTTCTCACACGAGGCATTCCTCCACGCGATTACTGTTCCCGGAATTCCAGAGGACGGTCTGCCAGAGGAGCCTTTACCGACAACCGCAAACGTTACGATCCCGAACCGAGACGGTCCGAAAGCCTATATGTTGGTGCAAGGCACGGTCAGCGACCCGGAGCCCATCGGCGTATATATGGAAACCATCATTCCAATGATTATCGAACGTGGCGGTGTGTATCGCGCATGGACATTGCCAGACGGGCCTCGCGTTCTCGCCGGTGATTGGCAGCCACAATATCTCGTGTTTTCTGAATGGCCGTCGATCGAAGAGCCAAGAGATTTTTGGTATTCTGATACGTACCAGAACGTCGCCATTCCAACCCGACAACCTGCATCTGATTTTACTGTTCTTCTGTTTGAGGCCACATCATGAAGCGTCGCACTTTTCTTGCAGGGTCTAGTGTCCTAACCATCGCTACACTGGCCTTGCCACAGTATCCGGTGCGGGCCGGAGAGCCGTTTACGGATGCGCAATCTGCGGCTTTGTTGCGCATGGTGAAGGATATTTTTCCCCACGATGCGTTGAGTGATGAGCCTTATCAGGCAGTGGTTGGCCAGTTAACTGGTGCTGCGGCTGACCCCAATATGCTTGCTATGTTACGCGATGGATTGACAGCGCTTGATGCGGCGGCGGAAGGGGCATGGATCGATCGCGGCGAAGCAGACCGCATTACCGCTCTCAAAACAGTGGAGAGTACCCCATTTTTTATAACCGTACGGGTTACCTCTTTGTTTGGGTTGTATGGCAACCCCGCAATCTGGCCGGCTTTCGGCTATGAGGGTGCCTCGTACGAGCAAGGAGGCTACCTGTTTCGCGGTTTCGACGATCTTGATTGGTTGCCGGAGCCACTGTCATGACTCAGTTTGATAAAACCGACAACAGCGTGGTCGTCGTTATTGGCTCTGGTGCCGGCGGTGCGACAGTTGCCCATGAATTATGCGAAAAGGGCATCAAGGTTGTTGTGCTCGAAGCGGGACCAAGGTTCACCATTGACGACTTTCACAATAATGAACTGGCGGCCTATCAACAGTTAACCTGGGCAGACAAGCGCTATGCCACGGGGGATTGGCCTGCAGCGACTCTGGCACCTGAAGGCCCCAATTGGATCGTCAAAGCGGTTGGTGGATCCACCGTGCATTGGAACGGACTAAGCTTCCGGGCTCAGCCTCATGAATTTAAGCCTCTGACAACCTATGGTGAGGTTGAGGGCGCATCGCTGGCCGATTGGCCGGTTACGTACGATGAACTCGATCCATATTACAGTCGGGCCGAAGACAAAATGGGTGTCACCGGTACCCATGGGATTCAGCGACATCCGGCCAACAATAACTACAAAGTGCTATACAACGGGGCGCAAAGAATTGGCTACACGCAGATTTCTAATGCACGGCAAGCCATCAATTCAGAATTCCGCGATGGCCGCGGTGCATGTATCCAACTCGGATTCTGCAACCAAGGCTGCAAAATGGGCGCCAAATGGTCGACTCTCTATTCCGAAATTCCCAAAGCAGAAGAGACCGGCAACCTCGATCTCCGCTCGGGCTGCATGGTCTTGCGGGTCGAGCATGACAAAGCGGGCAACGCCAGCGGTGTTGTCTATGTGGATGCTGAGGGAGTCGAGCAACGCCAAAGTGCGCGGGTTGTGTGTGTCGCGGGCAACGCTATCGAGACCCCGCGTCTGCTGCTGAACTCCAATTCATCGCTCTTTCCCGATGGTATGGCCAATTCGTCAGGTGAGGTGGGTCGTAACTATGTGCGCCATGTGGGCGCCATTGTCTTCGGTGAGTTCGACAAACCGGTCAACATGCATCGCGGTATTACGGTGCCGGGCACGGTGTTTGACGAGGCCAAGTTTGACCCGACCCGTGGTTTTGCCGGCGGGTACCTGATTGAAGCGGTCAGCCTCGGTCTTACTAATTTAGCTGTGGTCGGTGACGCTGCTGGCTGGGGCCGCGATTACACCGGTTTCCTTGAGAAATACGACCACCTCGCGGGAGTTCTGCTAAACGGTGAGGATATGCCGCGGTCGCAAAATGGCGTGTCACTGCATGATACCGAACGGGATCAATACGGCCTGCCGGTACCAATCATCCATGTCGAGGAACATGACAATGATCACGCTATGTCAGCCCACTTCAAAATACAGGCTGAGGCTTTATTAGGTGCCGCCGGATCGACCAAAAATCACCATGTTGTCACCGCGGCAGCGACCCACAATATGGGGACCTGCCGGATGAGTGCAGCCGCTGACAAAGGTGTGGTCAACAGCTTCGGCCGAACCCATGATGTCAAAAACCTCTTCATCTCAGACGGCAGCCAATTCACCACTGCGACCGCAGAGAACCCCACGTTGACCATTGTCGCTTTGGCGATCCGTCAGGCCGACCATATTGCGGCTGAGATGAGTGCTAAGAACCTATAGATGCTTTGCTGCTAAGCGATTAAAAAATCGCGAATAACCGTGGCGCAGGCTTCCGGCTGTTCGTAGAAAAGCCACGCGCCTCCATCGGCGATTTCCACATAAGTGCTGTTTGCCATTTGTTTGTGTCGTGCGGATACGTCGCCGCTGTACAGATCTTCTTTGCCGCGTATCAGCAGTGATTCTTTATCAAATATCTCACGCGCTTTCTCGCCATCCCAGCGATAGAGGGCGTGGTGCATGTCGAACGGACGAAGACGAGCCTGTAGTCCGACAGCGAAGGGTTGGACAGTGATTTCTGGTGGAGTTTTCTTCGCACTCATTTTTCGATAGACCGCCCAGGTCTGAGATAGAAAATCGCCAGCCGAATCCACCGGCAAATCCCTGGTCATGGGTGTGTTTTTCAACGCCTCAAGCTGCTCAGGGCTGCGCGTTCCACCGCCTGACATGACGACTTTGTCAACGCGATCTCCAAATCGGTTAGCCAGATCAATCGACACGCTAACTCCGCCATGATGGCCGAGCACGTGGGTGTTTTGAGCACCCAACTCATCCAGTACGGCTAAAACAGAATCGGTGAGTTCTTCTAATTCCAGTTCGTGCTCTGGATTATCTGATCGGCCATGCCCTGGAAGGTCGATACCCACGACCTGAAACGAGTCGGCCAGCAGCGCGGCCATTTTTACATACTCTTCGGATGACTGAGCAGACTGATGAATCAGAGTGAGGAATGGGCCGCTGCCCGTAACCCAATAATGCACCTTTCCGAATGCGGTTTGGCAAAACCGTCGATCAAAAGACATTACGACAATTGCGCCTACTCAGGGAACGGCATGGTTGGTGTAACGCCGTCCCAGTTCTCGGCCGCGTCACGCATGTAATGAAGTAAACCGCCAATGAACTCGTTGTATTCGACGTACTCCATATATCCGCCATATGTAGAGCGAGCATCCACGTAGGCCAGTCGATTGTTCGGTTCGAAATGTCCAAGAACGGCGAGGGGGTGTCCGGCAGCTTCTGACTCGGCGATAGACGCGTCTAAATCGCTGGTCAATTTGGCGATGTGGTGGAAGCCTCCACCATTGTTGGCGACCTCTGAATAAATACTCGGCCGATCATCATTTGGTTGAATGAGTTCGATGAAGCTATCACCGGAGTAGGCTAAACCTATTTTGATGTCGAACGGCAGCGGTGCGCCATCTTTGTCATTCATGACAAAACTCTCGAAGATCAGGAACGGGCCAATCTTAAGTTTTTCCGTCCACTCCTTAATGCTGGCCTCCATGTCGGTGACGACGAAACAGGTTTGATAAATGGTGCCGATGAGGTGGTCTTTAGGTGCGTCTTTCACTGCAGTTTCTTCATTGGCTTCTGAGCAGCCGGATAGCCCGGCAATGGTAGTCGCAGCGGCGATGGAGGACAGGGTGCCGAAGGAGCGGCGTGAAACGACAGATTCAGGTTTTGTCATAGGTTTAGCTTTCCTTGCTATTGCAGGATTTCAGCGATGGGGTCTCCAACCTTATAAGTCTCACCAACTTCGCCGATGCAGGTGAAGGTGCCTTCAAACGGGCTTTCGATTTCGACTGTAGTCTTCTCAGTTTCCAGGGCGTAAATCGGTTGCCCGAGCGTGACTTGAGCCCCGCTCTCTACAAACCATTCTCTTAGTGTGCCTTCCTGCATGGAGACAGCGAGCTTGGGCAGCTTCAACATTATTTTTGCCATCGAATCGTCCCCCTAACCGGCAATTCCTTGGGCGACGTCTTTGATCCGGTCGGAGGTTAAGAAGTGTAGGGATTCAAGGCTGGGTGTGAACGGGACGGGTGTATAGGTCCCACCGACGCGCTTGATCGGTGCCTTGAGTTTGCCGTGAAGCTCTTCGCTCAGCTTGGCCGCCAGTTCAGCTCCGAAGCCACCGAACTCTACGGCGGCGTGGGCGATAACGGCCCGGCCCGTTTTCTCTACTGACGCAAGGCATGTCGCAAAGTCCAGGGGCACCAACGACCGCAGATCAATAACTTCGGCGTCTATGCCGTCTGCGGCAAGGGCCTCGGCAGCAGCGGCGGCTTCAACTGCAGCCCAGCCATACGAGATTAAAGTGACGTCCTTACCTTCACGTCTGACAGCAGCCTTGCCCAAAGGTATTTCGTAATAGCCCTCGGGCACTTCTGCGGGCACGTAGTAGCAGCGCATCGGTTCAATCACCATGACAGGATCAGGATCTGCGATGGCGGCCAAGAGCAATCCTTTCGCATCAGCTGCGGTGCTTGGTGCGACGACCTTCATCCCTGGTGTGTGGGTGAAAAAGGCCTCCAAAGATTGCGAATGCTGTGCTGCAAAGTTGCCAATGTTGCCCGCCGTGACGGTGCGAATGGTGATTGGCACACTTGTTCGGCCACCAGACATGTAGCGCAGTTTAGCGGCGTGATTGGCGATTTGATCCATGCAGACCATGGTGAAGTCGTTGATCATGATCTCCGGCACCGGCTTCATGCCTGACAACGAGGCACCAATCGCCGCTCCGATAATGGCTTGCTCGGAAATCGGTGTGGCTCTGACTCGGTCCACGCCGTGTTTGGTAGACAGGCCAACGGTAGCCTTGGTCACACCACCAGCAGGGTCGGCGATGTCTTCCCCTAATAGAAAGACGTCGGGGTCTTTCTCCAGCGCCAGGTCAAGGGCCTCAGTGATCGCCTGGCACATGGTGATGTTCTGTATGGCACGCCCAGAGAGATCAGGTTCTGCTTTGGCCGCCGCGGTTCCGACATATGGGATATCCGCCGTATCGGCGAACACATCTCTATAAAGTTCATCTTCTCCCGGCATGTCGGCGGCCATCGATTGCTCGACGGCCTCCTCAACTTCTGCTTTGGCGGCTGCTTCTATCGCATCCAGATCAGCCGCAGTGGCGTCACCACGTTCGATTAATGCGGCGCGGAATTTTGCGATCGGCGGATTGGCCCGAGCGGCGGCCAATTCTTCTTGATCCATATGGTCTTCTTCGCTGCCAAAGGAGTGACCTTGTAAACGGTACGCGTTGCATTCCAGCAGCGTTGGTCCTTTGCCAGATCGCGCTCGGTCGATGGCGATTTTAGCGGCGCCGTGAATTGCATCGGGGTCCGTTCCGTCGACGGTTTCTCCGGCGAGGCCGTATCCAGCCGCGCGCCCTGCAATGCTTTTGCTGCGGGTCGACTCAGCAAACGACGTATATTCGGCGTAGGCATTGTTTTGGCACAAGAACACCACGGGGAGATCCCATAGCGCCGCCATGTTGATGCTTTCGTTGAAGGAGCCGATATTGGAGGCGCCTTCGCCAAAATTAACGACAACCACGCGCCCGGTGCCTTTAAGTTGTGCGGCTAGAGCAAGGCCATTAGCGATAGGCAGGCCGGCACCGACGATTCCCGTTGTCACCATTATGCCCGCGTTGGGATCAGACAGGTGCATTGCACCGCCTTTGCCTTTTGATGTGCCGTTCACTTTGCCCATCATTTCAGCAATGATCTCGACCATTGGTGTGCCCTTCGCGACGATATCGTGGACACCGCGATAGGTTGTTACGACTTGGTCATCGGTATTCAGGAGAGGGGCTATCGAAGCCGGAATAGCTTCCTGTCCGCCACAGGGGTAGTACTGAAACTGCAGCGCTCCGGCGGCCAGTAGTTGTTGGATGCGCTGGTCGCACGCCTCAATGCGGGTCATCGTTTTATATATAGAGAGTGCTGTGACCTGCGGCAGCGCGTTCGGAAAAGCTTGATCGGACATTGGATTGGCATCCCCCTTATTGAGCAGTGAGAGGGCAGATATCGCAGTTTTATAGGTCTCTGATTGATCCGCCCTCAGACGGATAGATTGCACGCTCGCAAAGGTCCAGGGAAGTGCCTAGGGCTCGATTTTTCGCTGTGCGAAAGCGAGGGCGCACAGGATGGAAAACCCACTGGCTATCTGCAACGCTGAACTGGCCGACTGTGCTTCTGCGATAAACCCCCATACGGGGCTGGAGAGTGCTGTTGCCCCCATAAAAACGGTGGTCATCAGGGCGAGACCACGCCCGCGGATGGCATCCGGCAATTGCAGCTGCGCGCTGACTTGAAAGGTCGTCATGATAAAGAAAGAGGCGACTCCTATCACGGCCATCAAGGCGGCCATTACCGCAAACGAGCCGGCGATAGACAGTAGACCGATGCATAGGGCGTGAAGAAGAATGGCCCCGGTCACGGCCGTGCTTCTGGCCGCGACTTTTGATAGGGACCCGTACAGCGATGCGCCAGCAATGGCGCCAAAGCCAAACAGTCCGTAGAGGGTGCCGAACTCCGCCGCATCCTTCGCAATCAAAGGTACGATCGCCAGCACCGTAGACCAAACGCAGAAATACAGACCACCGCGTAAAAGGATTGCAGAGTAGCTCGAGGTTGCCTGCACCCATGCCCTCAAATCTATAAGACCTTTGACGAATGATGGTTTGTCACCAACGCTTTTTTTGGCGACGGGTGGAAACCCCATAAGAATCAAAACGTACAGCAAATAAATTCCTGAATTCGCGAGAAACAATGCCATAGCTCCGATGATCGGAAGCAGAGCACCGGCGAAAGCTGGCCCAATTATCCTGCCACCGTTGACAGCCATGCTGTTCAGACTGATCGCAAACGGTAGGTGATCTTTATCGACCAGTGATGGCAGCAGTGCAGATTGGCTTGGCAATTTCATGGAATTACCGATGGCCAGTAATACGGTACATGCGAGCAATGCCATTGGGCTGCGAATCTCCAATACAGCCAGGGCGGCGATTGCCAACGGCGCCAAACTCATCCAAATCTGTGAGAAGATCAGGAACTTTCGTCGGTCGAACATGTCAGCAATTGTTCCGGCCGGCAGTGACAACAACATGACCGGCAGAAAAAGCGCTGTTTGCACAAGCGATATCATGACCGGATCGCCATCTGTCCAATCGCGCATCAACCAAGTCACGGCAATATTTTGCATCCAGAACGCGGTGGTCGAGAGCGACATGCCAATCCAGAACGCCCGGAAACGGGGCACAGCCAGGGGCGACCACGTGGAGACAGGGGCTGCATTTTCTGTGGTCATGCTGTCGTTCTCGTTGGCATTAAATGCGGTATTGCAAGCAAATTAGACCTGCGACGCTAGATAGATTATGCACCTAGCCCTAACCGCATTCTCTACGCAATCCCCGAACCAAGGATATGTTCATCGTGCCGACGTCTGTCAGACCAGAAGAAACGCCATTGGATTTTCCATGGGCCGATGCGCCTGAGCAGGAAACCTGTATTGAAGTCGCCCCGGGCGTACATTGGATTCGGATGCCGCTCCCATTCGCGTTGGACCACATTAACCTGTGGGTTCTAGAAGAATCAGATGGTTGGGTGCTGGTCGATAGCGGGTTTGACTCCGCGGTTACCCAAGAGATTTGGTCGCGTTTATTTGGAACGGTATTTGCCGGTAAGAAACCGAAGCGACTTATTTGTACGCATCACCATCCCGACCACATGGGTTTGGCCGGCTGGCTCACCAAGACTTTCGATATTCCACTCTCGACCACGCAGAAGGAATGGGATGCTTTTCATCTCTGGTCCCGGCTTGAGCCCGATGCGGTGGTTCAAATGATGAGCCGTTTTTATGAGCGGGGTGGTGTGTCCAGTGACCGCCAAGAAATCGATTTGCGGCGCCGCAAAGACATGTCCGCTCGTGAGCGAATCACCCCAAAGGCATTTGACCGCATTGAAGGAGCGGATGAGATCGAGATTGATGGCAAGGATTGGACCGTAAACATCGGTACAGGGCATGCGCCTGAGCTGGCAGCGCTCTTTCGAGCAGACGACAAAGTGTTGATCTCCGGTGACCAAGTGTTGCCGAGAATCTCACCCAACGTCAGCGTCATGCCCTTTGCTCTAGATGCGGACCCGCTCAAGGATTTTCTCGATAGCCTGGATCGTTTCCGTACGCTTCCCATCGATACTTTGGTGCTGCCATCGCACAAGCTGCCATTTTACGGCCTGCATGACCGCATTGACGCTTTAAAGTCCCACCACATGGATCGCCTTGATGATGCACTGACCGCGTGCGATGAGCCGATTACCGCCGCAACAGCCACGACAGTTCTTTTTCCGCGGGCTCTGAACGATCACCAGTACTTCTTTGCCCTAGGAGAAACTTTGGCGCATCTGAACTTCCTATGGTGCGACGGGCAAATCTCACGCGATGAAGACGAGTCGGGAACATTCATCTTTAAGCGTATGTGATCACGACCGGTGGTCTTGTGAGTCCAATAGCATCGCCTTAAACTGTAGCTCGAAATGCGAGCTACCCGATAGCCGCTCCACCCTGTCTGAAGGCGTATGACCCAACCCGTCCAATCTTTTAACCGTGGGCTTCGGATTCTTGAGTATCTCAACCGTTACAACGGCTCGAACGCCAATGCCGTTTCGCGTGGTACGGGCCTGACGAGAGGCACGACGTTCCGCCTGCTTGAAACGTTGCGCCAATCCAACTTTGTGCGTCGAGACGTCCAGTCAGGACAATACTGGCTGGAGCGCCAAGTGCGAGCGCTCTCGGATGGCTATTCAGACGAGGAATGGATTGATGAGATCGCTCGGCCTAAGTTGCACCAAGTGGGTGAGGAGTTGGTATGGCCGTTAACGCTTTCGACGCCGTCAGGCATCTATATGCTTATTCGCCTAAATACGGATTTCGAAAGTCCGCTTTCCCAGAACCGCTTTCTTACGGGGCATCGTGTGCCCGTTCTCGATAGCGCGTCCGGACTCGTCTTTCTCAGTTTTTGTGCCGAAGATCAGCGGCAAACGCTTGTTGAAATGGCATCTAAAGCAGGCCAGCTGAAATCCAATTCTTTATTCAAGAACGAAAAGGCATTGGCTATTCGTACCAACGAGGTACGAACGGCTGGCTTCGCGAAACGGCAAGAGAAGTCACGGTCAGTTCTTTCTGTCCCAATTTTCTCAAACGCGCGCGTTTTCGCCTGCCTAGCCATGCGGTATTTTACGTCTGCGCTGACAGATAAGGATATTCAGTCCAAATACCTTCCAGCACTTCAGGATACTGCCGGATATATCGGAAGAGCTTTTGAGTCCGGTCGGGGCGCCTCCCAAAATTAGCTCGAATAGTGAGCGCTTAACTGCTTAAGACTCCGGCATACCGTACGCGCGTCTTATTTTCTTCTTTAATTTAAGCGATTTATAAGACTGGGACTTAGGAATGACGACTGCAGGACAGGGCCCCTTATCAGGCTTGCGGGTATTGGATTGCGGCACGGCAATTGTTGGTTCGTGGAGCGCGACCTTACTCGCCTTCTTGGGTGCAGACGCCATCAAAGTAGAGCGACCGTCCGGCGAAATCACGCGTTTGGCCCGGCCGCAGCAAAAGGGATGGTCAACCGCCTATACCATTGCCAACTCGTGCAAGCGATCCATCGAACTGGACTTCAAAGACGAAGCCAACAAGCCAGCGATTGAACGGTTGTTAAGTCAGGCTGACGCCGTAATCGAAAATTATCGCCCCGGTGTGGCGGATCGTATCGGGATTGGGTACAGCCAAGCCAAGGCGCTTAATCCTAGCATTGTCTACGGATCAAGCTCGGGATGGGGGGATGTCGGGCCGATGCGCGATATGTCCGCCGTCGATTCCCATCTCCAAGCCTTTAGCGGGTTTGCATCGTTAAACGGTTCGCCAAACGGCTCACCCGAAATGCTCCGCTACACTCACATCGATCCCAGCGGCGGCACGTTTCTCGCTGCTGGCGTATTGCTAGGTTTAATTGGTAAGCAAAGATTCGGTGCGGGCGCTCATATTGTTACCAGCCATCTAGCAATGACTTTAGCGATGCAGGCTAGCCGTGTTGCAGAGGCATTGGGTACTGGCGAGCCGGTTCCGCGATTGGGCAGCGCCAGCTCGGCGAGCGCCCCCAATCAGTGTTTCGCCACGAAGGACGATACCTACATCGCGGTTACGGCTCAAACCCAACAGCAATGGACGGCATTGTGTGAAGTCATCGACGCGCCAGAGCTCACTTCCGATGCACGTTTCATCACTAACTTTGACCGGGTCAAGAACCGGGAGGCTTTGGCAGAAATTATCGGAGAGAAAATCAAGCAGGCCCCTCTGCGGTGGTGGACTATACGATTCGAGAAAGGGGGCGTTCCTGCAAGTGCGTTGTTTGACGCCGACACCCTCATCAACCACAGCCATATCCAGGAAAATGGCTACCTCGTTGAGGTCGAGCCAGATCATACAGGCCCGATGATGTCAGGTGGGCTACCTTGGGCGTTCTCGCGTACTCCGGCATCGATGGATCAGCCGACCCCGAGCCCGGGTGCCGACACGGACGACGTACTTGCCAGGGGTTTTGGTGATGTACCTGAGCGGCGCAGCGGTAGCGATGCAGATTCATCTTCAGAGCGACCGCTCTCTGGCTTGAAGGTCGTTGAATTTTGCCAAGGTTACGCGGGTCCTAATGTTGGCATGCTGCTGGCAGAGGTCGGAGCCTCGGTAACCAAGGTGGAGTCGACGGATGGAGATTGGTCACGGGACCTTGCGCCAATAAGCCAAACCGGTCGCGGTGAGATTTACGAAGCCCTCAATCGTAACAAAGACATCATCGCGCTGGATCACACGAACCCTGCCGATGCCGCACAGATTAGATCACTGGTCGCAGATGCAGATATTGTTCTTTTGGACAGGGGGGCCAAAGACGGTGATTCTCTTCAGACTGTGGTGGCCACGGCGAGTCACGACAAACTGATAACCCTCAATCTTTCTTACTATGGTGAAACGGGTTCCTTAGCAGCTTCTGCCGGGAGTGAACTTACGGTACAGGCTATGGCTGGGTATCTACGAGCGCTCGGCAGTTTGGACAGCGAACCGATCCGCGTCGGTGCCGACATCGTCGAAAGTGCGGCAGCCGGAATGGGATTGCTCGGTCTGCTTGCGGCCCTTTATCACCGTGGTGAGAGCGGAGACGGGCAAGAGGTTTCAGTGAGTAGGCTCGGGGCGATTATGTCGTTGCGTTCTCTGCAGTGGGCAGCGATCTCGAATCCGGACGAGTGGCTTGGACCATCTTATTGCCTCGCAGAGACGGACCCGCCGCGGCATGGCTATCGAACCAAAGACAACAACATTTTTGTCTCGATGATGAACCTGCGGGAAGAAAAGAATTTTACGACGATGTTGTCGGAACTAGGCATGCTCGATGGCGTCAAAGGCGACGAACGCTTTCTCAAGGAAGGCCGCACGACAATTGGCATGGGCTACCTCAGCGGAACCTACCATGGCCTGTGGGAACGCTATCTGACCCAAGTGTCCGCCCAAGAGGCCCTCGACATTTTTAATCGGAATGGGGGTACCGCGGTCGCGTTTCCGGAACTCAATCAACTCATGAAGCATCCGCAAGTCGCTGCGCTTGACCTGATACAGGACGCTGGTGGCCACCAGTTTTTGCGTGCCCCATGGCGTGGTCCGTGGTCCCACCCAGATATCGCGCCGGCCGCCGTTGCGACAGACCAGGACGCGTCGCCGAGCGCGGCAGAAGGATAAGAGAATGGATTTTGATCTCCCAGAAGAAACGCGCATGTTAAAAGACACCATTCGTCGGTTTGTCGACACAGAACTAATCCCGCTGGAAACGTCTCTTCCAGACCGTCCGAATTCTCACGAATTGCCACAGGATGTGCGGGAGCCACTGGAAAAGAAAATACGGGACCTTGGTCTGTGGGCGATGGATGCACCGGAAGACGTCGGCGGTGCCGGTCTCGGCCTGCTAGATCACTGTGTCGTTATGGAAGAAGCGTTTCGCTGTACCGCTGGTCGCGGCCTATGGTCGTCGCTGTTTTTCCCAGTGCTTTACAATTTGGGTTCGGACGAGCAAAAGGCGACCTATCTCATACCGTCAATGCGGGGCGAGTTTCATGGTGCCGCGGCCTTTAGTGAACCTAACGCAGCAGGAGATCTCGCCGGTATACAGACCTCGGCTGAAAAGGTTGATGGCGGTTGGAAGTTGAACGGATCCAAATGCTGGATCAGTCACGCTAAAACGGCGCGCTATGTCCTCGTGCTTACACGGCTCAAGGGCACATCCCGTCACGAAGGCATCACTTGGTTCATTGTTGACGCCGATACAGAAGGATTCTCTGTTGGACGCGAGCAGAAAATGATCCACGGTCAGCCGACCTACGAATTGTTTTTCAATGATTGTGTTGTTTCTGACGGCCAGCTGCTTGGCGAACCAGGGCAGGGATGGGGTGCTGGCGAGACAGCACTGTATCGTGGCCGGGTAATGATATCGGCACGCGCTATTGGTATCGCACAACGGTGCTACGAAATGATGGTTGATTACGCCAAGCAACGGCACACCTTTGGCAAGCCGTTGTCGTCTCGACAGGCAATCCAATGGATGATTGCGGACTCTGCGACCGACCTTCATGCCTCTCGGTTGATGGTCTACGATGCCGCATGGCGCGCCCAACAAGGGCAGGAAGTGCGCACCCAGATGGCGATGATCAAAATGTTTACTTCTGAAATGGCCGGGCGAGTGGTTGATCGCGCGGTGCAAGTGCACGGTGCATCAGGGTTGTCGGACGAAACCATCCTCGAGCGCTGTTATCGGGATGTTCGGCCTATGCGCATTTATGAAGGGTCATCTGAGGCGATGCGCAGCGTGGTCGCAAAAAATATGCTCCAGGAAGGCCGTAACCGGTAAGGCCGCTCTACTTGGCTACCTCAATGAGTTCGTAGGCGATACCAACCGGACGGATTTGAACATTCTCTATTCTATCTGAATAGCCGAGTACGCTGCCGTACTCGATGAGGTTGATCGTTGGTGCAAGTGTCTGCATTTCCGCCATGATCGCGCGGAGCTCGGCCGCCCGCACATCCGGATTCATTTCGCGGTTGCTGGCGGCAATACGATCAGACAACCCTTCATCACAAAAGAATGGATTGGATTTTAGGCATGAGAAGTCTTTAAGAGCCCGACCGGTGTCGTTATAGGGCGCGTTGTTCCATAAAATGGAGAACCCATCCACTTCACCCCAGTCTCCACTGAAGTACTTCCGGGTGCGCTCGGGGTAGGTCGTCGTTCGGAGGTCCACTGTAATACCTACTTGAGACAGGTCCTGGGCGACTTGCTGGTAAATCAGAGAATCTGAGGGACCCATACCCACCAGCACTTCAATGATAATTTCAAAGCCGTCCGGGTATCCCGCTTCAGTTAACAGCGTCTGTGCTCGTTTAGGATCGTAAAGGTAGGGGGTGATATCCGGGTTGTGGCCCACATTGGCCGGTGTCGCGCCCTGCGTGGCAAGCGGAAACATACCGCCGAGAATGTAATCAACAATGGCGGTTCGGTTGACCGCATAGTTGATGGCTTGTCTCACGCGTTGGTCGTTGAGCGGAGAGTCACTATTCAGCGCGTTCGGTAAGCCAAGGGCCATAACTTGATTGCCGTAGTGAATTTTGACGCTCATGCCCTGTCGTTCAATAAGAGGGGCGTCCTCTGGCGTCAGACCTAGTGCAAGATCAATTTGGCCGGCGATGAGAGACTGGGTCCGCGCGATAGAGTCTTTCAGCGTGAAAATGCGCAGATTCGAAAAATCTCCCGAATCGCGCCAAGAAGGCTTGAACGCTGTAAAGGATATTGCGCCACCCTGATTCCAAGAGCTCAGCTGAAATGGGCCTGTTCCGATCGGGGCGCGGCCGTATTCATCCGGTCCAATTTCAGACCACAAATCAAAATCCACGACGCGAAATAAGCTAAACCGCTTGGCCAGCATCGGGTCCGGATATCGGGTGAAGACTTCGACGGACGTCTCGTCCAGCGCACGGGCGGACTCGATGGATGCCATTTCTGTGGCGATGGGGTAGCCGCGGTTTTCGGGCTTCACGAGGTCGTTGATATTTGCCGCAACATTCTCGGCAGTTAGCAGAGCGCCATTTTGAAACGTGACGTTTGGGCGCAGTGTAAAGACCCAGCGCCGGTCGCCATCATTCTCCCATGATAACGCGAGGGCGGGCTTTAGTTGTCCGTCTGCATCGATTTGAGTGAGGCCATCATAGATCGAACCCAGAATAGACCCGGGTGTAACGCTAATTGCTGCGTAGGGATTGCCGAGGCTAGCCGGGAGTTCAGTGCCGCCGACATTGAGGGTTTCGGAGGCAAGAACTGCGTTGCTGGCGACAAACAGGCCGCACGCCATGGCTAAGGTCTTAAGGGACATTGCGCGTCGCTTCACGTCTATCGATCCGCTTGCGTAAGATCACGGGCAACCCGAAAGCCGAAAATATGAGAGGCCAAGTCTTCGGGGTCGCGGCCGCGAAACGCGGGGCGATGCCTGGAGATCATCGAAAACCAGCTGCCACCCTTTACGCTCCGCCGGTCACAATGGCCTGAGACTTGGTTGGGTTGCTCGTTTACATCCTCGTCATCGTAAAGCCAGAGCGAACAATCTTCATTCCATTCCCAAACATTGCCACCAAGGTCTTGAAGGCCGAAACCGTTCGCTGGGAAGGAGCCCACTGGTGCGACACGTTCAAAACCGTCGTCGCAGTTTACTGGTTTCCAGGACGAGTGTTTCTTAGCGTAATCTGTCCGCGCAGCTTTTCGGTCGAAAACGTTTCCTGTTTTACACGCGTAACCAGACTCTTCGCCCCAGGACCATGTTGATTGTGTGCCGTCGCGCGCCACGTATTCCCACTCAGCTTCTGACAAAAGACGGTACCGTTCGCCGGTTTTACCGCTCAGCCATAGGGTGTAGGCCTTAGCATCATGCCAGGAGACGCAAACGACAGGCTCGTTTGGTGTGGGCGGCCGACCGTAGTCCGGATCGGTCCAGTCTCCACCGAACATCACCACTTCGCCTCGCCACTTTGTGCAAGCCGTGGACGGGCGGTAGCCTGTCGCCGCGACAAACTCAGCGAACTGCGCATTGCTGACTTCTGTTTTTCCAGCGGCGAAGGCATAGCGAATGGTGCGTTGGTGTACCGGTGTTTCCGGACGCGTTTCATTGAGGACAAATTCACCGCGCTCAGACCCCATAGTGAATTCACCGGGTGGGATCACAACCATCTGAGGGCAGGTGTCACAGTCGGTGAACACGTCTCCCGGGGTATCTTGAGCTTGAGCCGAAAGGGAACTCATGGCTGTCGCGAAAGTGAAGGCTGCTACAATTAAAAGGCGCTCAAACATAGACCTCTCCGTATGTTGGTCGTGCTACATCAACTGGTACGCATACCTATGTCTAGCGACCATCGTTGAGCCGAGCTAGCTCTAATTGCGAGCTTGTTCAATCAGCGATGTGGGTCCGATGGACTAGAATACACTATGACTAGAAAGCAAATTGACGCGAGGACATAGATATGAGGCGAAGCTTTTTAGGATTTGTCACGCTTATACTGGCTGGGTTGAGTGCTCTGCCGGCGACCGCAGCCGAAGGCGTTTTGATATTTGGCGCGACCCGCAACACCGGCTTAGAAATTGCTAAAATACTTGTGGCGCGGGGCGAGCCAGTCACAGCTTTTGTCCGGCCAACATCGAACCTAGAGAACCTTGAACCGCTCGACGTTACCTATTTCACGGGTGACGCCATGAATGCGGAAGATGTCGAACGCGTTATTCTGTCAAAAGATTTTAAGGCCGTGATTTCAACTCTGGGCGGTGGCCGCGGCGAGCGGCCCCCCGATTTGGTCGGCGCGATCAACATGGTCGACACTATGGAGAAGTCTAAAACCAAACGGTTCCTGTTAGTGACGATCATTGGTCCGGGCAAGAGTATCAGCATGGTGCCACGGCAACAGCGCGAGGCCATGGGGGGCATCATCAAACTCAAAGCCGAAGCTGAAAACTACGTTATGGCGAGCGACTTGGACTACACCATCATTCGGCCTGGCCAGCTGACGTCCAATCCGCGGTCCGGGATTATCAGAATGGATTTGGAACCGGCCCCGACTGGCCCAATCACGCGGGCTGATCTCGCGGATATGGTAGTCGGTGCGCTGGATGATGACTCGACTATTGGCAAGGTCTATCAAACTATTGGTGACGACCCGTTAGCGACCGGCGCCCGCATGGACCGTCAGCCTAAGTAACCCCGCTCGTTCGATCCACTAAGCCATGCATAGTGTGCGCTGTTGAATGCCTAATAGGCATTTGGTGGCATACGACAAATAAGCCATATAGGCTGGCGAGAGTCGGCTGAATTGATGGTTGTATTTGTAATGTTTGGACGAGTTTGCCCGAGGCAGTTTATTGGTTATGCGGCGGCTATTGCCTTCGCTACGTTTGTACCATTCATAACGATTACGCCGTCTTTGGCGGACAGCACTACCCTTCGTGTCGGATTCCCAGTCGCGGCTGCTACAGGCGGCTATCCATTTGCCCGCGATGATGGCGGCGGCCTCCGGTTTGCTTTTTATGATGGCTTAACCCGGTTTACCCCAACTGGTGAATTGCTCCCAGCGCTCGCCACATCTTGGCAAAACGAGACGCCGACAACTTGGGTTTTCCAACTTAGGGAAGGTGTCGTATTCAGCAACGGAGAAGTCTTTGATGCGGATTCCGTCGTTGCGACATTGACTGAGCTTTATAACCCGGACGTGCTCCACCCCAAAAAAGCCGATATGGGAAATATCGACGGATACCGCGCGCGCGATCCCTACACTGTAGAGATTACAACGTCGAAACCAGACCCTCTGATTCCGAGACGGATGTCTCAGCTCCCAATGATCGAGCCCAAAGCCTGGGCTGCGCTGGGCAAGGATGGCTACGCCCGGACGCCGATTGGAACAAGCGCCTATACTGTTGAATCCTGGGGCGCGAATAATACCAAACCTGTTTTGGCCGTCGCGGAAAGCTCTTGGCGTAAAGTAAAGCACGTCAAACGAGTGGAGATGACTATCATTCCCGACCCTGGATCACGTGTCAGTGGCCTTTTGTCTAAGGAACTTGATATGGCGATTAGTTTGGCCAGCGATGATATCGCGATGTTGAAGGCCAACGACATAACCATCCGGATGACAACGAACCCAAGCATTCTATCTATTGCACTTAGAACGGTACGCTCTGATGACTCACCTATCAAAGATTTCCGTGTCCGGCAGGCGCTAAACTATGCCGTCGATAAACAATCAATTGCGGATTTTATTCTAGGCGGAACCAGTCGTGTTGCGCACCAACCGGCCACACCCGAATTGATCGGGTACAATCCCGACGCTGAGCCTTTCGATTACAATCCAGACAAAGCCAGGCAACTACTTGCTGAGGCTGGGTATTCGAAGGGGTTTCCACTTAAATTCGCCGTATACGGCGGAGTTCTGCCAGGCGACACACTGATCTTCCAAAAGATCGCACAAGATCTAGCTGCTATCGGCGTGCAAACTGAACTGCGGCAGATATCATTCCCAGATTACGTTCGGCGCCTGTTCAATGCGGACTGGGGAGACATAGATGGCTTCTCCATTGGTTGGCTGAATATGCAGCTATGGGATCCGCAGAAGTCTTTCGAGCAGTTCTCTTGCATGTATACGGCACCATTCTATTGCGACGAAGGTATGATGCCGCTCATTGACAACGCTCGTACGGAAATGGACCCCGTAAAACGAGAAAAATTACTCAAGGACATTGTTTTGCGCTTTAGGAATCAAGCCGCCGCTTTATGGCTGGTCGAATTCGCTGGTGCCAACGGGTTGCAACCCAGCTACGAAGTTGGTCAGTTTCGTCTTGATGGCAGCGTGTTCGAGCAGATCGAGTATATCGGCAACTAACTGGCTTTCTTGGCTAGTTCACTAAACAAAGCGTCTTCATTCACGGTATCGCGCCGTTGGGCCTGCCATGTTGTGGCAAAGCCGGTCGGATAGTTGTCGTCGTTATCTCGGGTTCCATCTTCTGACCAGAGTACCGGGAACAACGGACCCGCTGGCGGATTGCCTTCGACCATTTCATCGAATGAGACGCCGGCAATGTTGAGGCAATCAGGACGGGGGGCCCAGCTAATGTCATCACCAAAAATGCGCGCAGATATTGCAATGCGCCAATCGTCCGCAGTGTTGCCTGAGGAGTAATGCAAGACCCAAGGGTGAATCACCAACATATCGCCCGGCTCCATCTCCCAATTAAGGAAGCGAGCATCCGGATCGGCCCGTAACTTGGCCTCATCTGGATGAGGGGCTCTGTCGTCAGGTTTGATCATCTTCCGGGCATTGGGTGAGAACAACCAATAGGGCACGTCTTGGGTATGAGATCCGGCAAGTACCTCTAGGGAATTCTCGGGCGCAACGGGGTTTAAAGGAATCCAAATTGACGGCACCATCTGCCCGCTCACGGGCCAGCCCATTCGGTCGCAATGCCAAAGCGTTTTTGAGTCCGATTTCGGCGGTTTGGCAAAGATTTCTTCAAAGAAAAAACGGGCCGTAGAGGAGCCGATCGTTTCGGCTGCTGCCTGTCCCATCGGAGAGTTAAAAATGAAATTGCGAAACTCAGGAATGATGCGCGACATATAACGCCCGGGTGCGGAAGGTAGAAGGCCGACGTCTTCTTCGTCCACTGAAATACGCCGCGCGGCAGGGATCATGCTTTCGATCCACTCCGGGTTGAAGACCTTGCGCAGGCACACGACCCCATCGCGGGCATAGGTCTCCCGGTCTTCATCGGTGACGGCTCTTAGCGGTGTTGTGTTTAGCGTCATCATGGAGGCTTTCGTTTAATCCGTGTCTTATTCTGATCGACTTGGCTCGTCTTACAAATAGAAATTTGGACTCGGGGTATACACTGTTTGCATGAGAGGTTAGAGGCCAAGCGCGCCGGGGTTTAGAAGGCCGTGTGGGTCGGTTTGTGCTTTGATCTGTTTCACCAGGTTGGTCGTCATGTCTGAGCGATCACGCAAATAAGGATATGCCTTACCAATTTGCAAATGCACGCCGCCGTGCTCATGCATGATGGTGACCATGTCCTCAAACATCTCTTTGGCGAATGCACGGCCTTTTTCATTCGGTTGGTTTGTGCGCATGGGGGCTAGTAGTTCTTCGGGTGTATTGCGTTCGTGAAAAACATCGGGCTGATCGGGCCAATACAAGACTGGTTCATATAAAAACCCATTTGTGCTTAGCGTGCCGAAAATGGATGGCGTTGTCATATCCATAGCGTCCATCTCTACTTTTCTTTTCGCGAAGTACGCTTCAAGAGCATTGTGAAAGGCCACCGCTTTTGAAAATGGCACGATGGTGTGAAGGGGCAGCATACGTTTTGCGTCCATGCCAACGACAGGGTATGGCATAAACGGTGTTGCGCGCATAACCATTGGCATGGTGTTTGGAATATCTCGACCAGCACCGCCTACGGCATCCCTGATGGTTTGAATATGTCCTTTGAGTTCAGTCCGGTTGTCTGCCTCGACGGCGCAGTGCACGAAGCATTCCGCCTTAGTTGCCCAGCTCCGCCCGGCAAGTGCCATCTTAATCAACTGAATGACACCGCTGATTGTGCCACCGGCTGCCTGGCCGACAGCGAACATGATCCTTAAGTCTTCCCACAACCCCTTACTGGCGACAACGCCTTCCATCGCCCGCTTGGTAAAGCCAAACACTTCAGTGGCGCGATTTGAGGCGGCGATTCCGGACATCGCTTTTTGGGCTGCTTCAAAGTTATCGAACCCGAATGAGAGTCCTTGGGTGTATTTGGATCGGCGTTGGAGCCGCAGAGTTACCGTCGCCTTGATACCCAGCGCGCCGGCATCACCGCAGAACAACCCGGTTAAATCTGGACCGTAGTTGCGAAAGAAGGGTGACTTACCGGTCTGCGCCGCTGAGCCCGTTGCGAAGACTGTGCCATCCGCTGACACGATCTCCATTCCCAATACGGCTTCCGCTGAGATACCGTCTTTGGATGAGCCTAGGCTCGCCGCGCCCTGCGACATGCCACCGCCGATCGTAGCTTTGAACCCCGAGAGCGGCCCCCAGAACTCGGCTCGTACACCGTGAGGTTCAAGGGCAAGATCGAGAGCTTCCCAGGTACAACCGGCTTGAACGGTAACAAACATGTCCTCGACGTTGATCTCAATAATTTCGCTGAGACCCGTCATATCTAGTGAGACACCGTTTGGCCCGGTGGGCAGGTACGCGTCTGTGTAGGAATAGCCACCTCCGCGTGGGAACACAGCGATGCCTGCCGCAGTCAGAATTTTTACTGTGCCAGCAAGGTGCTCCACGGTCGTTGGACGGATCACGGCCACGACCGTTGGACCGGTCGCGAACACGTCCTGTGAATGATAGGCGCAGGTTTCGGTATCCGTTAGAACAGCATCTGCACCAATCGCCGCACGCGTTGACCCAAGGGCCTCTGCAACGACTTCATTAGTAACCGGCGTGCTCATATTCAATCGTCTTTTCAGCCACTCTTACGAAGGCTTTGTCGCAACGATTGTTTGCAAAAATCCGTTTGAGTTCTTCGGACCCGGTCCAATTTCGAACCCGGCATCTTTGAGCGCTTGGTGGAAGTCCATGTAGACAAAGCCAGGCGAGTATGGCTCGCAATTGTTGATGGAATCATAATCAATCATCCACCGCTGTGAGGCTGGCATGTTTGGTCCTGCGCTTGGAAATTCGTAGATGCAGAAGGTGCCGCCAGGCCGCAGAATACGGAACATTTCGTTGACTGTATCTTTGATCACGCGGACCGGGATTTCATGGAATAGGATGTACGACAAAACCATGTCGAAGCTGTCAGCATCCAACTTGGTGTCTTCTGATAGGCCTTGAACGAAGTCGACATCAACGCCGCGTTCTACAGCTTGCCAGTGTGCATATTTTACCATCGGCAACCCGACATCTAATCCGGTCACTTTCGCATCGGGATAACGATCTTTGAGGATCACAGTGCACTGGCCAATGCTGCAGGCCAGGTCGAGAATTTTGTCGACTTTGCCATCTTCCGGCGGAGTTAGGGTGTCGACGATCTCTGCATGAAGCTCATCTTGGTCATTGGCACCTGCGTAAAAAACTTTTGTGCCGTAATGGTAGACAATACCGCCGATAGGATCGTCCGTGTAGCCGCCAGGTTGGAGGTGAATTTCACGACGGGCATAATTTGGCACTTCGAAGTTTGGATCGATGGTCAGTTTACCGGGGCCTTTGGCTTCCGCGTCATCCATGGCTTTAATCAAATCACCCTGGAACGGTTCGAAGGAGCTTCGAGTCCGGCGCCACATCATTTCCTGGTGGGTTCGCATGTAGCGCTGCCAAGTGGCGGGCAGAGGTAATTTGTTGATCACCCCTTTGATATCTTTGATATCCGTTGAATCATCTGTTTCGCCCAGGGCCTCTGCCACGGCCTTGTCACCTTCAGCGGCAACGGTGGGAAAGGTGCCGTATCCGGCAATGCCGCGGAACGTTTCTACGAAATCAAGGTAGCTTTCATCAGAAAGCCGTGTCGTACGTGGCAAAATGCCATTGTAGCCACGGGATAAAGCAACAGAGGTACTCATGATTGGTCTCCTGATTCATCTGCGGTGTCCATGCCGAATTTAACGTCAACTGAGCCACGGGACATACGTCTAAATACATTGGATACAAGTTCGGCGCGTTCGGCGGCGCGCGCGGCATTGTCTTCCGGGGTTGGCTCGTAAGCTTCAATCATCGCCCCCAGGTCTTTGCCAACCACGTCTTTAAGGACCCGCTCGAGAAGGATACTGCGGTCTCGGTAGGTCCAAACCGCTGCAGTTAATTCCAGCACGGACTCGTGAAGGTTATCGATCACTTGGTTGTCAAAAAATTGCTTTCCAGCGCCGTTTATCTCGTCGCCGAATACAAAGCGGGGGTCTTCTGGTGGCATGTTATCCATCTGTCTTTCCTTTACGCGAGTTCTGCATCCATTTTAGCAACATGTACGCCATACGGCTTTTTGCCGAAAAACAATATGGCTGCGCCTATTATCATCACGGTCGGACAAACGATGCTGATTGAGTATCGAATAAGGTTTGCGTCGCCCAGTACATAATCCGTGAAAACTGCCACCAAAAATGGTCCTCCGCCCTGACCTACGACATTGGCAACAAGGAGATATATAGCAACCATTTGGCCGCGCAGGCGATTGGGAACAATCAACGGTAGGGCAGACGGCCCCGTGCCAAAAGGCATGGTGCCAAAGAAGACCACTGGTGCAAGCAAGATCAACGATAGGTCTTTATCAGGGACCAAGGTGAATGTGGCCAAAAACGGTGTCGCCAAAAGCGCGGAGATAAACCCCGCACGCATGTTTGAGTCATTATACCCACGGCTCTTTAGCCAGTCGGAAAGCAATCCACCGGAAACGACACCAGCCGACCCTAGAGTCACAAAATATAATCCAAAAATCCCACCGATTTCTCCGGCGGTCATGCCGTGGGTCCGCATGAAATAGGCCGGAACCCAGGCGCTGACTGAAAACATAGCGACCGTTAAGAATGTAAAGCCGAAGACAACCGGCAAGATGACGGTCTTATGGTCGAGCAAGTACTGCCACGCCTGACGAAGAGACAAGGCTTCATCTTTCTGTTGGGCGGTTTTTGCAACCCCGAGGCGGGGAGGCTCGCGCACCAGCAGCCATACAATCAGGGCAAATATTAGTCCTGGGACAGACACTATTAAGAAGGTCATTTGCCAAGGCCGAATGGTCCCTAGGAGTCCGAGATCGACTGGACCGATCTCTGTCATTGTGCTGATCACGAAGCCGCCAACCAACAGGGCAATTCCAGTGCCTAAAAAACTGGACCCGGTAAAAACACTCAACGCTCGCGTCAGACTCTTGCGTGGGAAGTAGTCGGCCAGCATGGAAAACCCAGCCGGAGACAAAGTTGCTTCGCCAACGCCTACGAGCATGCGAGCAACGAACAATTGCCAGAATACCTTTGCGAGTCCACAGAGTGTCGTCGCAAAAGACCACAGAACCATACCGGCGAGAATTATTGTCTTACGGTTTTTGGCGTCGACCAGCCGCCCCATAGGAATAGCGGCCGCGCTGTAAAACAATGCAAAGGCAAAACCTTGCAGCAAACTGACCTGTGTATCGGAGATGCCTAAATCGTCTTTGATGGGGTCGACGAGTAAGCTGATGATCTGCCGGTCGATGAAAGAAATTATCGCGGCCAGGCACAACATGAACACCACGAACCAAGCGTAGCCGTCAGATCGGAATGCGTAGTTTGGATCAGGGGTGTTTTCGGTCGTTGCGTTACTCATGAAACATCCTAGGTGGCGATCAGATCGGCAGCTTTTTCTCCGATCATCAACGCTGTCGCATTTGTATTGCCACTAATCAAGTCGGGCATGATCGAGGCATCGGCGACTCTCACGCGATCAAATCCTTTGACCTTTAGGTCGGGTGTGACCACGGAGTCAGCATCTGTCCCCATGCGGCAGGTGCCGACCACATGATAACCAAGAAATGCTGTCTTGCGCAGGAACGCTGCCCACTCGTCGTCACTTTGCACATCCTCGCCTGGCAGTAATTCAGCAGTGCGATGGGGAGCAAATGCTGGGCCTGATAAAATGCGTCTCACAGACCGACATCCCTTAATCAATTTCATCAAATCCTCTTCATTGTCGAAAAGATTATGAGTGATAACCGGTGAGGCCAACGGGTCGTTCGACTTTAACCGTACAGTGCCTCGTGTCTTGGGATAGGCGATGTTGACGGCGGCCGAAATCGCCGGTTTGTTGTGCGGAATCACCCCGTTTTCGTCGAAGCTGAAGGCGTAGGGGCCAAGTTGCACTTGAATGTCAGCGAAATCTTGAGCGGGATTCGATTTGGTGAAGGCTACCGCGTGAGGATAAGGGCTGGTTGCCGGGCCGCGACCGAATAGAAGCCAATTGGCCGCATGCAGGATTATTTTCCAGCTATTGATTTCCGTATTGTAGGTCGATTGGTTGACCTCAATGCTCACCATGCCTTCGGGGTGCTCTTGAAGGTTTTGCCCAACGCCTGGTGCATCATGCCGAACCTCAATACCGTGCGACCGCAACTCTGCTCCCGGTCCGATGCCGCTGAGCATCAGAATCTTAGGCGTTGCGAGCGTGCCGGCGCTGACAGTCACGCTGGCGCGGGCCGTTGCCGTTTTGAGTGCCGCACCTTTTCGGAATTTGACCCCCGTGCATCGGGCTCCATCAAAAGTGAGTCGGGTGACCATTGCCTTAGTCATAATTTTCAGATTGCTCGGCTTCTTTCCCGGCCATAGATAGGCGCGAGCTGCGTGATAGCGCCAGCCGCGGGATTGGGTGACTTGGCTATAAGCAACGCCAAGCTGTTCAACGCCATTGTAGTCGTCATTGAATGGGACACCTGACTCTTTTGCGGCCTCGACAAACACATGAGCAAGTGGATGTGTCGTGCGCAAATGGTCCACGTTAATAGGGCCGGTGCGACCTCGGACGGTATGGTCGCCGATCAGAGTTCTCTCCAGTCTTCGAAAAACCGGAAGCAGGTCGTCGTAGGACCAACCCATACAGCCGTTTTTTGCCCACCGATTGTAGTCATGGGCTTGGCCGCGCACGTAAAGCATTCCGTTGATGGAACTCGATCCGCCAAGCACCTTTCCCGCGGGCCATAAGTCGACTTTGCCGTTCCGGCTGGCATCTGGCTCGGCCATATGCATCCAATCCAAGTTTGGATTGCCCATGGCTTTGATGATCGCTGCTGGGACATGAATGAACGGTGACCAATCCCGCCCTCCAGCTTCCAACAACAACACAGTGTCTGTTGGCTTGTTGGTTGCCAATCGATATGCCAGAGCAGACCCCGCCGATCCACCGCCGACAATAATGTGGTCAAACTCAGTCACGAACTCACCTCGGGCCAGCCCGCAAACACGGTGCGTGTCGCATCAACGAAATGTTTGACCGCCGGTCGCTGTGTTTCTGATCTTTTGAGAATCAGGCCAGAGGATCGTTTGAATGGCGTGCCGTCCATTGCCAAGCGCACGATTCGACCGTCCTTGAAATCTTGCTGCAACAAGTGCTCCGGCAGCAAGCTTATATAGCCATTGGATAGGACGAGGGACCGAAGCAAAGTTAGACTATTTGTTTCTATCGCGGGTTTAAGCAACGTTAAATTCTCTGCGGCAAACAGATCGGCGACAAGTACTGAGACATGCGCCTGTCGGACGAGGGCGAGGTCGTGTTCTCGCAAGTCGGCCATCGCAATAGTACTCTTTCCGGCAAGCGGATGCTTGGCGCTGACAACGAATTGAGATTGCACCGTGATGAGTGGCTCAAAAGTTAGGCCTTCATCTGCAATGCCCGGCGGGAAGTTGGAAATCAGGGCGTCAACTTGGGCCGTATTGAGGTCTGTGATGAGATCTTCGAAGAATCCCTCCGTGATATCCACGGTTAGGTCGGGCACTGTCTTAGCCAGTCGAATGAGGACCGCAGCCATCGGGTCTCCAGCAAACATGGCGGCGACCCCGACTTTGAGTGACCCTTGCTGGCCTTTAGCAGTGGCGGTGACGTCGCCAGCGGCGCGGGCAGTTTCGTTCAATATCATTTTTGCTTGGGAGTAAAGCTGGCTGCCTGCTTCCGTTGGAGTTACGCCGCGCGATCCCCGGGTCAATAGCTCAGCCTGAAGCTGTGCCTCTAGATTCTTAATGCTTCGAGTGAGCGCTGGCTGGGTGATATGGAGAATCTGCGATGCACCTGACAGCGTGCCGCTCTCGACCACAGCCACAAAGTGGCGTAATTGCTTGAATTCCATAGGTCAGCCTCGTGTTTCGCGATGGAGTATGGCGGCTAGCCCCCTATAATAACCAATGAAATAATTACCTCTATCTATAAAAAAATTGAATAGGCTAAGTCACTGATTGAATTGGTGACGGGAACCGTCAAAAGGCACACTCCACAAGGCTTCGCGGCGGTTAGAAAGTATTGGCGATGGAAAAAATTGATATTGGGGATGCAGAACTAGCTGTTTGGCGTGAAGGCGCTGGTGAATCTGTCTTCCTGGTCTCTGGTCTGGGCGGTCGCGCCGCCTTCTGGTCTGAATTAGTGCCAGCTTTATCGAGCACTTTCGATGTTATCACCCACGATCATCGTGGCACCGGCGCTAGCACAAAATCCAAAATCGTATATTCCGTGTCGCAGATGGCAGCGGACGTTCTGAAACTGATGGACAAGCTCGACGTCTCGAAGGCGGTCCTCGTGGGGCATTCCACCGGAGGAGCTATCGCGCAGTATTTGGCCATCAACCACGCCGACCGTCTAACTAAAATTGTTTTGAGCGCAACTTGGGCCGGACCGAGTCCTTATTTCCAGGCTTTGTTTAAGTTGCGCGCGCAATTGCTACGAGACGCGGGGCCTGAGGCCTACCTTGTAGACGGAATCCTCAGGGCTTATCCGCCGGATACATTATCTGAAAGCCCAGAGCTTTTGTCAGGAACGCCGGAAGAACGGCTCGCGGCCTTCCCCGGTGAGGAAATCGAGTTATCACGGGTGACTGCCGTGTTAGATCATGATTTGCGCGATCAGGTTTCTAAGATCGCGATTCCATCTTTGGTGATTTGTGCCGCAGACGATCAGATAACGCCGGTAGGCTTTTCCTATGAGCTGATCGAAAAAATCCCAAATGCGCAGAAAGTCATATTGGCCCACGGTGGACACTTCATGCCTCGAGTGGCGACTAGCGCCTATAATGCGGCGGTCTTATCTTTTCTTACGGAAGTAAATACGGAGTCCTGATCATGGCGACAGACGTTGACGTTAAAGCGCCCTGGTGGGCCGTTGTTGGTCCCGATGAAGGCGAGTCCATATGGCAGCCTGAACCTTCTCAGGGCTATGTCACGGTTAATCTGACGCCTGAGAACACGCCGTACGACGGATTTTCTTCTGGTATTCAGGTGTTGCCGCCAGGCTGTCACGTGCGTGAACACGGGCACCTGCAAAATCACGAACTGATCTTTATCTATGAAGGGACAGGTCGTTGTGAAATTGAAGATGAAACCTATGACATTGGGCCCGGCTCGACCGTGATGTTCGGCCGTTACGCCAAACACCTGCTTGAGAACACTGGCGACGTTGATATGAAACTGTTTTGGGTCTTTATGCCTCCGGGCTTGGAAGATTGGTTTCGGGCGATAGGCAAGGTTCGTACGCCAGGCGATCAAATGCCGGACAAATTCTCTAGGCCTGAAGATGTGATGGATGTCATGAAAGCGATGAAGTTTGTTCCACCGAGCGCTGGTGCCAAGTAAGCAATACCAATCCAGAAATGGAATAAGAATTTATCATGTTAGTTCTCAATCGTGAGGCCGTTACGGCCAGCCTTGGCCACGCTGAATGCGTTGAGCTGATGGAGGGGGCCATGCGGGCAGTGTCGCGCCGCGATGTTGTCATGCCGTTGCGTCAATTCATGGCGGTGCCCGATACCAAGGGCAAACTCGGCATGATGCCTGGCTATGTCGGTAAAACCGATCAATCCGATTCCGTATTCGGCATCAAGGTCGTGAGCAAGTTCCCTCGCGAACCGGGGAGTCCCCATTCCAGTCACGTCGGTGCGGTCTTGCTGTTCGAGACCAATGATGGTCTGCCCGTTGCTCTCATGGATGGCCGGGAACTCACAGCTATTCGAACGGCTGCGACTACTGCAATGGCGACCCGCGTTTTGGCACGGGACGACGCAGCCTCCCTCACTTTGATCGGCTGCGGTGAGGAGGCCCGTCATCACATTCAGGCAATATTGCCGGTGCGACCGATCAAGAAAATCATCGTTTGGGGGCGCAATGCTGACCGTGCCCAGACTTTCGCGGATCAGCAGAATCTACCCGATAGCGTGAGTATTCAGGTTGAGCCCGATATTCAGAAAGCTACGTCCGAGGCGGAAATCCTATGTACCGTAACGTCCTCCACCCAACCGATTCTCAAAGGTGAATGGCTCCAGCCCGGGGTTCATGTGAATCTGGTCGGCGCGGCAGTACGGGCCTCTGCAGAAGCCGATACTGAGGTCGTCAAACGCAGCCGGTTTTATGTCGATTACCAGCCGTCGGCAGTGGAACAGGCAGGCGAGCTGGTTAACGCTATTGAGGCGGGCGTCGTGACCGAAGATCACATTGCTGGGGAGATTGGTGCCGTCTTGAACAATGAAGTATCCGGTAGAGCCTCTATGGATGAAATTACAGTGTATAAATCTCTCGGTGTTTCTGCGCAGGACCTCGCGGCGGGTATGGCCGCAGCTGAGAACGCGAAAGCTGGTAACATCGGTATAGCGGTAGATTGGTAAGGACTTTGCAGGTGGTGTCCCTCAAACAACGGCTGACCCAGCCCGAGATTATGCAAGTCCCCGGCGTTTATGACGCGCTCACCGCGACCCTGGCGGAAAAAGCCGGTTTTGAAGCGGTGTTCATCTCGGGGTCTGCTGTAGCGTACAGTCAGCTTGGTCGTCCGGATATTGGTCTGGTTACGATGACCGAGATGGCCCAAGTGGTTGATCGCGTGCGCGACCGCGTTTCTGTTCCGCTGTTCGTAGACGCGGACTCTGGCTTCGGCAACGCCTTCCACGTTGGGCGAACCGTCCGCCTGTTTGAACGGGCAGGGGCGTCAGGCATTCAGATTGAAGACCAGGTCAATACCAAGCCAGTCGCTGACGTATCAAAACGCCCTTTGGTCTCGACAGAGGTCATGGTCGGGAAAATTAAAGCGGCGCTTGATGCGCGAACCTCCGAAGAGACAATCATTAGTGCACGCAGCGACGCGATGTTTACGGAAGGTATAGATGCGGCGCTGGATCGTGCAGTTATCTATGCTGACGCTGGAGCAGATATGATTTTTATCGAAGGTTTGGCCGAGACGTCGGAACGCCAACGCCTATGTGATGCATTAAAGGGCCGCGCGTTGTTGCTGTTCAATTTGTTGAAGCCTGGCGCGCCCGGCGCACCCTCTCCCGGGGATTTGCAAGATTCAGGATATGACATCGTTCTGTTCCCCGCTGCGGTTATTGGCTCTTCCGCCAATGCCTCCTGGCGGTCGTTAAACAAGCTCCGAGGCAACGACATTGCAGCCAATCCTATCGCGGTCACTGAATTGATCGACGCGGATGCGCAGTCGAAGTGTTGAGAACGTTGGAAATAGAGGCTTTTTAGGCGCTGGAACCCGGACGCTCGGGCTCATTTATTTCGCATCAATCCGTGTATACTGGGGCACCCTATAGTCAAGTTGCTCACCTAACAGCCGATTGGAGAGCCCCATGAACAATGTCACCCCCGCCAACGATTTAGTCTTTGGTGCGCCTGAAGGTTCATCACGACGTTCCGTCCTCAAGATGACCGGTGCTGCGAGTGGCGGTCTCGTGTTGGGGGTTGTTCTAAACGGGGCTCATCGATCTGCAGAAGCTGCAACCGGCGATACGGCGTTCGCGCCTAATGCCTTTCTTGAAGTGAACCCCAGCGGTCGAATTCTGATTTATTCCAAGGCACCTGAAATCGGCCAGGGCATCAAAACCGCTTTTCCGATGATCGTTGCTGAGGAGTTAGATGCGGCCTGGGACGATGTCGATGTCGAGCAAGCGCCAATCAATCCCGATGTATATGGTCGGCAAAGCGCTGGTGGGTCATTCTCGATACTGGGTTCTTGGGATCAATTGCGTCAGGCTGGTGCAGCGGCACGATCAATGCTGGTGTCGGCGGCGGCTGAGCAATGGCGTGTTGATGCTGAGTCTTGTTCTGCGTCAGACAGTCATGTGATTCACCCGGACGGCGAAACACGGTTGTCCTACGCCGCCTTGGCGTCAGCGGCTGCACAGTTGCCGGTGCCCGACGTCGAGAGTCTCACCCTGAAAGACCGAGCCGACTACGATCTCCTCGGCACCTGGGTTGGCGGCGTTGAAAACGAACAACTTGTGACCGGTCAGCCCCTGTTTGGGACCGATCAAGTTTTGCCCGATATGGTGTATGCGACCTATCAAAAGTGCCCGGCATTCGGCGGTACTGTTGTCTCGGCTAACCTGGATCACATCCGTTCTCTCGACGGCGTGCTGGATGCTTTTGTCTTGGATGGTACCGGTATCGCGCGCGAGTACATGCCTGGCGTCGCTATCGTCGCGAAGTCGACCTGGTCCGCTATACAGGCCAAAGCCGCGCTCGAAGTTGAGTGGGATGAGACCGCCGCTTCGAAAGATAGTTGGATGGAGTCACTTGCGCAGGCGCGAGCTCTGACTGGGACTAAAGGTCCTGATGTCAAAATTGCCAAGGGTGATGTTGACGCAGCGATGGCCGAGGCCGAGACAACGGTGGAGGCCTTCTACAGCTACCCGTTTGTCTCGCACGCTCCGATGGAGCCGCAGAACTGCACGGCCTGGCATCGTGGCGACGAAGTCGAAATATGGGCACCGACTCAGACTCCGGAACGCGGCGTTTCATCGGTAGCCGAAGTCTTTAACGTGCCTGCAGACAAAGTCACTCTGCATCAGGTTCGCTCTGGCGGTGGCTTTGGTCGTCGACTGTATAACGATTTCATCATTGAGTCGGTCGCAATTTCTGAACGTGTCGGTGCTCCAGTCAAGCTTCAATGGACACGGGAAGATGACACGCGTCACGACTTCTACCGGGCCGGTGGATTCCACCACATGTCCGGTTCAGTTGATGCGGACGGCAAACTGACGGCGCTACGCGACCACAACGTGACCTTTACCACCGATGGTGAGCGGGCCGTGACGGGTGGAGAACTCCGCGCGAGCGAGTTCCCGGTTCCCCTAATCGAGAATGCGGAACTCACGCAAACTCTGTTGCCCTGGACAACGCCGTGCGGGGCATGGCGGGCACCTGGGTCAAACGTTTTTGGCTTTGTCTTCCAGTCGTTCTTGCATGAACTATCGTCCGCTGCGGGTCGCGACCACGTGGAGTTTCTGCTTGAATTGCTGGGTGAGCCGCGTTGGCTCGATCCTGGCAATCTGCGTGCTTTGCACACAGGCCGCACCGCCGATGTAATTAAGCTGGCGGCGGAAAAAGCAGGCTGGGGGCAAACTCTTCCGGATGGCCATCATCTCGGGGTTGGATTCTACTTCAGCCATGCCGGTCATATCGCGGAAGTCGCGGAAGTCGCGGAAGTCAGCGTTGAAGGCGGGAATGCCCTTAAGATTCACAAGGTAACAGTCGCGGCCGACGTTGGCCCCATCGTTAATATGAGCGGCGCCAAGAACCAGTGCGAAGGATCGGTGATTGACGGCATTAGTACGATGCTCGGGCAACAATTAAGCATTGAAAGTGGCCGCATCAAGGAAGGAAACTTTGATCAGTATCCTTTGTTAAAAATGGCGGATGCGCCGCATGTCGACGTACATTTCATCCAATCCGACAATATCCCAACAGGTCTGGGTGAACCGGCTTTACCGCCGGTCGCGCCGGCGGTCTGCAACGCGATCTATGCGGCCACGGGGCAGCGGGTGCGTTCATTGCCACTCAGTCTTGAAGGTTTTGCGGTTTAGATATCGTCTCCCGGAGCGCCCTCGGGGACCGCATTCTCCGCGCGTTCCGCCTGTTGCAACAACAGGTAAAATACGCGATTGCTAATCTCTTCCCGCAGGGCATCCCGCTGATCAGCCGCTGCCTCGTCAGGTGAAAACGCGTTGACGTCAGCCTGTTTAAGCACGCCGTTTTTGTCGAGTAAGCGTTCAACAGCATCGAGCCGCTGCCGCGTCACGATCAACTCGTTGAGAAGAGAAACGTTCATCGACAACAGGATGTCGTTGGCTTCGTCTTCAAACATCATCGGTCGTGGGCCTTTTGCGACCCGCGGGAGCGTCACTTTTTCTTCACTGCTCATACCCGGCTCCTATTCTTTGGTGCCGATGATGTACGCCATTCCCAGCGGTGATCCCGCTGGTGCGCCGTAACCGGTGGCTCGGGAGGTGTCGATCGCCGCGTCGATCTTTGCTTGATCCTTGCCGCCTTTGACTTGAGAGAAATCCCGAATCACGTTGTCAGGCAGAAATCCTGCGTCAATCGCTATCCTTTTCAAATCCAGGGTGCGGTATTTGGTCCAGAACGGCTCATTGTTGTAATGGGTTTCATTCGTGTAGATGAATTGCCGATAGGGGTCGACTTCTTCTAACTGAGGTAGGTCACCATGAATCATCACACCCCCTGGCTTAAGCAGTCGGTGGCATTCCTTGATGATCTTTGGCCAGGCTTTGGTTGATGTTTCATGTGCCAGAATGTTCGAGACAATGAGATCAAAACTGCCGTCTTCAAAATTCGTTTGCTCTGCCGATTGCTGTGAGAAGTGAACTTTTAGTCCCAATGCCTCAGCCCGCGCGTGGCCGTATCTTAAGAGAGCGGCTCCGACGTCGATGGCATGAACATCGGCTTCAGGCCAACGCTTTACATACGCCGCTGTGCTGTGGCCGATGGTGCAACCCATATCGAGAATCCGGGATGGAACGAGGTCAGGGAATACCGCATCCAGGTACGCGGTAATCATGCGCCCCGCTCCGTCTGCCATGCCAGCGCTACCGGAATTGTAGATGTGGATAGCGCGATCATAAATGGCGCCGGCGGCAATGTCGTCGTCGTGATGATCAGTCGTGTATCCACCAGGCTGACAGTGAATATCAACGGCCGTGATATAGCGGGGCAGTTCCAGATCAGGATCAAGTTCGAGCGTCCCCAGATTGCGATCCATCTCTTTTGATTTTTTAACGAGATCGGGCAACTGCTGTTCCACCGGTGGGATCAACGATTCAAACATCAACTCTTGAACGACTCTATGAAACCCCATCTGGAATTTCATGTAGTTGCCTTTGAGCATCTCAGTTCGAATTTGTCTGTAATCGTCCAAGGGTTTACCCGTCTGCTTTTCATACTCCGGTTTGATCTCGCGGTAGAACATTTCACGACTGCCGGCTGCAAATTTCCGAAGTAGCGATTGGCGCAGCGTGCGGACGTTGTTCTGCCGCTCCGCTTCGTCGTGGCTGCGGTTGGTCATCATTTGGTGTTCGTGTTGAACGTCAGCCATCGTCATGCCTCTGGGTAGAACGGCCATAAAATCCTTCCACTGTCTAACACATGGAACCGTTCAATGGCTGAATAGACTCAAATATTTGGCGCTTTAGGCCAATCACTGCTGACCGCGGATTGGTCTAGAGAAGGGACATGGGTATCGATCCCCTGACGCGATAGTAGAACAGGTTTAGTATATGTGGGCGATTGTCGCGCCAAGATTACAGTTAAGCGCAAGAGAGTATTGTGAAAGATTTGCATGTTGTTTTGGTCGGTGCCGGGATCGGTGGATTGACCGCTGCTATAGCCCTGCAGCGCGCAGGGTTCAAAGTCTCAGTCCATGAACAGGCAGATGAGCTTGGCGAAGTCGGCGCAGGACTAACTCTGGCGAAGAACGCCAACAAGGCGATGCGCTCTCTTGGCCTTAAGGACAAGCTAGCGGAAATCGGTTTTCGACCGGAAAGCTCTGGCCGCAAAGACCTGATGACTGGCGTCATTCATTACCTCTCCTCCGCACCCGGAGATGTTCGCCACGAAAAGGGTGAAACGGACCCAGACCCTGACGCGCGTTTTTGGATGTACCATCGCGCCGATATTCATGCCCTTTTGGCAGATACGGTGCGTGCCAATGATCCCGAAGCGATCCATCTCGGTCACTGTTTTAGGTCTTTCACGCAGGACAGTAGCGGTGTTGAGGTGACCTTTACGAACGGCGATACGGTTAAGGGTGATCTGGCTGTCGGATGTGACGGCAATCGTTCGGTCGTTCGTCAGTCTCTGTTCGGCGATGATAAAGTGGATTTCTTGGGCTACGTCGCGTGGCGTGGTCTCGTGCCGGTTGACGCGATGCCCGAAGGAACCATCGATACTGATACCTCGGTGTTCGACGGCAAATATCGCAGTGTCGTCCGGTACAAGATCCGCGGTGGGAAAACCGTCAACTTTGCCGCCTATGCACAGAAATCAGATTGGGTTGACGAAGGGTGGTCGGTACCGGCTAGGAAAGATGAACTCGTCGCTGAGTTCTCAGATACTTGTGAAGAAGTCCAACAGATGATTAAGCATATCCCGGCGGAGACGTGTTTCCGCTGGGGCATGTTTGGCCGTGAACCGATGAAGACTTGGACAGTAGGGCGCGTGTCACTTCTCGGCGATGCGGCGCATCCAATGCTGCCGTTTCTAGGGCAGGGTGCTGGGATGTCGATGGAGGATGGCGTGGTGTTGGCGCGTTGCCTCGAAGCAGCAGACAGTATTGAAGAGGGATTCCAGCGTTACGAAGCAGCACGCGTGGAGCGGACTACGTTGGTCACAATCGGCGCTCGTTACAACGGCCTAAGCATGCATGGCACGATAGAAAAGGCGTTAGAAGAACGAGCGAAGGAGTTCGATCCTGTGACGATCAATGACTACGATCCATCAACCGTATCTGTCTAACAACCTTTATTGAATCTGCCGCGCCATAGCCCCCATCAGCTTCCAATCACCATCTGTATCTTTCACCCAAACATGAATGGTGTGATAGCGCTGATCGACTACGGTACCGTTCGGCAGCATCGTGCGGTGGGTGTTATAATAAATTACACCCGTATCGCCGTGCATGGCGAAGTCGTCAAAGAACAAAGCAATTTTCTCCGAGTTCGGTGCTGTAATCAGGCTCTGATTTTTTTTGAGCTGGGATAGGGGAGATGGTTTTGGCACTCCAGGCGGCCAGCCGACGTAATTGGGGGAGGAGTTGGCGATATAGTAATCAAGCCCGGTCTTGGCTCTTGCTTGGTAAATCGCTAGTTCCTTAGCCCAAACGATATCCCGAGCCTCTTCATACTCACTGGCAGACTGTGCGTGTGAGGTCGTCATCGGTCCCATTGCCAAGAGCGCGAGACCGAGGAAAATAATGCGGATCATCAGCTTTCCCCTTTATGATTGAGGTGTTGGCGGTGTTTCGCCGGGCGCACGAATGATGCCGCGCATAATGGTGTTCGGTAGGACAGTGTTGTCCCAAGGCAGATCGCGTGGAGGCTGGTTGCCGACGCGCAAGATCACCAAGTCTTCCGAAGGAACGATGAAGACGACCTGGTTTGCGTTGCCGTCATATAAATACAGGTCTGCCGCAAGATAGCGTTCGGCGTGAAGCGCCACATTCATTTTAGGAACATCTGGATTGGCAGCGCCACGTTCTTCTGTGTAACGTCCTGCGATATAAAGGCCCATTCCCGCCCATTCGTTTTGTGGCGTCGCGATCCTGGTTTCCGCGACGTAACCTTCGGGCAATAAGCGAACACCGCCCCACATACCGTCAAAGAGGCTCAGCAGTCCGAGACGGAGGAACGTGCCGGCAGGTAGTAGTATGCAGCAACCGGAATGAGCTGTGCCGTCGGGGCGGTTCAACCAAACCTGCCCCCCTTTGGCGCCGAGTGGCTTCAAGATTTGCTCCGAGACCCAATCGCCGTAACGAACTCCTGTCGCACGCTCAATCAACGGTGCAACCATTTCTGATGTCGCGTTGGAGTAATCGTAGCGTTCGCCAGGTTCGTGGGTGAGGGGGTACTCGTTGATAATGACGTCGTCATGGTAGGGGTGAATATAGGAACGGTTAAGGATACTCTCCGGTGCGGGATCAAACCCCTGACGCAAAAACCCAGTGCGCATATCTAGCAAATGACGAACAAGCATCGACTCCCGGTCGGTGCCTTTCCATTCCGTGATAAAGTCGCTTACGGGTTGATCTAAGGAGTCGATGTGACCTTCCATAATTGCGCGACCGACAGCGATCACCGTTAGCGGTTTGGCGAGGGATCGCCCGACAATCAAAGTTTCGGCATCTGCGTCGTTAAAATAGGCTTCCCGTTCCAGTTTGCCTTTGCGCCAAACCATAAACGCCTGTGAATTATGAGCCGCGGCATAGGCTTCAGCCGCATCCAAAGCGTCAGTGGTGATGGTGCTCTCGGTACTCTGGTTGGTCTGCGGCAAAGGTTCAAAGCTCGGCGCGCCAGGAACGTCTGCCAACGGGTCGTAGCGCAGCCCACCATTTTGCCCGCCACCGCCGCCAAACATTGCGTCGAGGCGTGCGAGATAGAGGTCATAGGCCTCTTGTGGGTACTTGGAGCTCACCGGATCTTTTTCTGCGGCGTTGATTGGTGCGGCGAATATTGTGCCGACCGCAAGGACCGGAATGGCGATCGTCAAAGCGCAACGAAAGAACGATTTCATATGATGCATCTCCAGAGTCTCTATTTTGGTGTTATGAAGCTTTGGAAAAGTTACCCCGTATATCCTGTTAGGCGGCAGCGTTATGGCTGTTTCGCCGCCAGGTGACCGGGATTACTTCTTCCGGGATCAACTCACCTTCTTTAAGTAAGGCGCTGTCCTGGAATGGCGAAAGTTTGGCGGTCGGATTGATTTCGTACCGGATATCGCTGCCTATCCAACGCAATGAGAAGCCGATGCGGCGGCCGTTCTGTCCGGCCGTACGTGGCAGGGACGCGTGAATGGTCTTGGGATGAATGACCAGCATGTCACCGGCCTTCGCTTCCCACACCCGAATATCTGCATCTGATGCCTCAGTCCGTTCGAGTAACTCATCCCATGGATGGAAATTCGCTGGGGCGACGGCTCCCTCCAACGCCCAGGAACTGACGTATCGATGTGGGTCTCTGTTGGATCTCGCCAACGTTTTCAATGGCGCGTTGTCGCGGCCGACATCTGTCAGCGCAACCCACATGGAAGGGCTGTGATGTCCTTGCAGAGGAAATAGACATTCGTCATTGTGCCAGGGTGTCGCTGTTTCTTCAGCATTACCTTCTTTCAAGAATGTGCCATCCATCCACGCCCGCATCTCATCCGATTCAATCACGTCAGCAACGATCTCGGCGCAATCACAGCCCTCGATCAGGGCATTCATTGCAGGCACGCGGTTGTATAGGTTGATCAGTCGGACATAGCCGTCGTGATCTTCGAACTCTACGTCGCGCTGTATTTCGTGAGGGCCAAACTCAACTGTTCCGGCGCGCAACCCGTTTATGACGTCGTCGATCACTTCAGTCATGCCGGCGACCCAGTCAGCTGAAAACGCGCCAGGCACATGAGCGACGCCGATATCAGCGTAGGTATCGATGATCTCTTGGGTTACTTTCGGATGCACGTTGTCCGTCCTCCGCTAAAAATTCGTCAGATAGAGGGCTGCTGACCCATAGTATCCAGGGTGCGGGCCGCTGTTCCAATACCGTCTGGAAACGAATTCATACGTTCTCGTTATGGGCTTGGCTTGGTTTCCTTGAGATCGAACTGCGTCAGGAGTAGGGATCCAATGACATTACACGTGGCTGGGATCACTGCGACCAGAAGCAGGATAGCAATGATAGCGGATTGCGGCTGCTCCGGCGGCAACTCTCCTCCAGCTGCACTGATGAAACCCGAGGCCTCCAATAGAAAGCCAGCAATAAGTGGCCCGAGGGCTGCCGTGCCCTTTTCGACCATGCTGTAGAGCGCCGCCAACGTACCCTCCTGAGATATACCGCTGGTTTTGGTATTGTGCTCCATGGTGTCCGGCAAAATCGAGAAGCCGACGACCATCAAACCAGCGGCACCAAACCCCACTGCAAACAAGCGCGCATCTGTAATCCAGCTGGCTTCCCCTAGAATCGTCGTGAGCCAGGATAAAGCGATCAAGGCGTAGAGAAATCCTGCGCCCATATAGGTATTGCGTTTGCCGTGGCGGCGCGCGAGGTACGCCCAAACTGGAATCGCAACCAGGGTGCCAATGGTTTGCAGAACACCGAAGCGAATAAGAAAGCTCTCGTCCTGATCAAGAATATAGCGGGCGAGATAAAGCAAAGCCGTTGTGGTGGACGCCCCCGCAAACAGCTGGAAAAACTTGACCGCGATGAAAATGACAAAAGGCTTATTGCGAAAAGCGATCTTTAAGGGGGCAAAGAAACTCGACCTTGGTTGCGCCTGAAAAGGCATCACCGGAGCGCGAGCAACAGCTGCGGTGCTGCCCCACATAAAGGCCAGAATAATCAATCCCTGCACGACACCCATACCGACGTAGCCGCTGCGCCCACCGCCGAACAGATTGATGAGCATCGGACCGAGCACGGCGATATTCAATCCCGCTACAGTCATAAAGGCGACACGGTACGACATCATTGTCGTCCGCTGATTGGGAAGCGCTGTTATCTCCGCCGGAATGGTCAAATACGGGACAACGAAAACGGTATACCCGGTGGCGTACAGCAAAAGTGCCACCAGTACATAAAACTCTAAGCTGACGCCGCTCAAGCTTTCAGGTGCGGCAAACAACATAGCGTAAGCCAATGCAGCGACGGGGGCGCCCACTGCTAGATACGGGATGCGTCGACCCCAGCGGCTTTGGGTTCGATCACTCCACTGACCAATCAGAAGGGTGGCGCCAATGTCCCACAGGCGGGAGACAAAAATTAGGGTACCGGCAACCGCCGGCGAAATACCCAGGTACTCGGTTAGATAAAAAAGCACGAGCAGGCTCATGGCGCCCAGCAGCGTGCTCGAACCGACCGTGCCCGCCGCCCAACCAGCGGACATCCATTTTGTAGTTTTCATAATCGTGTGAGCTATTCTGCTGTAAGGATCGGTGGGTTAATGTGATTGCCTTTAGCATGCTCCACCGAATACATCGGTTCATTCGTACGGAACATAATGTAGTGACCCCCCAGCTGACCCAGTTGGATGCGCATATCGTCGTCCATGTACGCAACGTGAGACCATAGTTTAGGGGACGGTGAGAGCGAGGCCTTAAGGTCTTCAGGGCCTTCGACACCAATCGCTTTGCAGTACTCGTCCGTTGACATATCGGGGTCAGCTGGAGCGATCTCGAAGCCGTCGAACTCGACGAAAAAACGATCGAGGTCTTCATCCTTCTTGTTGTAACGGCCATACGTAAAGTGGTGGGTATCGATTTGTGCTTCTCCGACCTTTAGCTGCCCGTAAAAATTATACTGTCCGGCATTCGGGTCAATTTCCAATCCGTTGCCGAGGTGGGTGGCTGGGATGTCGGGCATGCGCCCCATCGAGAATACCTTGAGAGACGTGGTGACGCCGTTGCCTTGATCGGTTGCACCATCTCCCCCGACCAATCGGCCAAAGTTGTAGTAGTCACCAACCCAACGTCCCTTAAAGACATCGGGGTAGTTCAAAGCGCCTGGATACGGCGTTTCGGCAACCAACTCATCGATCAGCGCATTAATCCGCTGGGACTCTGGCGTTCCAGAAGCAAACCCCTCTTTGTGGGTTTCGATCAGGCCCATCAGTTCGGCCTTCAGTTCTTCTCTTCGGCTCATCGCACTCTTTCAACTGAGGTAGGTTTTCTCGTTGATCTTAAGGGGTCATCCCAGACTATGCCATCTGATAGCTGATTTTCGTGTGCAGCCTGTTCATTCTTAAGTTCAGTATCCGGACGAATAGACGTTGTACAAACAGAGCCGCTGTTTTGTCGGCTCATCTTGCTCTATTTTGGTATGACAGATCGTTTGGCCTGAATTGTTAGACGAGTAAAACCGCGTCACCTAATACGCCCGCCTCGATTAATCACATTAAATCGGCCAAGCGGTTGCTCAATATTGGGCGGGCCTATGACGTTATGGACAAGTACGGTCTCGATGGATTGGTCGCGACCACGCCAGTGAACATCTACTACCTGTCCAGCCATGGCGGGATCATGCAGTGGATGGGGCGACCATTTTCGACCTTCGCTTTTTTTCCGCGCAAAGAAGATGCGCCGCCTGCAATTATTTTATCTGCGGTCATGCTGTACCACTTGGATTATCGGCCAACATGGATGCCATCAATTCAAGCGTTCACCATGCCGCTTCGGGATGAGGCGGGCAGTATTCAGTTGGATCAGTATGGTCGCGCCGTCGCCAATCCAAAGACCAGTTTCTGGCCGGTCGGTGATGGGGAAAAGAGCGAACGCGACAAGCTACAGCTCGCACTGTTCGCGGCTTATGAAGGCAAGACCAGCGCAACGCCGCTTGCCGCACTCGCTAAAGCAGTTCGGGAAGGCGGCGCAGGAAGAGGAAAAATCGGCTTCGATGATCCTCGTGTCGGGCCGTGGCTGCAGGACCATGATCTGCCTGACATTAAAAGTGTAGATGCGCTGAACATCTTTAAAGAAATTCGTATGGTCAAAACTGAAAACGAAATTGATCTCTTGCGTGAAGCGGCGCAACGCAATGAAGCCGCCTTGGATTACGCCATAGAACAGATTGAGCCTGGTTTTCCATTAGAGGAAATCGAGTTGGCGCACGCACGTAAATGGGGTGAGCTAGGTGGCCGTGGCAAGTGGATGATCGCCAATATTGATGGTCTGAACTCAGGCGTGGTCTCAAAAGGAGATTTCATGAAGCTTGATAGCGTCGGCGTATACAAGGGGTACCATGGTGACGTCGGGCGCACCGTTATGGTTGGCGACCCGCCCGACAGTTTGGTTAAACGAATCGAAGCTGATACCAAATGTAGTCGCCTCGTATATGACGCCGTGAAACCCGGAATGAAGTTCTCCGAAGCATCAAAAATGTTTTACGATCTGATGATGCAAGAGGGGGTGCCCAACGGATTCGGCGCACCTCACAATGTTGGCTTGGAACACACCGACCAGCCGTGGCCCACCGGTGGAGAAGTGCCGGGGACGTTCGATGATGATTTCACCTTCGAAGATGGTACGGTCTACACCCTCGACATGCCCTACAGCGAAGTGGGCTGGGGTACGACCCATGTGGAAGACATGATTGTTGTCCGTAAAAATGGCTACGAGGCTTTGTCTTCTATGGATACGAGTCTCAGAATCAGGTCTGCCTAACCATTAATCGCGATACGGAATGAACGATATGCCGTATAAGCGGGGTCTCGTTGCCATTCACTGAGGCCGTGCCGTTCCTATGTTCTCCCTGTACTTGGTCGTTTTTATCGGTCTGACCGGTGTTGGTATCATCATTCCCTTGTTTCCGTTTTTCGGAGAACAGGTTGGCGCATCGCTAGCAGAAATCACCATGCTGATGGCGGTTTTTGCCCTAGGTCAGTTCGTTGCGGCCCCGGTTTGGGGTTGGTGGAGTGATCGGGTCGGCCGCAAACCCATTTTCATAATCACTCTGGCCGGTTCTGCTGTTGCTTATCTGATGCTAGGCATGGCCGAGACCGTGCCCGCCTTGCTGGTGTCTCGTCTGGTTGGCGGCCTGATGGCCGGGAATATTCCGGTCGCCTTTGCCGCCGCTGCCGATGTGACATCGGGTAAAGATCGCTCGATGATTATGGGGCGTGTTGGCGCTGCGTTCTCTCTTGGTTTCATTTTCGGCCCTGCGATTGGCGGACTTCTTGCTGGCCCAGATCCCCAAGCGAGTAATTTTCTCATCATTGCGATGTTAGCGGCGGGACTATGTCTTTTTGCCGTTGTGGTAACGATTTTCTTCTTCAAGGAAACTCACCCGCGGGAGCGACGCAGTGCCAAACCCGTGTCGTTGCGGCTTGTCTCTTTAAAAGGAGTGTCTCGCTACCTGACGCTGCCGGTGCTTGGCGCGCTGATTGGTGTGAATTTTATTTTCGTAGCAAGTGCATCGATGATGGATTCGACCTTCGCGCTTTATGCCTTCAAAGAGCATGAGTTCGGTCCCAGTGATATCGGGTTTTTGTTTACTTACATGGGCATCGTTATGGCCATCGTTCAGGGCGGCACGATTGGGCCGCTGACCAGGCGGTTCGGTGACGCTGAGGTTTTGAGAGCTGGTCTCCTCATATATGTCACGGGGCTCGGCTTGATGATTATCGCAACCGGACTCTATTCGGTGCTGCTCTCGTTGACCTTCCTGACGATAGGCAATGCGCTGTTTGTTCCATCGTCATCAAGCTTAGCCTCTCAATATGCGCCAGGATCGGAGCAAGGCGCAGCACTAGGGGTATTTCAAGCGGCCGGCAATTTGGGTCGTGTTTTAACGCCAACTTTTTCTGGCGTCATATTCGCGACCTATGGAACAACAGCGCCGTTTATGGTCGCGATCGTTCTTATATCTCCAACGTTCGTGCTCATAGGATTGGCCATCAGACAAGCAGCAGTGGTCTCAGCCGAGTCATCGCCTTAAACTGTTGTTCGGTTTTATGGGTCCGGAGTTCCAGATGAGCAGATATTCTTCGTCTCTATCTCGCCGTACGGCAATAGCAGGGGCAGCGTCTGCCACTGCGTTGGCATCACGGCCGGTTCATGCCGCGACGGAAAGCGATGTAATCGTGATTGGGGCAGGGCTTTCTGGCTTGTATGCGGCGATGCTTCTCGAAGAGTCCGGCTATTCGGTTTCGGTCATTGAGGGGCGTGACCGTATTGGTGGTCGCCTTTACACCCTGAGCGATCTTCCAGGTAATCCAGAAGCCGGCGGTAACTCAATTCTTGGTGGATATGGCCGAGTGCGGGATATGTGCGATCGCCTGAACGTACCGCTAATGGACTACAACCCACGCGGTGCCCTATCCAAGCCAGAGATTGCACTCCGCGGATCCGTCATTCCGAAAGCAGATTGGCCGTCTCATCCGCTCAATAAGATGCCGGAGGGTGCCCGCGACCGCAGTCCCAGCGGTTACATCTGGGGCGTAATTGCCCGCAACAACCCGCTGGAGTCCTTTGAAGATTGGTACGACCCCAGGGCGTGGAAGTATGACGGGCCGGTTTATGGCCTATTGCGGAACCTCGGATGGTCGGAAGAAACCATCGCCCTGGTCTACGACACCAATGCCCAGTATGGGACCTCCGCCCACGATACGTCATTGTTGATGTGGTATTTCATCCAGAAGTGGTTCGCCACGCAGGACGAAATTGAACCCGTGTCTTTGTCTGCTATTGGCGGTAATCAACGCATTCCGGAAGCGATGGCGAATACACTAAAGTCGGATATCCATTTAGGAACGACGGTCGTTGGCATCCGTAGTGAAAAAGACCATTCGGAAGTTCATTGCGATGATGGCCGCGTCTTTAGAGCCAAGCGGGTGATCTGCTCGACTCCGCTGCCGCCCCTGCGCTGGGTTAAGTTTGATCCCATCTTGCCAGCAAATAAACGCGCGGCAATTTTGAACATCGGCCAAATGCTGATTACACAAGTCCACGTCATTCCGAAGGAGCCATTCTGGGAAGAAGATGGGTTCGACCCATCAATGTGGACGGATACTCCAGCGGGTGTGGTCACCGCTCAGCGTTTCGGTGAAAGCGAAGACGAGGTCACTAACTTTTTGTGTTGGGGCCGGGGTCACATTGCTCAATATCTAGATACCCTTGGCGAAGAAGAAGCTAAGGCGCGGGTTGTCAAAGAAATCGAAACTCTACGTCCTGCGGCGAAAGGCAAGATCGAAGCCGGGGGCTTCAAGTCCTGGCAGCTCGATCCATTCTCTGGCGGCGACTGGGTGGTGTGGCAGCCGGGGCAAATCTCCAAACACCTTCTTGATATCGGCAAGCCCGAAGGGCGCATTCACTTCTGTGGTGAGCACACCGCTCTCTCAAACCGAGGTATGGAAGGGGCAATGGAATCTGGCGAGCGTGCAGCTTTCGAGGTGCTCGATCTTCTTTAGACCTATCAATTGCGCATGAAAAAAGGGCGGCTCGTTTGAGCCGCCCTTTCTTTTGATCGCTGTGCTCTCGACTAGAATGTAATCGATGAGCGAAGACCAAAGGTACGCTTGTCTTGCGGCAGCAAGATCGCACCAAGTTTGGTGAAGTCGAAGATTCCCGGCGCATCGATGAGCGAGAAGTCAGTGAATTCCTGACCGCCGCGCCATTTGTCTTCGTCAAACAGGTTCTTGACGTAGAGCTCGATCCGCAGGTTGTCCCGTTGAATGCCCAAGCGGGTGTTGACCAGGAAGTAGGACTCGAGGGAGGCCAAATTGGTCACGCCAATCACGGCCTTACCCATGTAGTTCACGTCACCGCGTGCAAACCACTCCCACTCACCCTTGAGCGGCGCTGTATAAGTGGTCGAGAAGTTGCCCGACCATTTCGGGAATCGGCCTGCACGATTGCCGTCAACGGTGGCCGTGCCAAGCGTTGTTTCCTGAGATGATGTAGCGGTGGTGAAGGTCGTGAACTCATTGTCGTTATAGGTAACGTTTAAGTTCGCCGACCATTGGTCGCTAATCTGGAACGCTGATTCGATTTCCACTCCATAGTACTCGGAGCTTCCCGATGTCGCCGCGCTATCAAAGTTGGGATTAACGTTTGGTACACCGTCTTCATCGTCATCACGGAAAATCGTGACGAAGGATGAGGAAGGTGAGTTCTTCCACTCTTGATAATAAGCCGCGACGTTGAGAAGCAAGCGTCCATCCATCCAGGTGGATTTCATTCCGGCTTCGATAGAGTCCAGTTTCTGATCTGGCGTGAGGAGAGCGTGAAGGTCACCCAAAGCCGATTCAAACTGCTGACACTCTGATTGCGTACTCGGCAGGCCAGTGCGTGGATCGGTAAATGGTACCGTGTACACAATGGTCTGACAGTTTACCAAATTGGAATTGATCACACCTGGCAGAACCCCGCGTGATGCGGTCGCATATAGGTTGACGTCTTCCGTCGCTTTGTAGCTAGCGGAGAAGCGTGGAAGCCAATTCTTAAACTTGTTGGTAAACGTGCCAACGCCATCACCGCGTTCGTCTTCTTGGTAGCGGAGTTCAACGTCGACGGTGAATTGATCAGTAACGTCAAAAGACATGGAACCGTAGACACCCCAGACATCAACCGTATCGCCACCATCAACACTGGTGGGGAACAATCCCGGGCTGTCACAGTTTGTGCCAATGCCGAACAGGGCACCGAAGTTCGCACAGGTGAATACGAGCGTGCCGCCACCGGCGCTGGTGAGGTAATCCTGATTATAGTAATTGGCACCAGCCACCCAGCGTAAACGACCTTCATCTGAAGAAGCGGCGCGTATATCGAAGCCGTAGTCTTCGCCAGCCTGCGGGTTGGTCACATACCAGGCTTCCACATCAGTCATATCCCAATCGCGGAGGCCGTTTGAGGTGTTCTCGTTGTAAGAAGCTGTACCCGTGATAACGATGCCGTTATCCATTTCGTAGTCGCCGGTCAGGCTGAACCGCTTGATCTCGCGGACCAAACCAAACCCGTCGATCTGAGGAACACCGGGGACCTGCCCACCATTGAGAAGCTGATCGGCAACAATGTTGGGATCCGTTCCAACAAGAATTTGAGGGAACAAGCTGCCGTTGCTGGTGACCGACGGCGCACCAGCGTCTCCTGGGCTTGGCAACGTGCCGCAGGTGAACAGTGTCGGTGTCAAAGTGATAGGGTTGCGGTCGTTATCCAGGCCGGGCTGAGACAGGCCAGTACAGGTATCGTTCAAACGACCCTGTAGGAAGGCAACAGCTTCGGGGCCGTCATCATCCTCTTGATAAAAACCACGCAATTTCAATGTGAAGTTTTCTGATGGTTTTGCGTAGAGCTGCGCGCTGATGGAATCAGAACCCTGCTCACCCAATTCTGTGCCATCCGTCGCCGTGAAGTAGCTGCCTCGTTGATAGAGACGGCCTGCAACACGAAACGCCAATTTGTTTTCAATCAGCGGGCCTTCGAAACTGGCTTGGAATTCATGGTTGTCGTAGGTCCCGACATCGACCATCACCTTGCCTTCATACTCGTCGAGGCTTGGTGTTGACGTAATGTAGTTGATCGCTCCAGCAAAAGAGTTGCGAGCGAACTGGGCCGATTGCGGACCTTTGATTATTTCAACGCGCTCTAGGTCCATGAGGGCGATTGACTGTGCACCTTGTAGGGCGAATACACCGTCGATGAACAAAGACGCAGTTTGCAGGGTTGAAAATTCAGATCCTTCAACACCGCGGAAGCGGATGTTTGCGTTCAAGCGACCCGGGCGGTTACCGGCCAAGTCGTTGTTGAACTGCATCCCTGTGGTTTGCATCGAAATATCTTCGAGGTTTTTGAAGCCAGCTCGGTCAATTTGATCGGCGGTGAATGCTGTCACTGACAGTGGAATGTCTTGAAGACTTTCCTCGCGCTTACGAGCCGTGACCACAATTTCTTCCAAGGCCAATGTTTGAGCCTGAGCGGTGTTGATCGATAAGTCTGGACCAACCGCCATGGCGGTCAAAACAGCGACGGATGTCGCCAGATACTTCTTGAGCATGATGCTCCCCCAACAGATTAGAATAAGATTCTAGAGAGCCAGCACTTTCGCCTTAGAACTCAGGAAAATCAAAGGGTAAACAAGGTGGTTGCTCTACTAGCGAGCGGTTGTGACTTTCAGGTCACATATTCAAGGGACTCCGTTATTACGGACAAAAAACAGATTTGTCCGGTCGGATTCATAAACGCTAGGAAAACGAGCCGATAAAACGACAGCTAGCGATTGAAAGTTCATAATCCCAGGACGCCAGGATTGATCAGGTTTTCTGGGTCCACAGCTCTTTTGACGTTTCTCAGCAGTGCGACTGTCTCGTCATTGGTGGCAGAGGCGTACGAATAGAATCGCCCGTATTGCATGTGGGCGGCACCCAGATCATCCATCATGGATGCAAAAGCGCCTCGAATTGAGCGAACACACGCGTCCCGGCGCGCGGCGTCATTGTCTTCGGGTGCCCGGTCTTCCACTGGAGTCATGCCTGTGTGATGCAGGTTTTTGGCTTGGCCATGCCAATACAACACGGGTTCCACCATCATCGCCGATCCGGCACAGGCGAAGGAGAGAGAGGCCTCAATGTCCAGCGCGGCCATATCTGCGAATTGATCTTTTAAGACGGTCATGAAGCCATCGTAGGCATCAGTTACACGGCCCAATGGGAAAACACCGTGGGTCCAGATTTGCATCCGGCCCTTTGCGTCTAATGGAGACTGAACGAACGAGAACGGATTATCCCGGATGAAGTTGGGCACGACGGGCTCGCCTGCAGTGCCATCTGTCCCGACGATTTCAAAGATGGCGGCCAAATGAGCGTCGGCGATCTCTTGGGTCCAGCCTTCACACATCACGTGCAGGGTCGGGTCGCTCACCGCTTCGTCTCCGAGCGGGGCAGGCCCAACACCGAGGCACTCCGATGCGAGACCCGACTGTCCAATCGCTCGGATGGCATGGATAAGCGTATCGAACGAGCCAAATGTGAATGACGATGCTGCTTGTCCCTTGGGAATTTTCTCAAGACGCAGTGTGGCTGCAACTTTAATGCCGACCGCACCTGCGTCATTGAGAAATAGACCGGTCAAATCAGGACCATTGTTGCGGAAAAAGGGAACGGAATTTTTGATCGCCCCCGAGCCGGTGACAACGACTTTGCCGTCAGCAGAAACCACCTCAAGACCGAGCACTGCATCTGCGGACGTACCTGCTTTCGCCGATCCAAAAAACATGCAGTTGTTCGAGAGGCTGCCGCCGATCGTCGAATATCGACCGGTCGTCGGGCCGAACATCGTTGCTCGCAAGCCGTACTCGGCAGTGGCTGCCATCATTGTTTCACACGTGCAACCAGCTTCAACCGTGACCGTCATGTTGTCTGCGTTGACTTCTAGAACGCGATCAAGTCGCCTGGTATCGAGGACAACAGCGGGGACTGCATCTTCTTCGCTTTGTACGTAACCTGCGGTGTAGGAGAGACCGCCACCCCTTGGCAGCAGTGCAACACCGGCTTTTGTGCAGGCCCGGACAGAATCCCTGACCTCGTCCCTAGTTGCTGGAGCAATGACGGCCAAGGGAGGTGGCCCAGAGAAAATCAGGTCCTCTGCGAATAGCTTCCGGGTTTTATCGTCTGTGTGGACGTGTTCGCTGGCGAGTATGGACTCTAACTGCGCGATGATTTTTTCTGCTTCCATAGGTTTTAATCCGGTGGTCGTATGTAAAGGGATGCGGGCACGCACCCTGCCACGAAAACGAGGATGGAGCACCCAGTCAAAATGAGAGTAGCGCGCTATACCCGCAACGGGGATCCGTCCGATGTCATCGAGATGGTTGACGAAGAAACGCCGCCGCCTCAGCGCGGCGAGGTTACGATCCGTATGGAAGCGGCACCGATCCATCTCGCCGACCTTTACTGTATGAGCGGTAAGGAACGGTTTGGTGTGCCCTTGCCGGCGACGCCTGGCTTCGAGGGTGTTGGACGCATCAGTGCGGTCGGTGAGGGTGTCTCAGGATGGTCAGTTGGTGATCGTGTATTTCCACCACTGGCCTGTGGAGCGTGGCGCGACGAGTTAACCGTAGACGCCGCAAATCTATTGCCAGCTCCGGCAGGCGATGCCGTTCAACTCTCGTTACTCCCGATCAATCCCCCGACCTCATACTTGATTCTCGAAGACTACGGCGATCTGACACAAGGAGATTGGATTATTCAGAACGCCGCCAACTCTAACTGTGGGCGTTACCTAATTGAGCTCGCTCAATTGCGCGGCATTAAAACGGTCAATGTTGTTCGTCGCCCCGAACTCGTCGATGAACTTAAAGCCCTCGGAGGCGACATTGTATTGGTGGACGGGGATGATTTGTCGGACCGCGTGCTCCAAGCAACTGGCGGCGTGAGGGCGAAACTTGGTGTTGATGCTGTCAATGGAATGGCAACGGCGCGTATTGCCTCATGTTTGGCGGATGGAAGCACAGTACTGGCCTACGGCATGCTGACCGACGAGCCGTGTATGATCCCGCCTGATGTTGCCTTCCTCCATGATATCCGCCTCGAAGGATTTTACACGGTCCGTCAGTTTGGCAAGCGTACGCCGGAAGCCGTTCGTGAAATCTACACGGAGCTAGCGCGGTTGTTCGAGTCCGGCACGCTGACGGCGAAAATCGCCGCAACATATTCTCTGGATAACGTGAGGGACGCTGTTATTCATGCCGCGCGCCGCGGCGCTGAGCGTGACGGTAAAATTATTCTGACGATGGAATAGGAGTGGTGCGTTGTACGTGCGGCTCTATTGCATGGCCCACATAAAAATCAGAGTTGAAGCTGCGCCAAGCGCGGTTCTAACGGCATGTCGATTGCCCCACTTGTCCATAAGCGGGCGCATCTCCGTGCCGATAGAATCAAGCGACATCGCTGTAAGCTGATTGTTGATCGGCATAATGGCCAAGAGTGTGAAAGGCCAGTTGGCTACAAGTACGATTGCCCCCAAACCCCAAATCCAACGCCCCGTTAGATACCATTCCACCAGGCCAAGCACGAACCCTAAAACAGCAAGACTCGATTGCATCACAAAGCCGCGTTTGTATGACGGTTTCCATTGGGCCAGTAGAGGTCCGTCATCCAGTAGCAAGCGCGCTGGGTGTTCCGCGATATTGATATATGCCGCCGCCCCGGTGAACAACGCGGCAATGACTAATGCGAATTGGCCGGCAAGCATCTACACGCCTCCATATGATTTCTCGTCCACGATCAATCTACCATAGAGGACGCATCCCCATAAGACAGGCGGCTTGTTTTGAGAATCGACTTAGGATGATCGCGTGGTGTGCGCCTATTGATATGCCGCAGGGGCAGACCCACTCAGTTCGGGCTAGACTATGAGGAATAAAGATTCGCCAGAATTGAGAGACACACAATGAATACTCAGATCATCCGCCATTTTATACTCGCTTCAGTCTGTGCAGCATTATTTGTGATCGCGCCAAAGCTTTCAGCTCAATCCCTACTCATTGAGAATGTAACGCTTATTGATGGGACAGGTGGTGCTCCTGTCGCGGGTGTGTCGGTTCTTGTTGATGGCGGTCGCTTTGCAAAAATATCTGCCGGTAATATCGACACTCCGTCCGACGTTTCGGTGGTCGATGGTACTGGTAAGTTTCTCATGCCCGGCATCATAGACAGCCACATTCACTTGCCCGGCGGCCGTGCTGGCGCAGGCAATCGGGAAATGGTGATTGATCGGCCGTTCGGATTGCAATCACTCGCTGCGTATCTGTATTCCGGTGTGACCGCGTTTTACGATTCCGGCAATAATGCAGAATACATTTATCAGATGCGTGAGGACGAACGCGCAGGGCATATTTTGAGTCCGCGCATCTACGCGACTGTGAGTTTGATTGCGCCGCCTGAAGGGCATGGCTGCTGTGCCGGTGGTACGGTTGTCCATGACTACGAAGATGGTGTTAAAAAACTCGACGCCTTATTCAAAATGAAACCGGATCTTCTCAAGTTCACGCGTGAGCGGCGCGGAATGGGCCCTGTCGGCCGTAACATCCCGCTGCTTGAACAAGACCTGATGAACAAGCTGGTCGCCTATGCCCACGAAAATGGCATTCGCACGACGGTTCATGTGTCAGAGGTTGCTTTGGCTCGCGATTCTATTGAAGCCGGAGCAGATGCATTCGCCCACACCGTTTATCTCGATGACGCCAACATGGACTTCGCTAAGGAGCTGGTGGACAACGGCATTATTCTTTCAACGACGATGACTCGCATCGAAGCGGATACATCTTTTCTTGATGACCCGCTTTTTGTTGCGACCATACCGGAGGACGCTCGAAACGAGATTCGCGCGAGTGAGCGGTTCAATGGATCACCCTATACAGGTTGGTTGAGTTCGCTCCGTCCCGCCATCATGAAGAATATAAAAACGTTGTACGACGCTGGCGCCATATTGGCTGCCGGGACAGATCGCTCCCTTGGACCTTTCCCCCATCAAGAACTGCGAGTGATTGTTGAGTCCGGTATTCCGCCCCTTGAGGCCATTCGCATAGGAACCCTAAACGCTGCAGCGTACATAGGCGTTGAGGATGAAATCGGATCGATCGAGGTGGGTAAGCTTGCAGATATGTTGCTTCTGACGGCAGACCCGTCTGTCGACATCAGCAACACGATGATGATTGATTCGGTCTATAAGGGTGGTGTGTGGATAGATCGCGCCGCGTTAGACGTCCCGGCCAACCGATGATTGCGAGCTTGGAATAGCCCGCCAAATTAAAGTTCGGCGGCGTTCAGTTGGATAGCGCCCAACGCCGTATTTTTCCGTCGAAGTAGCCTCCCGATGTCACGGCGTTATCATCGTCCGTAAATACGATGCTGCTGGCCGATCCATCATGGCCGCGCATTGGCGCGCCAAGGGCCTCTCCCATAATTGTCCAAAGTCGAATAGCGCCGTCATCCCCAGCCGATGCAAGCCGTGTACTGTCAGATGAAAATGTCAGGGCGCGGATCCAGGCTTGATGCCCGGTCATTGCGCCAACGCGCGGTGTTCCGTCCGCGCCCCACAGCCGAACGATTCCGTCCTCACCCCCGGTCGCGAATATCGCGCCGTCCGGCGAGTACGCCATGGTTTTGAGGGCGCCACGGTGCGCCGACAACGTAGCCGTCCGGAGTTCTCCGTCGCGCCACCAGAGTTTCATCTCACCACGATCGCTGCCACTCAAGATGGTGCGACCGGACGGTGAAAACGTGAGCGCCGTGACTGGTCGTGGATAGGCTCGGATTGGGCCGACAATAAGCGTCCCGTTTGTATCCCACACACGGATGGTGCCGCGTTCGTCCCCTGACGCAATCTGCTTCCCGTCTGCCGAGAACGCAACGGATGTAACGCGGGATTCGTGGTCGTCGAACATCATGAGTTGCGTGCCGGTCATATCCCAGACCCGCATGGTTCCATCATAGCTGGCTGTCGCGACCCGCTCCCCGTCAGGGGAAAACGTTGCAGCTTCGACCCAGGATGTGTGACCTAGGATTGGCTGCCCCAATAGAAGGCCATCTCGGGTATAGAATCGAAAACTCCCGTCATCACCAGCCATGACAACGATGGTGCCGTCCGGAGAGAACGCGAGACTGCGGAACCACGGGTCATGAGCACGTAGGGGCTCCCCGCGCGGTGACCCATCAATATTCCACAATCGCACTGTGCCGTCGTAGTACCCACCAGTGGCAAAGAAATCACCGCTTGGCGAAAATGCTAGGGCTTGCACTGACCCGGCGTGACCGCGCAAGGCTTGGCGTCGTAGAGACCCATCAAGATTGCGTAATAATACGGAACCGTCATCGCCTGCCGAAGCCATAACACCGCCGCTCGGCGCAAAGTCGACAACCCAAGCCTGATGTCCTGACAAGGGATCGGTGCGGGGGGTTCCATCTAGATTCCACAATCGTACTAATCCGTCATCACCAGCCGAGGCAAGGAAGTTGCCGCGCGGCGAAAAGTTGACCGCTTCAACCCAACGTTCGTGACCAAGAAGAGGGCCAGCAAGCAGTTTGCCGCGTCTGTTCCAGATACGGACAGTGCCGTCGATGCTTGATGAGGCGACCTTGGTGCCGTCCGGCGAGAAGGCCACCGCGCGCACCCATTCCGTATGGCCGACGAAGGGCTGGCCGATCTGCCGCCCGTCCATCGTCCAGAGTCTGACGGTGCTATCATATCCGGCGGAGGCGAGCATTGATCCGTCAGGTGAAAAGTCTAGATCCTGGACTGATCCTTCGTGGCCGAGGAATGGCTCACCGATCTGCTCTCCGTCCATGTTCCACAGAAAAATCTGTCCACGGATGGTGCTGGACGCGATCATTCGTCCATCAGGAGAAATCGCAAAGGCGACGGCTCGCGCGTCGATGTCGAGTTCTTTGGTGAAGGTGCGGTCAAACGACCAAACGGTAATGCTGCCGTCTGCGACATCGACAACGGCAAAGCGGTTTGGATCGGTTGGATCGAAGGTCAAACGGACAGGTGTTAACGGACCACCCTGAGCCGGCACGCGAATTTCTATCTCAGTGGTCAACTCCTGGGCGAAGATCGATGAAGTCCACAGTGTGTAGATCAGAAAAACAGCGGCGCTGATGACCCGGGAGAGTTTTGCAATCATAATGTATGGTGTCCTCGTCGGGCTCTCCGTTAGCTTAGCCAAGAGTGCACGGCCCACAGGCGATTATAAAGGAGTAAGCCGCAATGGCAGCTGAAAAAGAGAGTTCCGACACTGGAGGAGGCAGCTCGGTGTGGGGCGTTCTGACGATGGCCTTTGTGCTTGTTCTCGGCCTTTCAGCCTCATATTTCTTAAGCCGCCCGATGCCCGAGCAAGCACGAGCGGTATGGAACGCTAAAGCAGATGCCGATGCCGAAAGACTCGCATCAACGTTTGTTCTTCTCCTTGATCATGCCAATAGTCCGCTGCAAAGCCTTGCTACATTGTTTAACGGATCTGGGCGCGTTGCTGCAGATGAGTTTGAAAATACGATCGACTATTTAAAAGGTCACACGTCCGACGCCTTTCCGGAGTCCATGGGGTTTCTCACCAAATCTCAACCGTCTAGCTGCAGCGATGACGATGGATGTTGGATGGTTGCCTATTCGACGGACACCAGTGGTGTGCTCCGACCAGGGTCAGACGTGTCGCGCTTTGGACCGACCATTACGACTATCAACACGGCATTGGAAAACGAAAACAGCCTTGTGATTGGGTCCGTTTTCGAAGGGGAGACTGGAAGTCCGTATTCTTACTATGCGGTGACCATTCGCAACACGCGTCAGTTCGGTGTTGTTGTCAGTCTAATTGACTACGAGAGTGTGGTCGCTCGGATGTACGACGAGTGGGTGCCCCACGGTATGCGCCTGCGCCTTGAGGCGTCCTTTTCCAATGGCGGTGAGATGACCACGCCGCGATTTATAATTGGAGACGAAGAGTCGGAAGAAGGGTCGTCACGGTCAATCAGCGTGCCAGCAGAGATTGACGGCGCTCAGTTTAATTTAGTCTGGGATGTGACTGAAGACTATGCGGGTGGGCCACAAACCCTGGCCGGAACCTTTGCGCTGTACGCTGGCATTTTTGCGACACTCTTTTTGGTACTGCTTATTCGCAGCTTATTTAGGGCCGCAGGTTAAGTTGTGTCTGCAATCCGCTCAAACATCTCTGCCGTTTCTAGCGGTAGAATCACCATCGCGTCGTGACCGCATGACAGTTCGTCGTACATCCAACTGGGATCGTCCCGAAAGGATTGCAGTCGCACATCCTGTTGCGGCGTGAGGGACGGTTTGTCCGAGCAGTATATAAAGGTCCGTGGTAAATCATCCGACCCGCCGTTTTTAAATGCGAACGCCTGTGTCCAGGTTCCGACCAGGTGCGGGGTTACACGTCTGCGCACCCATGCCAGCTCTTCCGTCATGGCTTCGGGAATACCAAAGGATACAGGTTCTCGGGGTGGCGCAAGATAGCCGTCAATAAAAGGCCCAAGCCGTTTCTCAGCCGCCTCTATTGTCGCGCCTCCGATCATAGTGTCACCGCTTTTCGGTACTACCGCGTCCAGATAAATCGCGTGCGAGATACGATCTTTATGGGCGTCGCAAACCCCACTAATAATACCACCGCCATAGCTATGACCGACCAAGATCACGTTCTCTAACTCTTCCCAAATCAACAAATTAGCAATGTCAGCGATATGGGTGTCGAGATTGATGTCAGCGGATGCGAGGTGGCTCTTCTCGCCTAGTCCCGTCATGGTCGGCGCGAACACCGTATGGCCACGCGCTCGCAGGTACTCGTTCACCATTTTCCAGCACCAGCCGCCATGCCATGCGCCGTGAACCAGCACAAAGGTGTGACGATTTTCGACTTCGGTCTCTGCCACCAGCCGCCATGCCATGCGCCGTGAACCAGCACAAAGGTGTGACGATTTTCGACTTCGGTCTCTGCTCTTGCTAAGTATGGTTGACCCAGGGCGAGGGCAACTGCTCCCTGTGCGGCTGTTCTGCGAGAAATCATAGGTGGGTCTCCGTCTAGAATTTTTATGCGGTTAAATTCATGCAACGATGTCCGTATAAGAAAAGCAATGGCCGTGTTGGCCTATCGATAAAATGGCCGTGTCGGGCCGTTACTAAGACGAGGACGTATGTCTGACCCCACCAACCGGTTGACCGGCGGCCAAGTCATCAGCCGAATTCTCAAAGGTTACGGCATCGAAACGGCTTTTGTGCTTGCGGGTGCAGCGCACTCCCACACGCTTTATGCCTTTGAAGATGACGGCATGGCAGTGATTTCAGGTCGCCACGAAACGGGAACCGTTGGCGCTGCGGACGGTTACGCACGAGTCACCGGCAAGCCCGGTATTGCTATGATCGCGGGTAAGCAGGGTATGCCAAATGCCATGGCTGGAATTCAAACGGCCCGAATGGCTTGTTCTCCCGTCGTTGTGTTCGCGTCAGTGTATGCCGATCCTTCTAGGGAATCCGTGGGTGACGAAGGCGAGGACCCGCTTGAGATGGCCAAGCCCTATGCCAAGTGGTGCAGGGTTGTGCCAACGGCCGATCGGTTGGCCGAGTTTGTTCATGCCGCTTTGCGTGCGGCCACGTCCGGCCGTCCTGGCGTGGCGGTATTGGGTGTGCCCCTGAGTATTCAAGGCGCAATGGTCGAGGGCGATGCTGAGCTTGATCCGCATCCACTTAGAACCAACGTGTCCGAAGCGTCCGATGAAGCGGTCGAAGCCGCTGCTGATATGATCCTCAATGCCGAACGACCGCTGGTTCTCACCGGGAGTGGGGCAGGGGTATCCAATGCTGGATCGGCCTTGCGTTCCCTTGCGGATACTCATCGCTTGCCGGTTCTGGGACATGCACTTGGCCGTGGTCTCGTGCCTGAAGACCACACCCTTGGTTTTAGCTGGCCCATGGCGCAAGTTGCCGCAAAGGATGCCGACGCCGTCCTTGTTGTTGGTATGCGACTATCCCAACGCATTGGTTACGGATTGGCACCAAGGTTTAACGCCAAGGCGACGTTCGCACAGATAGACGTTGTCGCGGATGAGTTTGGCCGCAACCGCGTTATCGATGTCCCTATGCTTGGTGACGCGGCCTTGAGCGTCGAAAAACTCAACACCACTCTCACTGCCAAAGGATACAAGCCCAGCGGCGACCCGACTTGGGTAAACAATGCCATGGCCGCGCGTCTCGAACGGCTCGATGAGTTGGGCAAAAACGAAGATGGTATGATTCATCCGACGCGCATTGGTCGTGACCTCATGGACGTTATGCCGTCAGGCGCCATCTTTGTTGGCGACGGTGCCGATGCCTTGAATTGGATGCATGGTGTTGTGCGTATATCCGGCGACCGCAGTTACTTGGATCATTACCCCCTCGGTTCTATGGGTATTGGAACAGCTCTTTCTATTGGTGCCGCTGCCGGGGAACGTGAGTTGGCCGCGCAAGAAAATCGACCCCCGCGTGAAGTTGTGTTGGTGACCGGTGATGGCGCGTTTGGATTTTACGCGAGCGAATGGAATGCAGCGGTGTTGGCCGGCTTAAAGATTGTCTGCATTATCGCAAACGATGGTGCGTGGGGGACGGAAAAGAACGGCCAACTCAATTCCGCTGGCCGTAACGTCAACTGCGAACTAGGGCAGGCCAGTTATGAACTTATCGGTCAGGCGTTCGGTTGTCTCTTCGACAGGGTTGAAAACCCGAACGACATTAAACCGGCACTGCAGCGCGCTTTTAACGCCAACCAAACCACCATTATAAATGTGCTGACTGATCCCGATGCCGGTCTTGCCCGCAAGCAGGATCCGCGGTTGCAGATGATCACCTTCGAGGATCTGCCCTCAAGCCACAAAGCCCATTACTCCCCTGAGGTTGCCTAGATGAAGTTTGTTACCGTTGCCCTGCTGGCTTTTGGTGTCCTAACCAACAGCACAAATTTAGGTGCCCAAACTTTGCGGGCGGCGGTGTCCGCTTTCCCGCCGACTCTCGGTAATCCGTTTACCGGTGCGAGTTTACCGGCGGCAGAATTGTGGTGGTCTATTTATGACGGCCTCACGCGATTGAATTGGTCTGGCGGTCCTGAGCCAGCCTTGGCGCTGTCGTGGGAGAACACGTCTCCGACCACATGGGTGTTTGAGCTGCGTCCCAATGTCACTTACCACAACGGCAAGCCGTTCTCAGCACACGACGTTGTTAAATTAATGAACTTGATGAAGCGCGAAGAGATGAAGCGCTATCTGATTCCCAACGAGTTGACCTTGGTGAAGAGCACTCGAGCCATTAACGATTTGACAGTTGAGATCGAAACCGTTGAGCCGGACGCCATTTTACCGAAGCGCCTCGCGACGCTGATGATTATTGACCCAGACCACTGGGATGAAATTGGCGTCGATGGCTATACGGTTGCGCCCGTCGGGACGGGCCCATTTCGCTTGATCAGCTTTGGTCGTGGCAATGCGACAGCAACCTTAGAGGCTTATCTGGAATCTTGGCGCGCACCTAAAGATATTAAGACGCTCGAGTATCGGTTAGTCGGCGACAAGACATCACGCATACAAGGTCTGCTCTCTGGACAGTTGGACCTCATCACCGGACTCCATGTCGATGACGTGGTCATCATAGAAGCGCAGGGCTTTGACGTGTCTGTCCAAACCAATCCCCAGGTTAAATCTATCGCGCTCCCTAATGTTTTGCATGCGGAGGGTCATCCGCTTCAGGATGCTCGGGTGAGGCAAGCATTCAATTATGCAGTCGATAAAGAATCGATCGCGAAATTCATCATGTTTGACTACGCAGAAGTGGCCAGTCAGGGCGTGACCTCAGCGACCATCGGATTCAACCCCAGCCTTAAACCGTACAATTACGACCCTGACCGTGCTCGCGCGCTTCTGGTCGAAGCTGGATACCCGGACGGCTTTGCCATGAATATCGAGGTGGCGACCGACACCACCACACCGGATAGCTTAATGTACCAAAAGGTTGAGCAAGATTTGGAAGCCATCGGTATTGACGTGACTCTGCGTGCCATTCCGTTCTCCGACTACTCCAGCAAGTATGCCACGTCTGAATGGGGTGATGCGGATGCGTTTAATCTGATTTGGAACAATTCGGCCTTCCAGGATCCCATAAGGCCCATCGAGTATTTCTCATGTTTACGGGCGAATCCGTTCTTTTGTGCACCGGAGTTGGTTGAGCCGATCAAAAGGTCCAACGCAGAGATCGATTCCGCCAAGCGCGACCTTCTGCTGCAAGAAATTATGGCGCAGCTACACGAATTGGCGCCGGCGATCTGGCTGACCAACGCCGTATACACCAGCGCCTACGGTCCGCGTATTGCGGAGTTTAAATCGCGACCGACCGGTGTGATGTTTGAAGAGCTGAAGTTGCAGGACGATTGAGCAGTGCGGGCTTGCGCATCCGGTCTCGTCTCCGTTCTTTGCCTTATCGGGCTTTCCGCCTGTGATCCGATAGTGATCGAGGGCTGTGAGTCGTCTGCCGATATTAAAGTCTACTGTGGTCTAGAGAAACCCGAAGACATCGAACCTCTTGGTACTCATCCGTGGCTGCTGGTCAGTGAGTTGGGCAGCGGGTCTGTACCTGGCAATATTGTCGCCCTCAACATAGAAACCAATCAACTCACACGGCTAGAAGCTGTCGTCGATTCCGATTCCACGTTTTCTCAGTGTGGGGCGGCTCCGCCGAACCTCCGCCCGCGCGGGTTCCACGTCTCCGACTTACCAAATGGTGGCTTTCGGCTGCTGGTCGTCAATGCTGCCGATGGCGAGCGCATTGAACGTTATCGTGTCGACGTCGGCGACCATGGCCCAACTCTGACTTGGCAAGGCTGTGTCGCTGTTCCTGAGACTGTGTTCCCTAACGACGTGGCGTCCACCGGCAACGAGGGGTTTGTCGTTAGCCATATGTACGACGGACCACGCAGCATATGGCTTCAGGCAAAATTCTTGTTTGGCATTCACACCGGGTACGCGGTCACTTGGGACCGGGTTGCAGGCTGGAACAAAGTTGAGGGGACAGACGCGTCTTTTCCCAATGGAGTTGAAGCGGACCCAGGCACCGGCCGTATTTTTGTTGGCTCGACCTATGGTCAAACGCTCGTGGCTGCCGATGTGGGCGGCGGAAATGCCCGGACCGTTCGCATCCCCGTTCAGTCCGATAATTTAACCCTGGCACCCGACGGTCGATTGTTGTCGGTCGGGCACACTGGCATCCCGATTGTCGGCACTCGTGGATGTCGGAGGTTGTCGGGTAGGCCTTGCAGTTTCCCTTTCGCGGTTGTGGCTATAAATCCAGAGACCCTGGAACAGGAAATAATCTACGAGCATACGGATGGCCGAATCCCTGGCGCCTCTGTGGCGTTGAGCCACCAAGGGTATCTTTATATGGGTACGGTATTTGGGGATCGTGTCTCGCGTGTCCGGCTCTCGACCGAGACCCAGCTGTAGATTTTGCAATAGGCCGCGCTCCGCATACACTTCAGGACGCAACACCGGTCTTTAGGCTGATCAATGGCTCGCAATCCCGTACACACAATGCTGGCATCACCCAACCACGATGAATGGGCGCGCCAACAGTACACCTTGTCGCTCAAAGACTTCGTCCGCGACCACGTCCGTGCGCGCAACGAAGACCTATATGAGCGCCGCGCTAAACCTCGCTTTATGAAAGAGCATGGCCGGGACCCGGAGTCCGCACAAGAAATCGGCACGGTGATGTGGGATGATCCGGCGTACCAAATGTTCAGCCGGTTGCATCGAGACGGCCAGGAAATGATGTGGAACGCGGTCGCTGATACGCTGTATCGCGAACAAGGCCGCTTGGCCGCGGATTATACCCGCTACACACAATCCGATCAGCGCAAAGGCTCGCTTGAGTTGGACCCGAATTTCGACATTCCGCGCGCCATGGCTGAGGTTGATATTCATCTCCAGCCCGGTGGCTACTGTTCTGACTATGGCGATGATGACGTTCTTGCCGGCGCGTTCTACGAATATGGCGGCAACCTTTACACTATGGGCCGTGGCGTCGGCGTGTCTGAAAGCAAAGGTGAGGTGGGTGTGCGCTTTATTAATGAGCGCTATCCCGATTTCACCCCAACCCGTGTGCTCGATATCGGTTGCTCGGCCGGGTCGTCAACGGTGCCCTATGTCACGGCATTTCCTAATGCCGAGGTGCATGGCATCGATGTTGCGTCTTCGATCCTGCGTTACGCCCATGCCCGCGCTGAGGCTATGGGCAAGGGGGTGCACTACCACCAACGCGATGCCGCCAACACGGGGTTTGAAGACGAGAGTTTTGACCTCGTGATGTCGCACAACGCCATGCACGAATTTTCTCAAAGCACGACAGAAGCGATGATGCAGGAAAGCTTTCGCCTGCTAAGGCCGGGTGGCGTGGCGATGCATATGGATGTGAATATTCGTTACGATGAATACAGCCCCTGGATGCAGTTCCACCGCGGCTGGGATCAGGTCAACAACAATGAACCTTTTTGGCGCGTGTACGCGACCAATAATCCCAGCGAAATGTTACGCAATGCCGGGTTCCCCGAAGAGTCCGTTTGGCAGGGCAAGGTCCAACAACTCGACAACAGTCTGCATTGGTTTATTTCGACCGCTCGGAAAAGGTGAGAGTGAATGAAAGCGCTAATTGATAACACTAGTTTCGCTGGGGTAATGAGATTGGTTTGTCCAGATATGCCAATCCATAAAAGCTTTAATGGAAGTTACCCAGAGCATCGACTAGTTGACGCGCAGTCTTTTGCTGACTTTCTTACTGCCTTGATTATTTATGATAAGATTCTTTTGGACTCGTCATCTATTCAGGATAAGGACAAGTCTAAGAGAGTCGTCTATAGCCCAGACGGTGCGACGGAGGCGTCCTCATCAAGCTGGATTGAGCAGCTTGTACAGCATCTGCCGCGTGACGTGGGTGAGCTTATCAGTACTCATGATTTTAAGGGCGAAGCTACGATCTCTGAGGAGGATGCGTGTAAACAAGCATTCGATGTGTTTACGTCAGATTTGATAGACAGCGTTGAGCCGGGTAACGGCGCAAAAATTCCCAACGTGTACTTTTCCGATGAATACATTTATCGGGAAAGGTTTGTGGCCTTAAATAATGGATGTAGCCCTGAATCAAGATTAGATAAGGAAGCGCTAGTAAGAGCCATGTTCTTGCACAGAGGAATTTTTTTGCAGTCGCGGGCACAGAAAGAAAAAATGGTGTACATGCCGTATCATTACCGCGGCCAAATGCTCAGTCGTCTGCCTCCCGCGATCAGCCAGCCGCTCATAAGTGATGGGCTGAGAAAGTCACGCATCCCGTTAGCACGTGGCGAGAGACCGGGTGAAGATGAGTATGGAAGGGCGTTCAATAAATACTACTACGAGCTGCTAAAGTCTGTGACATGGAAGACGTATGATTTTGGTATCCCTTTTATAGGTTCGTCAGTGCTCGCAGCGGCAGGGAGCAACCCTGACGTTGCTCTGAAGAAAGCCATGGAGCTACGTAGCAATGGTAGCTTAAGAGATCGATTCTCGGAGATGAGGCTCGCTATAGAAGACGTTGACCGGCCAAGATTTGAGTCATTGTTTGAAGATTGTAAACAACAACTGGACGCTGCTGCTAACCAGCTGGGTACGACTTCAGGTGATCTCAGAAACGTGAAGTTGTGTGCGATGGTTGTATCCTGGCTTCCGATAAATGTTGCTGGCACTATTGAAACGGTTGCGAGTTTGTTGCCGGTCAGTGCTCGTACGCATGGTCGAAGAATAGCGAATACAATAGTTAAGAAGTCTGCACTCCAACAGTTGTTCATAGAGCATGTGAAGGCGATACGTGATTCTGATTGAACTGCACATAATTTAAGGTCTGTGACCTTAATCCTTGCGCAAATTTAAGTTTTAGTTATCAAGTCCACCTTACAATTATAGTCATTCGTTGAACTCGACTTGCGGTGCAAGAAAAGGTCAGTCAAGACGACCTAAAGAATTTTGCAGATGTGCTTGACGATCCAGTTTGAGAGGATCAAGATTCTTACTGTAGACAGACGCGAACAGGAGCCCGAAATGGGCCTTCGAAGATTCTACGAGAGGCCATAATCCTTCGTGGCAAGTGGCCGTTAGGTCAGAGAGGGTGTGTAAAAAACATGGCTCCGCCTGAGTAGAGTGCATGACAATGCGTAGGCCCTTTGGGTACTGCGCGTCCGAAAAACACACATTGATTCGCTCATTGTAGCGAACGCGGAGTTCCATGATCCTCCGCTCTAGAGACCTCGTCCGGGGTAAAGCCTGAGGCGGGGTTCTCTGTTAAGCAACACCCACCATCCAGCTAAGTAATCGCGAACCCGCTGTAGCCATCCTTGGCGACGCTATCGCACTTTTCCGCATAGGCCGGAAAGCCACCGAGGTAGGGCATAAACACGCGCGGCTTACCGGGAATGTTGGCACCTAAATACCAGGAATCGCAGGCTGAGCGCAGCGACGCGTTGCCGACTTCGCGGCTGTGCTCAACCCAAGCCTCTTCCGCCGGTTTTTCTGCCTCGATCGCGGCAGACCCGGTATCTCTTAAATGCGTCAGGCAGTCCGCAATCCATTCCACATGGTGCTCGCAGCCGGTGACCATATTGACCAACGCTGATGGGCTGCCTGGTCCGTTGATCGTGAACATGTTTGGGAAGCCATGGACGGTCAGGCCCAAGAAGCTCGACGGACCTTCATGCCATTTGTCAGTGAGAACTAGGCCATCACGCCCGCAAATGTGCATCTTCGACAGCGCCCCGGTCATGGCGTCGTATCCAGTGGCAAAAATTACCGCGTCTGCCTCATACGTGGTCCCGCCGACCAACACACCGCCGGGCACAATACGGTCGATGGGTGTATCCTTGACGTTTACCAAGCTGACGTTATCGCGGTTGAAGGTCTTGTAGTAGTCCGTATCAACGCACATGCGTTTGCAGCCGAAGGGATTCTTCGGCACCAGAATTTCCGCGACCGACGAGTCCTCGACAATGCTGCGGATTTTGCCGCGAACGAAATCGGATACCGCATCGTTGGCTTCATCAACAAACAGCAAGTCGGCAAACGCCGCTTGAAACATCAGGCCTTTGTCTTGCCACCATTCTTCAAAGACTCTCTCACGCTCTTCATCTGAAACGGCGAGGGCGGATGGTCCCGACGGCGTAACGGGAATAGCGGTTGGGAAATTTTTACCGCGCGTTCTCAATTCGGCATACTCGGCCTTGACCGCTTCCAACTCGCCAGGGTTCATCGGCCGGTTGGCGGCGGGCACCGCGTAGTTGGCGGTGCGTTGAAACACGGTCAATTGATCCGCTTGTTCGGCGATCAACGGGATCGACTGAATTGCTGATGATCCTGTGCCGATTATTGCCACTCGCTTGCCGGTAAAGTCGACGCCTTCATGGGGCCACAGCCCGGTGTGGTAGGTATCGCCCGTAAAGCTGTCTAGGCCTGGGAAGTCGGGCATGTTGGGAACGGACAGCGGCCCGGTCGCCATGATGCAATATTTTGCTCGTACGGTTTCGCCGCTTTCCGTTTCCACCTGCCAGCACGCTTTGTCTTCTTGCCAAGTTGCTGCTGTAACCCGGGTGTTGAAGGTGATGTCTTTGCGCAAATCAAATCGGTCCGCGACGTGCTGGATGTAAGACAGTAGCTCGGGTTGGGTGGCGTAGCGTTCCGACCACACCCACTCCTGCTGCAGGTCTTCGTCGAACTGGTAGGAATAGTGAATGCTTTCCACATCGCAGCGGCAGCCGGGATAGCGATTCCAATACCAGGTGCCGCCAACATCATCGCCAGCCTCAAGCACGCGGGCGGTAAATCCGCATTCGCGCATTTTATGTAGGGCATAGAGCCCGCCAAATCCGGCCCCGACGATGAGGACGTCAATGTTGGAACTATTATCGGGCGGATTAGACGTGGTTAGCATGGGAGTTACCTGGTCTTTTCTATCGTTCTAAAATACGGCGCCTACAATAAATGTCCCTAGGTGCGTCAAGCCAATGAAAGCTTTTCGTTCTCTGTTCTTGTCTGTTTCGATGTAAAATACGGAACTGCAAATCACTAGTGCTACTACTGCTAGTCCGACTAGAGCGAACTTCCAGAATCCTGAATCACTAATCTCACTTTTAACAATGCCTATTATGCTTTCTGACCTCTCCGCTGGTTCAACGTCCTGTGCATGGGCCCGAGAAATTAAAGAAAAATTCTGGAGCATCATATTGGACGAGCTTTTTACTAATGGTTCCTCGGCCATTGTTGCCTCGATACTCTCGATGAGGTCTTCCAGCAGTAAAAATACTGCATCAGCTTTTTCTAAACATGCTTCGTGACCTTCAGTTGACCTAATTGTTCTAAGAGAATCGATATCAGACAAAATCGTTTCTAGTTTCTCATCCATACCTGGAAAAGGTGCTGAACCCAGTGCGTTTGTAACGTTATTTAAGTTTCGCAAACGGCCTATTTGTATGGATAGTCCATCAAAATAAATGGAGTAGCTCTTGGGTAGCGGTTGATCAGCGTTGAGTAAATTTATATCGCCCCTAAATTCATTATATTTTTGAGAAAAGTCGTAAGTTAAGTCGACAATCTCAGTTCGCTTGGCGCTCTGCTCTAACCGTAGTCGTTCCGTTATCGCGTCTTGCCTTGCCGCCTGTTCAGCAATCAGGTCGAATTCGCTCCGACCTGCGAGCCCCCTGTACTCGTTGTAGGCGGGGACCACGATCGCCGTCACGACGCCAGTGGCGAAAATCCAACTGACCAAGGCAATAGTGAGCTTGGTCCTGTTTTTTTTCTTAGAATCAGACATGTTCAAAATCCGTCATTGGTTTGTTGGCTTGTGAAGTCGGTCGCAACTGCATGTGCCAAAAACTAATCGTTTTTCGCTTGTCTGGAAAGTGCGTCAGCGGTTTCCGATGGTATAGAGGGAAAGCGCAAGATTGATGGTGCGGCTTTGATGCATGACGTTTCCTCAAGCACGCCGTAAGGACGAAGTCGTGGTAAGGTGGGCCTATCGTGATAGCGGTGGTGGTATCAACGAATCATTGTGGTGCATATTGGCTGTATCTGCCCGGTGTTTAGTCATGTTCCTCGCCTTACCCACCAATTCTCTCGTGCGATCTCATCGACCCTGGTCAGGTCGACGTGTGCTTCAGTCCTGGATCACGTCTGGTTTTGTGTGCGGAACGCCGAACCCAATATCCACCCATTTCGTGTCCACAAAACTTACATAGTTCGTCGGTATCTCACCATAGCTCAGTGTCCTCAGGGTCTGAGAGAAGGAGACTAGCCTGTTTGGATTTCCGTCTCCCACGCTTAGTGGCAAACCGACCGATTCAACTTCTATCCGAGAGCCCATATTGGCTTCCAACTTAACCAACCCCTGCACACCGCAGGGCGTCGATACAGCAGCGAAAGAGTTGTTAAACAAGGCTTTCTTTATATGTGGCGGCTGGTCATTGCCGAGCACGGCACCAGTTTTATCTACCCCCCATTTCTCAACGAGTTCGGTTCCCATCAAACGGATAATCATATTCGGTCCGCTGACTTCTGTAATGTGCAGGTGAGGTGCGTATTGCGGGTGGGGGTGGTCAAAAAAAGTAGATTGCAGTGGAATCGAGCTTTCGCCCTTGCGCAAAGAATTCCAGTGATCGAAAAAACCGCGGCAGCTTTCCGTTTGAAACGTTGTCACTGACTTTTGAGGCGACGAATACTCATCCCCGCCTCACAACCATCTCGCGTGTGATTTCGCTGATTTTGGTCACGCCCATCAAAGCCATGTCCCGCTCGATTTCTGTACGCAAAACCGTTAGTGCCTTGTCGGCACCGGCTTCACCGCCAGCGCCTAAGCCGTACACATAGGCCCGGCCGATGGAGCAGGCGGTTGCACCGAGGGCCAGCGCTTTAATCACATGGGTGCCGCGACGGATGCCGCCATCCAAAATAATATCCAGCTTGCCGCCAACAGCGTCGACAATTGGCGGTAGGGCGTCGATGCACGCTTGAACCCCGTCGAGCTGGCGGCCGCCGTGGTTGGAGACCATCACCCCATGGGCCCCGATCTCCACCGCCTTCTTGGCGTCATGGGCTGAGTGCACGCCTTTAATAAGAAAGCGCCCACCCCATTCCTGAGCCATCCACTCGGCATCTTCCCAGGTCATGCCGCTGTCGATTTGACTAGCGAGATATTGCACCGGTGAGATTTGTTTGTCCTTGATGCTCAGCATGTCGTGCTGCGCCATATTGGCGAGGTCAAAGCTCGGATCGCGCAAAGCGTTCAAGCTCCACTCGGGATGGGTTACGAAACTAAGCAGACTGGCGAGGGAAAACGTCGGCGGCATGGTCATGCCGGTCACCAGGTCGCGCTCGCGATTGCCCGGGACGGGAACATCGACCGTGACGCAGATGGCGTCATACTTGGCGGCCTTGCAGCGCGCGATGAATTCTTTGGTCAGGCCGCGGTCTTTATAGACGTAGATTTGGAACATCTTCGGGCCGTCAGTCTCAGCCGCGACATCCTCAATGGTCGTGGTTGCCATGGTCGACAGGCTATAGAGCGTTCCGGCCTTGTGAGCGGCGCGGGCGGCGGCCAATTCCCCGGTATGGTGAAATAGCTTCGACATCCCAGTCGGCGACAAGAACACCGGCCAATCCAGGTCCACACCGAGGGCTTTGATTTTGGTGTCGATGGTGCTGGTATCGCGCAACAGATTGGGCACCAATTCGTAGTCATCGAAGGCGTCGGTGTTGCGCCGCAGAGTCACTTCATCGTCTGCGCCGCCATCCAAGTAATGAAAGATCGGCGCTGGCAGGCGGCGCTTGGTCTTGGCCCGCAGGCGTTCGATGTTATAGCAGCGGTCTAGGTACATAAGTTTCTCTCTGAGTATCCACCTGACCTACCATACTCACACAGTGGCTATAAGAGGCGGGACGCTGGTCTCTCCTATGCTAATCTCCCAGCATGCAAACGAAATAGGTTTATTCGGAGCCATTCCCATGAAGACAGATCGCAGAACAGCCCTCAAACTCGGCGGGGCCGCCGCAGCCACTCTGGCGTCGAGCACGGCGCGGGCTCAAAAAGACCCGGACGTCATCGTCATCGGGGCAGGGCTGTCCGGGCTTTATTCTGCCATGCTGTTGGCTGAAGCCGGGGCCACGGTTCAGGTGATTGAGGGGCGGGACCGCCTCGGCGGTCGTCTGCTTAGTGCCCGCAACGTGGAAGGCAACCCAGAGTGGGGTGGCGATTCTATTCTTGGCGGTTATGGCCGGATGCAAGATGTCTCTGCCAATGTCGGGGTCGAGCTGGTCGACCATCAATCCCGCCGTGATCTTTCTCCAGAAGCCCATAAGGACCCGACCAACACCGAATTAGCCCTGCGCGGCAACCTAATTCCTAAAGGCGATTGGCCGACTCATCCTCTCAACGTGATGCCCGAGGGAGCCAAGCACCGTTTCCCGGGGCGCGGGTTTTTCCAAGCGGTAATCGGTGAGAACAATCCGCTCGAAGCTTTTGAAGATTGGCTTGATGCCGACAGTGCGCAATTTGATCGCTCGATTTACGACGTGTTCAAGGAGATCGGCTGGAGCGACGAAGCCATCGACCTCAATTACAACACCAATGTGCAATACGGCACCTCGGCTCACGATATTTCATCGCTGATGTGGTTCTTCACCCAGGCGTGGTTCAAATTGCAAGGCGAGTTGGATCGCGTTGCGTTTAAGGCCCCCGGCGGCAACCAGAGTATTCCCGAAGCCATGGCAGCGTCTCTGCCTGGTGAAGTGCACCTGGGGAAAGAAGTTATCGGTATTCGCAGCGAACCGGGTCAGGCCGAAGTGCATTGCGGTGACGGCAGCATTTACAAAGCCAAGCGGGTGATCTGCTCTATGCCCATCCCGACCATGCGCTGGCTCAAGTTCGATCCTTTATTGCCGGCTCTCAAAGCGCAGGCCATCGCCACCGCGCCGGTGCAAAAAATCACCAAGATCATCATGGTGCCGAAAAAACCCTTCTGGGAAGACGACGGCTTTAGCCCGGCGATGTGGACGGATACCGACTGCGGTGAAGTACGCGCCCTGCGTGAAGGCGAAGACGCCAACCGCATCACGTGTCTGATGGCCTGGGGTCGGGGTTATCTTGCCGATAAGCTGGACAGCTACAGCGACGAAGAGGCCATGGCACGAGTGATCGCCGACTACGAACGCATTCGTCCTGCTGCTAAAGGGCAGCTGGAAGCCGCGGGCATCAAATCTTGGCAGTCCGATCCTTTCGCCGCCGGCGATTGGGCGGTGTGGTCGCCAGGTACGGTCACAACTGTGGTCAAAGCGTTGATTGATCCCGCCGATCGCATTCACTTCTGCGGCGAACATACCGCGACTTCAAATCGGGGCATGGAAGGCGCCATGGAATCCGGTGAGCGCGCCGCCTTTGAAGTGCTCGATCTCATTTAGATGACAGTCTCGCGCCGCACTTTTGTTGCGACTTCAGCGGCACTTGTGGCCTCTCGTCCGCTTCATGCCAAGACCGAAGCCGATGTCATCGTCATCGGCGCAGGTCTGTCTGGCCTCTATGCGGCAAGACTACTGGCTGACGAAGGCGCCAAGGTTGTTGTGCTTGAAGGCCGCAACCGGATCGGCGGTCGCCTCGAAAGTTATCGCCACCTCGAAGGCGCGCCGGAGGCAGGGGGGGATTCCATCCTCGGCGGTTATGGCCGGGTGCGCGACCTGGCCGACCAACTGGGACTAACGGTTGTTAATCACCGCCCGCGCGGACGGCTGTCGCAAACGGAGATCGCCCTTGGTGGTGCCGTCATCCCGCGCGATCAATGGCCATCACATCCGCTCAATCACATGCCCGCCGACGCCAAAAGTGCGTTCCCCGGGCGGCGATTTTTTGAGTCCGTTGTTGCGGCCAACAATCCCCTGGAGTCCTTTGAAGATTGGGCTGACCCGGCGAGCCAACACTACGACCGCTCGGTTCATGCATTCCTGCAAGAGCAGGGATGGAATGCCGAGACCATCAATCTCAACTACAACACCAACATCGGGCGCGGCACCTCAGCCCATGATTGCTCGATCCTGACCTGGTTCTTCCGCATTGGCTGGGACAAGGTGCAGACAGATATAGAGAACGTCGCCCTTAAGGTGGTTGGCGGCAATCAATCCATTCCTGAAAAAATCGCGGCGCAATTGTCCGGCGATGTCCACCTCAACAAGGCCGTGACGGCGATCCATCAAGATGCCACGGGCGTCGACGTTATTTGCGAAGACGGCACGACCTTCCGGGGCAAGCGGGTGATCAACTCGACGCCGCTACCGCCGCTGCGCTGGGTCAACTTTGATCCGCTGTTGCCGTCGGAAAAAGCTGCGGCGATCAACCTGCTGCCGTCTATGAAGATCAACAAAGTATTCCTCACGGCAACGGAACCGTTTTGGGATGTGGACGGTTTCGGCCCAGGCATGTGGACCGACACGCCGCTCGGACAAGTGGCCGTGCTGCGCCAGTTGGAAAACAGCACCGCTGTCACGGGTCTCATCTCACGGTCGCGCGGCATCATGGCGGAAAAGCTCGACGCTCTTGGTCGAGAGGCCGCGCAAGCATTGGTGATCGCCGAATACGAAAAACTTCGCCCCGCTGCCAAAGGCAAACTCAAAGCCGTTGGTTATAAGTCCTGGGCGAGAGACCGCTTCGCCGGGGGCACCTGGATGGAATGGCATCCCGGGCAGGTGCACCAATTCCAACCCCACCTTGCCAGCGCCGCTGGCCGCATTCACTTCTGCGGCGAACACACCGCGCAATCCAATCGGGGTATGGAAGCGGCGGCGGAGTCCGCCGAGCGCTGCGCCTTTGAAGTGCTGGATGTGTTGTAACAAAGGAGCGTGAATTATGCCTGGTCTTCTCATTATTTATTCAGCAATTCTATACGCCGCAATTATTCTGCTTCACTACGTGATGGGTCGCGTCATGGTCTCTGGTATTCTGTTTCTAAGCAAACAAATGGAGTCTTGGAATGTTCTAAGAGGGCGAGCACTGTATTGGATGAAGCAAATAGTATTTGCAGTATTCGGAGTTGTATTCTGGTTGGTTAGTTTTGCGACGATGTTCGTACTAATAGCGTTTTACTTTTCCACTTGGTTCCACGACCAATATGGCGCTGTCGGGGAGTACACGGTCCTGGCGTTTTGGATCACCAACTACATTCTAGGGTTTGGATACCCTATATACGTTCACAGACAAAAATTGAGAGCTGCTGGATTTCTCCATATCTAGGCCTAATCACCTAGACACAAATGGAATTTGATCCGGGTCGCCGTACTGCAAGATTGCGACTAACCCTCCAACCAAAACCCGTCTTTGTCACTTTCCACCCGCACGGCTGTGGGGGTCGGGAAGTGGGCCGGAATGAGCCAGCTGCCATTGTCCGCAACGGTTTCCAAAACAGTCTGGCGCATGGCTCCGGCCATCGTTGCGTCCCAGCAGAATTGGGATGACCACTCGGGGTGCTCGACTTGCAGCGGGTGGTGAATGACATCGCCAATCACATAGGCGGTTTGTGTTTTGCCATGGCTGGTGGTCTCAAGCTTGACCATCACGTGCCCGGGAGAATGACCGAACGCTGGGAGCAATGACACGCCCGTTTCGATCTCGTGATCGGAATCGACAATCTCTGCCAGTCCGGCATCGAGCACCGGCTGCACGCTGTCTTGCCAGGATTTATGATTGGCATCGGCATCTTGTTCCCAGAAGGCCATCTCTTCGCGCCCGAATAGATATTTTGCGTTGGGGAATGTGGGGACCCAACGCCCGTCGACGAGCTGGGTATTCCACCCCACATGGTCGGCATGCAGATGTGTGCAGAGCACATGGGTAATGTCATCGACGGACAACCCGACGCCTTTGAGATCATCCAGAAACGGACCGGAGCGCATATGCCACTCGGGGACCATGGGTCGGTGCTTGTCGTTGCCCAAACACGCATCAACCAAAATCACCGCCGTCGGCGTGCGCACCACGATTCCGTGGAACGCCATAATCAGTTTGTGTTCGGCCTGATCAAAGAATCGGGCGTCGTTAAATGTGCGGGTGTTTTTTATTGCGTCGGGCGTGGCCGACGGAATCAAATGTTCCGGGTCGCGGAACGGCCCTTCGAACTCAATGATGCGATAGACCTCAAAGGGCCCGTCGGGAAAAACGGGTAACGCAATTGTTCCAGGCAATTCTAGTTACCCAAAGGAAAAGGGAATTTGATCAGGACCGTAGTACTGCTCGACCGTATTGTCTTTTTTGTAAAAGATATTCTGCACATAGGTGCCGCAGCGTTGGCTGCGCACAATCACCGCCACCGTCGGGCTATCACCGTTGTACTCAGCGTGAATGTCCCATGGCTTGATGAAGTCGATATAGCCAGGGCCGACGTCTACGGTTTCGGTTTCTTCCACCACCGCCGTTTCCGGCAGGTCACCGGGTTCGCCACCGTCGGTGCGTTTGAAACGCAGCACCTGTTCGCCGCCATCGACGACACCATAGAGAGTCCAGGAGACCCCGTGATCGTGGATGGTTGTTTTGGCGCTGGCTTTTTTGATCAACCCATTGATGACGAAGCCGTAGTCCGAGTCTTCATAAAACAACAGGTTGGCGTGTTTGCCTTCAAGGCCCAGTTTGGCCGGGCTGGTCGGCCAAGTCTTGGCATGCTCCGCCACATCTGGATCGCGCAGCATCTCTTTCAACGGTTCGCAGGCTTGCGGCCAAACCTCGTCGGCGCTCAGTCCTTGCTCGAAGAGGCTGCGCACGGTTGCGACGAAGGTCTCAACGGCGGGCAACATTGGTCGTCTGCTGGCATCATCAGGCATTCATCGGTCTCCAGGCCGCTTTGGCGTGTGAGCGGAAGACTATAGAAACGAAGGGCTCAGCCCAATTAAGAAGTTCACTATAACCATACGGTGATTACGGTTTAATCCGTTTAGAAACAGACTGTTAGGGGGTGCTTTGTGGTCGCGGGAGCCTCGGTTTTTCATAAACGGGAAGTTGTGCTTAACTATACCGACCAGGGATACAAAGTGGGTAACGGATATGATCAAACGCATTCTGCCAGCAGTCGCCTTATGCTCGGCGCTCGCTACGCCGGTACAGGCGCAGGAATACAGCGGCCTTTACGTCTTCGGCGACAGCCTATCGGACTCCGGCAATCTGTTTGGCTTGACCGGTGGAACAAACCCGCCAAGTCCTCCTTATTTTAACGGTCGCGTGTCTAACGGTCCGGTCTGGGTTGAGAGCCTCGCGCCTGCATTGGGTTTGACCTACACTCAAGCAACCAACTTCGCCATTGCCGGGGCTGAAGCGGGAAGCCTCAACGCCATTGATGTCGGCAACCAGATCCTCGGGTTTGTTGGCGCCGGCGGCACGGTGCCTGCCGACGCACTGACGGTCGTCTGGGCGGGCAACAATGATTTCCTACGCAACGCGGCGACGACACCGGCGAGTGAGTTGACCACGACTGTTGTCACCAGCATCGGCACGGCAATCGGCACCTTGAATGCGTTTGGCGCACAGACTTTTCTTGTTCCCAATCTGCCTAAGTTCGGCAACTCGCCCGGCGGCGCATCAACCGGTCTCGGACCGCAATTGAACGAACTGGCGTCTTTCTACAACGGTAACCTGCACACCACGTTGATCGGCCTCGAAGAATCTCTCGGTATACAAGTCTTTATCATGGACGTTGAGGGGTTGTTTGATGATGTCATTGCCGACCCGGGCGCGTACGGCATGTCTAATGTGACGATCCCGTGCCTCGATGGCTTGGCGCAGCCCACCGGGGTTTGCCCGACCACGGCCGCGGCTGACGCAACTTTGTTCTGGGATGCAATCCATCCCACCGGCGCGGCCCATTCCATCGTCTCGCAGTTTGCGCAGGCCACATTGGAAATGTACGACCAACCGCGTGTTGTTGCGCACACATCGTATATGGGCCCGATCATCATGGATGCCCAACGGCAGACCACGGAACAGCGTTTGATGACCATTCGCTCGACTAGCAATGGCTCTAGCGCTCCTGGTCATATCTATGCCTCCTATCGTGTGGCCACCGGTGACCGTGCTGGCAACGCCAGCCTTGAAGGTTTTGACTACGATCTCGACACCTTCACCCTCGGTGTTGATAAAGTTGTCGGTTCGGTCGGGCTCGAAATTGGCGGCGCATACTCCACCCGCAATGTGCGGATCGTGCCACTGGTGCGGGTTGCTTATGAAACCGAACTGGACAGCATTGATTACGGCGCCAGCATTCAAACCTCAACCGGGCATATCGTTGGTGTCGGACGGGGCGGTGACTCGAAAAATCGCATTACCGCCAACGCCGGTTTGGCTTTGGTCAGCGAGCACTTCTCGCTGTCCGTCAGCTATCAAGGCTCGGTGGATTACTCCGATGGTAAAGACGAAGGCTTTGTCGGCCGCGTGAGTTATTCGTTCTAGGGCTTAGCTAAGTCGCGGGAGACTGCTTGACATGATGCGGGTACTGGTCGTTCTTTGCGCCGTCGTATTCGGCGCTGCACTTAGCCATCAGTCCCAAGCCCAGCCAGCAAGCCCCACCGATATCGAGGCCTTCTTCGACGACACCATTTCTGCGTTAATGGAAGGAACGGGCATTCCCGGTGTCACGCTTTCTGTTGTGCAAAACGGCGAAGTTGTTGTCCTCAAAGGCTATGGTGTCGCTGATATTAAAACTGGTGAACCCTTAGACCCTGAGAAGACGGCCGTCCGTATCGGATCAATCACAAAACCGTTGACGGCCATTGCCGCACTCCAGCAAGTCGATGCGGGCACTTTAGATTTAGACGCTGACATCAACCAGTACCTTTTCCCTTATCAGGTTCCGGATACGTATGCTGAACCGGTGACCGCACATCATATCTTGACCCATCAAAGCGGTTTCGATGTCGATATCAGTTATCTCTTTGGTCCTCGCTTTGAGACTGAAAAACTCGGAGCAGAGGAAGTCGAAAGACGTCTTATTAGGATACGACGCCCAGGGGAAGTTGCTTCGTACGACAATCTTGGCTTTGGCGTGTTGGGCCTGGCTATTGAGGGCGCGTCCGGCCGTTCTTATGAGAAGGTTGTTGAAGAAGATATTTTCCGACCGCTTGGTATGACCGGCTCCTATATTGGCTTGCCGCCGGAACGCGCGGCCGATCTCGCTGGCTGTCACCTTTGGTCATCACCCGACAAAGTCTGGTCATGCAGGCATGATGCATTCAGTGATCTTAGCAAGTCCGCAGGTGCGGCTGTCTCGACGGCTTCGGACATGGCCAAACTCATGCTCTGGCTGTTGGATGAAAGCAATCGAGAAAGCGCTGCAGTTTTGTCGCCTGAGTCTTTCGCGGACCTAAACAACTTCGATAATTATCGGCATCATCCCATGTCTCCGGGCATTAGCCGCGCACTTATGGAGTACAATATATCCGGTCGCCGAGGGTATGGGCATAACGGCGGCCTGAACGGATTCATGTCCGACATGTCGCTCTTTCCCCATGCGGATATAGGCTTCTTTGTTAGTCTCTCCGGGACGCCTGATATCATGGCAAACCTAAGACTGTCTGACTTAGTTGGGCAAGCACAGAGAGCCCCCACTCCAGAAGCGGTTAAGGTTCTCCAAGAAAAATTCAATGGGCTCAAGAAAGCCTTTGCCGAGGAATTTGTCCCTGAGTTTTCTGCCTGGCCGCCAAAGATGTCTGGTGCAGACGCTGCGAAGTTAGAGTCGATTGATATTCAAAATAGGGTGCCCGGGATATACCGTGGTCTTCGCAACACGACAACGACGTTTCTTGTGAAATTGGCCAGCGGTGCACAAGGGTATGCAATCACCACTCCATCCGACAATTCTTTGCTGAGCAGCGTGTCAGGCCTTTCTCGGGAAACAGCGCCTCTGTATTTCGAACACGAAGAAAACGAGACGGCACGCGTTATTGTTCCGATGGACAAAAACACATACGTATTTTCGGCAAATGCGCCTGTTGGCGGTATGCAACGGCATCCGTCATATACGTCTCCAACACTCACCCTTTTGCCCGCACCGATCGCGTTGCTGATTTTACTCAGCGGTGTGGTTTATCTGCTTCCCCGGTTTGCCGGTGACCGCCGCCGCATCGCCGGTTTCGGCCTTCTTGGTGCTGCTTTGGTCCTGTCTGTTGTCCTGCTCGAGTTGGAATACGCGACCTGGTTTGAACTGGTGAAAGGGAACTCACTTATTCCCATGCTGTGGCGCCTTTCACTCGTGCTCGGGCTTGCGGTTTTACTTATGACCACCAGCCGCATCATTAAAGTATGGCGCGGGCATGGGTATGGCACTGGTTGGCGCAGCGTTGTGCAAAAAGGACATGGCGCTTTGATCGCCGCGTCGTGCTTGACCGTCGTTTGCCTATCAGCCTATTGGGCCGCCGCCTAAACCTCTACTCCGGCTCGCCTTTCCATGTCTCAGGGCGGTGACCTGTTTCCACAGCTTCGTCCGGGTCCCATTCGATCAGGTTGATTTTTTCACCATCGGGACCGCGCAACGCCATTTCCCGCTGTTTGATGTGTCCGCGTACTCTGATGCGCTTCGGTTCACAGACGATGGTGTGGTCGTGGCTTTTCGCTCGGCTAATAACTTCATCTAAATCACTGCAATAAAACACCATGCATATCTCACCGAGATTGCAGCCCTCGCTGGGTCGTTCGATTTTCGGTGGTGTTGGGTTTGTCACTTCAAACAGCCCAACCATGCCGTATGCGGTGAAATCTGGCTGCTTCATGACGCACACTCGGGTGGTCACTCCATCGGGCATGCCGATGAATTCATGCATGTTGCCGCCTTTGGCGGTGCCCTCCGCATACACGTCGCTGAGGCCAAGGACCTCGCTGTAAAAGGCTTTGGACCGTTCTAGGTCGGAGACTTGCAGGGCCGCGCGGACCATTTGGCTGAGTTTCATGTCATTCCCTCACGCATCATGTGTGTTTGTACCGACTATAAGGCATCAATCTCCGTTTTGTGAACGCGTTATGACAAAGCACACGCCAACAAAGAACTCAGCATGGTAAGTTGAGCTGTCCTCACCATAGAGATTGCCTCACTGATGTTTGTTTAAGCATGCCACCAAAGTTTGTTTCCAATAACGTATTGCTCGGGTTAGTCGGCCTGGTCTTTTCTTCCGTGTCGGTGGCCCAAGAGCCACCCGCCCAGGACTCGGCGCTAGACCCACCCGCGCAGGACTCGGCGCTGGACCCACAAGTCAGAGCCCGAGAAGGTGACGATGCGGGTTCGGTGGTGGTCTACGATTCCGAGTACTTCGCTCCCTATAACCCGATCACCGCCGAAGACATGCTCAACCGTATTCCTGGTACCGAGGGGCTATTTGGCAATTTTGGACAGCAGCAAGAAGAACGCCGTGGCTTGCGCTCTAACACGGATCAAATTTTGATCGACGGCAAACGGCTGACCGGCAAAGAAAATCAAAGCACAACCTTTCTTGAAAAGCTTCCCGCAAAAGCGGTCGAACGTATTGAATTGATCACCGGCAACGTGCGGGAACTGGATACGGACGTTGGTGTTCGTGTCATCAATGTGGTGTTGAAAGAAGATGCCGGCACCGGCAGTGGTGTCGCGCAAATCGGAGCATTTACGTTCTCCGGTGGGCAGAGCCGCCCCATGGGCAGCATTACCTATAACGGCTCTGCCGGAAACCTATCATACACCGCGTCGGCCCAGGTGCGGCCGGGGCTGTCGCCTGCCGATGTGGTTGATGTCATCACCGCGCCCAATGGCGATCGCTTGAGTGTGATCGAAGAAGAGCGGCGCCAGAAACAAACCCAATATGAAGCGAGAGGCTCGCTCACTTACAACTGGGAAAAGGGACAAACTCTTCAAGTCAACGGATTGGTCACTCATTTTCCCCGCAACAACACGGATACCACCATCACCTTCCTGGACCCGGGTGATGGATCGCTCAATGAAGCAGGAACCGTTGTTGATCGGATCAGGGGCGACGATACCACCTGGGAAGTCAGCGGCGACTATAGTCAGTCCCTCAGTAAATCCATGAATTTCACGGGACTGTTTATCTACTCTCAGTCCACCATCGACCGCGACAACGCAAATTTCTCGCGCATCGTCGAAGACCTAATGCCTCTTGGCGGCGATACCCGGGCGCAAAAATCGACTGAGAAAATTTTACGTGGGACGATTAACTGGAACATCGCCAAGAAACACGACCTTGAACTCGGTGTTGAAGGGGCGATCAACACGCTGGACAAAGACCTTGGTTTTTTCTCAGTGATCAACGACATCGCGGTCGATATCCCGATTATCAACAGCGACCAGGAAATTACGGAAGACCGGGTCGAAGCGTTCACGACGCACAGTTGGAAACCCATCACAGGATTAGAAATCGAAACGGGTCTTGCAGCCGAATACTCGTCTTTAACTCAAATCGGCAGTGATGTCGGTACCGAGCGCTCATTTACATTCGTCAAACCAAGTCTGGACATCTGGTACAACGCAGATGAGGCAACCCAAATGTGGTTCTCCGCCCGGCGCGATGTCGGTCAATTGGATTTCGATGACTTCGTCGCCACCGTCAATCGCGAAGACAACGAGGTGCTCTCGGGTAACCCAGAATTAGCACCGGAAAAGTCATGGGACTTTGAAATCGGCGCGGAACGACGCTTGAGCAATGGAGCGGGAGTCGTCAACGGCCGGGTGTTTTATCGCCGCGTTAACGACGTCAAAGATTTGATTCCCCTCGGACTCACCGATTCTCAGCCGGGCAACCTGGGCAGCGGCAATCACTATGGCGCTGAAGTGGAAGCCAGCGTGCGCTTCGGTCGCTTTACCGATGTCGATGCAGTGCTCAGCGGTTCCGTTTTGATTCAGGATTCAGAAGTTGCGGACCCGTTCACTGGCGTCAGTCGGCGGTTCGGTAATCAGCCAGAGTATGAACTCAGCTTGGAGGGGCGCCACGATGTGCAGTCTCTTGGCTTGTCTTACGGCTTTGACTTCACCAAGAAAGGCCCGACCATCGAAAGCGATTTCAACGAATTCGACGACAAAGCGACCACCGTTGATATGCGCTTGTTTCTAGAGCAAACCATCACCCAAGGCACCATCCTGCGCGTGTTCTGGGCCAATATGCTGAAGGTGACGAACAAACGCGATCGCACGATCTTTGTCCCCAACCAGGCCAGCGGCATCATCGACCGTCGCGAATTCCGCGAAGACGAGCGCGGCTGGATATTGGGTTTCCGGCTGCGGACGACGTTTTAATTCTGGCTAGCAGAAACTGCCTCAGCTTAGGTAGGTTGTTCGCCTAAATAGACCTGGAAAATCACGGAGGCGAACATGAATCCCTGGATATTGCTCGCTGCGGCAATCGCATTAGAAGTTGCCGCCACTTCATTTCTGAAAATGTCAGATGGATTTACCAAGCCTCTTTGGGGCGGTTTGTCGATCATGTTTTATTCTTTGTGTTTCTGGTGTTTTGCTCCGGTGCTCAAGGTGATCCCGGTTGGAGTGGCTTATGCCATTTGGGCAGGCGTTGGTATTGCGGCAATTACGCTCGTTGGTCTGTTGGTCTTTAAGCAAACTCTGACGGTTACCCAACTCGGGTTTATTGGCATGATTGCGGTGGGAGCAATTGGCCTCAATTTAACAACTCAGGCGTAGCCCCAAGCTTCAGTTCACTTGGTGTTGGTTGGTCTCACTGCGGGGAAAAGTCACGGCTTCAATCTTGTTGCCGTCGGGGTCGCGAATGAAGGCCCCAAAGTAAGTCGTCATCGCACCTTCGCGATCGCCGGGCTCACCATCACCCCGGCCACCTTGTGCAATCGCTTGGTCGTAGAAGGCTGTAACCGCGTCTTTGCTTGGTGCCCGTAGGCAAACATGAGCGCCGGTATCGTCGGGGACGGCTGCGCCATTGGGCCGGGCGTTGAGCCAGAACTCCGGGTATTTTTTGCCGAAGCCGATTGTGGTTTCGCGCTCGACAAGCCGCGTCAGACCCAGCGGCGCCAGCACTGCCTCATAGAATGCGACGCTGGCGGCAAGGTCGGACACGGCGACGGAAACATGATCAATCATTCAGAGAACTCCCTGTCATCAGTCCGCCCACATCGTGCAGCAATGGCTTGACCAGCGGCGACGGCAGAGGACCAAGCCCATTGAAAGTTGTAGCCGCCGAGCCATCCCGTCACATCGACGGCTTCGCCGATAGCATACAGCCCTGGCACTTCGCGCACTTCCATAGTTTTAGACGACAGCGCGGCGGTGCTGATGCCGCCCGCGGTGACCTCGGCCTTGGCATAGCCTTCCGTGCCCGCAGGCTGGAACGTTAAATGGCTCAGGCTTTCGGCGGCGGTGTCCAGGGTGGCGTCGGCCACGTTTCCCAGTTCAGTTGTAATTCCGATGCGGGTGGCCAGCGCCTCGGCCAGCCGGTTGGGCAACAGTTCGGCGAGAGCGGCTTTGAGGTGGGCCCGCGGCATCCGCCGTTTTGCGTCGCGCAGTTTGGCAGCGGCGGCTTCCACCAACCTCAGAGAGATCGTTTGACCTTGTGTCCAATAGGATGAGATCTGGAGGATCGCCGGGCCAGAGAGTCCTTTGTGGGTGAACAGCACGGCCTCGGCAAAGGAGACGTCACCACTCTTTGTGCCGACCGTTGCAACCGCCGGACACGCCACGCCGGAGATGTTGCGGAACAATTGTTCGTTCGGGCCGAGGGTGAAGGGCACCAAGGCCGGGCGCGGTGTGACCACATCAACGCCAAACTGTTTGGCGATGGAATAGGCTTTGCCAGTGGCGCCCATTTTAGGAATCGATGGTCCGCCGGTGGCTATAACCAGCTGTGGCGCGGTCACAGTCGCGGCACCCGTGCTGACTCGGAATTGTCCGTCGGCGTGGCTGATCTCACCGATGGAGGTGGAGAGATTGATATCAACGTTTCCGGAGCGGCATTCGTCCAACAGCAGGGCGACGATCTGTCGAGCGGACTCATCGCAGAACAATTGCCCGAGTGTTTTTTCATGCCAGGCGATATTTTGACTCTCGACCAAGGCGAGGAAGTCCCACTGGGTGTATCGGCTGAGGGCGGACTTGGCGAAGTGAGGGTTCTCAGAAAGGAAACACTCAGACACGGTGCCTATGTTGGTGAAGTTGCAACGCCCGCCGCCAGAGATCAGGATTTTCTTGCCGGGTTCATCCGCATGATCAATGAGCAAGACCCGCGCACCCGCCTGGCCCGCTGTCGCTGCCGCCATAAGGCCTGCGCCGCCCGCGCCAAGGATGATTGCGTCGTAATTCATAGAGGCGTTCTAAGGCATTTACCCTGCACGGTCTCGCTATATGTCTGAGACGAAGGGTTGCGATAAGGTCTTACGGAATTTTCGATCACGTTTCAGGTGCCATTCCCGGCTCATCGCATCTGAACGCGTACCATACCTCTCGGCATACAGTAGGGACCACGTCCTGCCGCGTGTAGAGCGCGCACCCGTTCCCGCATTGTGGTGTGAAAGGCGGCGCTCAAGGTCATTGGTCCAGCCAACGTAGGTTTTAAATCCGCCGTTGCCCGAACTACCCAGAACATAAACGAAGCAGTCATGACTCATGGTCTTTGCTCGGGTATCGCTGGCCCGTATATCGGTTACGCCCACCTAGCTCCATCTTCGGTAACACAGGTTCAGTAAACCGCTGAGTGCTAGAAAAATCGCCATGACGGCAACAATATCATTCACCCAAACCCATTGATCGGTAAACATGAAGCCGGCATGGAGGTCTGCCACGAAACTGTTAATCGGCATGCCGCTGATATCGGGCAAGGGTACTTCAAGTGGTGTCAGATTGCCGTCAAGAGTACCCCGCAGGAATCCTCGGCTGCCTTTGAGAGTCCATTCATCGCCAGTCTTAGTGGCATCTTGAATAAACATGCGCAGGCCCGGGATTTGAGCCCAGGTTTCATCGTCATCATGGCGGGTATAGATGGGGCCGCCGTGTGTGCCGATAAACGTTGTGCCATGGGTATAGAGGATACCCGTGAGGCCGCCTTTGGCATGGGCTAGCATAGGCAGGTCGTCGACCATGTCCCAGGTCTGGCCGTTGTCTGTCGTTCTCACCAATCCTATGCGGGTCATCAAGGATAATGTTTCGGGCTCGTTTGGAGTGCCGACGACACCTGTTATTTCACCCCGCATGTCTGTTAAGTCAAAGGCAGAAAACAATAAGTCACGACTGATGTGCGTTTCCTTTGATGCAACCATAAACGTGCGCGCGTGATCGAAGAAGATTCCGGTGACACACAGGTAGAGAATGGGCAAGACGGCCAAAACACCAAGAATAGGCCCGTGGCTGCGGTAAATGAATCGCATCGTCGATGCTCTGTCGGCGGTGCGGCCGACAGCTTTGGTCGCGCGCCTCCCTGCTTTCGCGTTGCGCCAGCGGCGCGGTAACCACCATTGAAGAATGCCGGTCACACACAGAAACGCGATGGCCAATGCACCGAAGTCGTTGATGAGAACCGATGTATCGCGGGAAAATAAACCCCAGCCGAGATGCATATCGGTCAGAACTCGGGCGAGGTTGATGGTCTCGGGCATGTTGCGCACTTGGGTGTCGGCCAAGGAGATCCAGAGTGGCTCATTCAAGTCGGTATCCGCGTCCGTGACGTTAAGCCTAAACGCCTGGTCCGGTGTTGCGCCAATCAGTTCGGCCGGAGAACTCCCGACAGATAAGGCGACGACCTCAAGACCGGGCAGGGCGACCTGACGGGCTTGTCCTTCGCTGCCATGCACGACCCATATGCCATCGTCTGTGGCCAACCAAATGCGCTGCCACGGCGCGCGGAGGTCTGGCACCATGGCCAGCAATCGGGGTAAGCCACGGGCGTTATCATAGGGGACGTCGACCCAAGACGCGTCTGCATTCGCCCGGCGCCAAAGCCCACGTTCTCCACCAGCGATCATGCGTTCAGGATTGGTTTGGTCGACATGGAAGTTGCGCAGAATAATGCCGAGGGTCTCATCACCGAAAATATGGTCTGAACCAAAAGCCGACGTCATGGTCCATTGTTTGGTCCAACGCCACTCAGGATGATCCAAGATGAACCCCGTGACGCCCAAGACGAACAGCCAGGCAAAGGCGACCAAGCCCAGCCACAAGTGGACCTGGTGTGCAATCTGTCTGACGGTGCGGGTATTGCGAGACGGCAATACCGTGGTCTCACTCGCAGGGCTTGATCCAGAGTCTTGAGAAACAGCATCGACCATGCGAGCACCCTTAGTATTTGAGTTAATCCGTGGATTGAGAAAATACTACGTGGCTTGTGCCCTCGTGCAAGAAAAAGCCTAGGCCAAGGGCCTACTATATTTGGTGCGGCATCGCCGGTATGTCGGTCGCGCCCGCATCCACACCCATTTGCGAGAGCAGCGTTGTCGCCTGTCCTGTTCTTAAAACCCCATGGCAACTGAGAACCGGATGTCTCGACCGAGCAGGGGCGTAAGTTCTTTGATGAAAGAGGTATGAGGCCGGGCAAACGTGTTGCCCAGGTTTTTGCCCTGAAGCGTGAGTCTTACATCGCGGTCAGCAATCGGTTTCCAGGAAATCTGTGCATTGACGAAGGTGTAGGAGTCCGTTCCTTCCTCCAGCGGAGCGAGCCTGGTCGCGCTCGAAGAGCCTTCCAGTTCAATGCGTGCAAACCAGGACTGATATTCTGCGTTGGCTCCTAGGGTGTAGAACAAGGGCGGAATCCGCGGCAACGGTGTGTCCGTTGTCTGGTTGGTCGCGCGCACATAGCTGAGCGATCCGTCTAGAGCCACCGTAAGGTCGTCCGAGGTGTACACGTCGAAGTCAGACTCTACTTCGATACCTGAGAACGTTGCGTCGACTTGGGTAAACTGAAAAACGGGTAAGTCGTCTTCTTCGAGTCCAGTGAGTTGATCGAAGATGTAGTCGTCATATTCAGTCCGGAACAGATTAACGGCGCCTTCAAAGGGACCGGATGCAACATTTAAGGACGCTTCTGTTTGCCATGCTGTTTCTTTGACGAGATTGGGATCGCCAACCTCAAACTGTTGCGTGGCCAAGTGGGGTCCGTTTGAGAAGAGCTCTTCGGCATTTGGTGCACGTTCTGTAAGTGAGGTCGTTACGCCAAAGGACACACCATCTGAGACCGTCAACAAAGCACTTGCGGAGCCAGAAAGAGTATCGAAATCTCGTTCGACAGAGGTTGTTGTCGACTCCACGTCAATTTTTTCGTAGCGCAGGCCGCCGGTCAGCGTGAGCGCACCTAAAGTGGCTTCCTCCACAAGGAACACTGCCAAAGAGTCCGTGGTGGTCGGCGGAACGAACGCTTCGGCGCCAATGGCTTCAAAGTCGCGATTGCGCAGTTGAAGGCCAAAAGCCCCTTCGAGGTTACCAATGGGTCGATGCACGAATTCTATTCGGCCTTCCCATGCCTCATTCAAAAACACTGTGCCAATTTCGTCACCTTCCAGCTCCGTATGGTCGTAGTCGCCATAGCCAAAATTGAAAGTAGCCTTGTCGATAAACGATCCCAGGTTTCTGATTTCGCCACCTATGTCGAAACGCACCCGCTTTAGATCAATGGAGATGATTTCTTCTTCCTCTTCACCTTCTTCTTCATCGTGATCCTCGTCGTCATGGTCTTCGTCCTCGTCGCCATGCTCTTCTTCATGCCCATGGGCCGCCGGTACGCCGTAGAAGGAGTCGAAGAGGCCACCAGAGATTCCGAAATGTCCGTCTTCCCAGACATAACTCAGGCCGCCACCGAAGGAATAAACTTCAGCAGCTGAGTTTTCGACAAATCCCTCATTCCCTTCTTCTTCCGCTTCCTCGTTGGCAAAACCATCGATCTCGTAATCCGATTGATCGCTGTACGAGCCGTCAAGGGACAACACCAACCCGGGCCCGATGTTCGCTTGGGTGAGGGCATTGGCACTGAAGGCGTCCGCATTGGAGCCATAGCTTAAATCACCTCGGCCATTGATTGTTTGCTCGGGCAGCGTTTCAGCAATCCGGGTATCAATCACGTTGATCACACCGCCAACTGCACTGGAGCCAAAACGAAGCGTATTTGGACCACGGAGAACTTCAACGCGTTCTGTCGTGCCCGAATTGATGGCGACCTGATGGTCCACGCTGGTCACAGAGGCGTCGACTGGATCTAAACCATTCGCCAAAACGCGGATACGGTCACCGCCTTGGCCGCGAATGATAGGGCGGCTGGCGACAGGGCCAAAGTACGTTGATGAGACGCCAGTCTCGCCGCGCAAAGTCTCGCCGAGGGAGGACTGAACACGATCGCGCAGAGCGTCGCCAGTCAAGACGGATGCCCCTTGGATTGTGTCAGCGAGGCTGCGGTCCAGCGGGGTGGACGTAACAATAATTTCCTCAAGGTCGCGGATTGGTGAACGGTCCGGCTGTGCCGATGCGATGTATGGAACCAGCGCGCAAAAAGCCGCTGTAGACCAAAGTAATTTTTTGGACATTGGGAAAACTCCGGAAGATATTTTTTGATTAAAAGTGTGCGTTTACGAGGTCGATCTAGATTTGAATGTTTCTTGCGCTGTGCGCACGCAGGCCTGCTTCTTAGTGTGTAGAGCAGTCTTTACACTGCCCCATGATTTCGAATGTTTTTTGGGCTGCGCTGAAACCAGAGGTGTCTTGCCAGCGGGAAACCACCCGGCAGAGCCCGTGATCCTCTATTTCCTCCACATGCTTGCAGTCTGTACACACGGCCAAAACCACCTCATGGTCGTGACCGTGAGAGCGACAGGGGATAAAGGCTTTGAGGCTCTCAATACGATGAACGCGCCCGTCTGCGTTGAGGCGCTCAAGGGCCCGATACACGACCGGCGGTGAGGGGCGCTGCCGGGCAGGTAACTTCGCAATCAGTTCGTAGGCCGTGAGCGGTTGATCGGCCGTTTCCATAATTTTGACAATCTGTGAGTCGTCTACTGCACGCGCTCGGGCCATCGGTTGCTCTTTCATATTGAAACGTACTGTATAACATACGATTAAAATCAATAGAGATGGAAGTCAACATTTGATCGTGCGAACAATGCTGCCAAAAGATACAAAATGGGCGCACATCGGGATGAGAGACAGACTATTGAAAACTATTGGTATTATCGTTTTCTGCCTGCTCTCGACATCGGTATGGGCCTATCAAGGGGTTGAGCTTGGGCGTGACTGTCGCAGCACGAATGATGCCGACTTGGCCAGATGCGAAGGATTTATTAGCGGCTTTGTGGCGGGCGCGCAGGTTGATATTGATGGTGAGCCGACCAACATGTGGCGCCATTATGGGTACACGTGGTGCGGACCTGTCGTCTTTGACCATTCTCAAATTGTTGAAACACTCTTTGAGGCGAGCCTAACAGGGCAAGCCACACCTCATTTTCCAGCATCCGTGATGCTTGCCCAGTCCTTGTCCGCGGCATATCCGTGCACAGGGTCTGCTGCGCCGCGTTACCCTAGACTAGGCCTACCACCTTTAAATGCGGATCAATGAAATCAGAGGGCTATTTGAATATGTCATGCCCCATATGAGTAACACCTAGGACTCTCAATACATCTAATCCTCGCGCGGCATGGCAATCATGTCGGTCGCGCCCGCATCCACACCCATTTGCGAGAGCAGCGTTGTCGCCTGCCCACGATGGTGGGTTTGGTGATTAAAAAGGTGGCTGACACACAAGCCCATGGGGAGGGTCATGTCCTTATTGCGGAACGTATGCCAGAAGTTCAGGTCGGAGGTCAGGATGTCTTCGGTGAGATTGGTGTCAGCCCACTCTTCAATGGCAGCATCGATGACCGCGCGCTCGGCGGTGAGAGCGGCAAAATCAGCGAACACTTCCGTTTTGTGGATGGTCTTAGATGATACTGGATCAAAGGACAGGCCTTCCAAAGCGGGAGCGTCCCATTCCGCGGTGGCAAAGCGTTGCAGCCAGATGAGGTCTCCCCACAAAATATGATTGAGGGTGCCGTGCAGTGATCCGAAAAAGGCGCCGCGGTCTTCCTTGCGGGCTTTGTCAGAGAGTCCGCTAGCGGCCTGATAAATCTTCTCGTTCATCCAGGCGTTATAGCGGGCCATGGTGCGGGCGTGGGTGAGGAGGCTCACGGCAGCGGCTAAACCATAAAGCCGAAGTAATACAGCGGTGGTGCAGTAGTACCGGCGCCGATCATCGTGATCATGCCCGCCCGGCCCAATACACGATGTATTTTGCTGAATGAGTTTGGTTGAGGCGGGTTATCAAATTTGATCATCGAAGAAATAATCAGCCCTGTCCAAATGACGGCGGCCAGTACGGCAAAGGCCGTATGGATGTAGATGGTCCAGAGCAGAATGGCGGTGCCTTCGTAAATTCCGCCCTTGGTCAGTTCAAAAATCCCGCCAGACATGGAGAGGTCGTACTCGAATATGGAGACCACCACAGCGAGTGAGACGCCCAACGTGATCTGAATTTTGCGGTGGAGGGCATAGTCTTTTTTCACCCTGGCTAGGCGCCAAGAGATCACTAAGAGTGGCAGGATGATGATGAACGAGAGCATGACGATATCGATCAGAATATCGGCGCGGGTCCCCAGAATACCGGGTGGAAACATGGTCGCCTCCTAAGCTGCGATTTGGCTGAATGGGACAATACTGTCTTATTTAGGTGTTGTCTGGGAACACGCAATTTTATGACTCGTCCATTTCGACGGTGCATGGGCTCGTTTGTATTTTTGTGGTGCATGGGGTCGTTTGCGCGAACCCACGTGCATGGGCTCGATGCACGGAACGAACAGTGCATGGGCTCGTTCCTCGTTAAATCGAGAAAACTTTTTTTGTTTATTTGGCCAACGGGGTGTAGCCGCTGACAAACGGGCTGGGGTCGCCGGTTTCTGGGTCATAAACCCGTCGCTCGATCGCCCCGATATCAGCGCCGTAGACATGAATAGAAATCGAGGCCTGTGTGTCGTCCGCGTTGCGCACGCGATGAATGTCGCCAAGGCGCGGCGAGACGAAATCGACCATGCCGGGCTCTAATGTCAGGCTATCTCCCTCAATCAGTTTGCCGGTTTCTTCGTCGCGGCTGAAGGCGGTGCCTGTCTCAGACCCGCGCAACATGCCGATGGCGCCCCACACCCGATGATCGTGGATTGGGGATTCCTGTCCCAGGCCCCAGACAAAGCTAACCACCGAGAAGCGGGCTTCGGGATCACGGTAGAGCAAGTACTGGCAGTACGTGTCGGGGTTTGAGACGGCATGACTGTCGGGCAGCCAGTCGTCGTCGGCGACCAGGTGCTCAAGCAGGGCACCGCAGACCGGCAGCAACTCGGCTTCGCTCGGCTTCAGTTCGAGCAGGGTCGTCATCCCGGCGACGAAGGTTTCGAACTTACCGCTCACGCGCCTTTTTCCAGGCGCTCAAGCTCTGCAATGATGTCGTCATGATCGCCATCCAGCGCCGGTGGGCCTTTGCGGATCGGGAAGTCTTCCCCGGCGACTTCAATTGGGCTGGCGAAGGTTACTGTCTCCACACCGTTCGGCAGGGCCAGCGGTTGCACCCAGCCGAAGTGCTCGACCAGCGGATCACCCAGCGCGGCTGAGTACGGGTTGATCGGCTCGCAGGGAATGCCGTGAGGACGGAAGGACGCGGTCCAGTGACTGACCGGTTTCGTCGCGAAGATCGGTTCCAGAATTGCGGTGAGTTCAATCTGGTTCTTTGCTCGATCGCCGGTTGTCAGAAAGCGTGGGTCATCTTTGAGTTCCGGCTGGCCAATGACCTCACAGACCGAGGCGAATAGCTTGTCGTTGCCCGCCGCGAGTACAAAGTGGCTGTCTGCGGCCGGGTAGGCCTGATACGGCGAGTTGCGCGGGTGAGATGATCCCATGCGCACGGGGTCCTTGCCGGTGCCAAAGTATTCGCTGGTCTGCAGGGCGGCGAAGGCCAAGTTGGTGCCGTACATAGACATATCGATGTGACCACCCGGTCCGCCAGCTTCGACGCGGCGCAACAGAGAGACGATTGAGAAGGCGGCATATAACCCGGCGCCAAAGTCAGACATCGGCACACCCGCTTTAACCGGTATGCCGGCCGGGTCTCCGGTCACGCTCATCACGCCAGAGGCGGCCTGTACGGTGACATCAAAGCCACCGTCTTGCGCACGCGGGCCGGTTTGGCCAAAGGCGGAGATCGAGGCATAGATCAGGCTCGGTTTTTCGTCTTTGAAAGAGTCATAGCCAAGCCCAAGCCGGGCCATCACGCCGGGGCGGTTGTTCTCGACCACGGCATCCGCCGAGAGGATCAGGCGTCGCGCGATGTCGAGATCTTTCTCGGTTTTCAGATCGAGCGCGATGCTGCGCTTGTTTCTGTTGATCGAGGCGAAGTTTTCGCTGTAACCATCTGACAGCGGCGGCCAGGCCCGCAGGCCGTCGCCTGTCAGCGGTTCCACTTTGACGATGTCGGCCCCCATGTCGGCCAAGGTCATGGCGCAGAAGGGCCCCGCTGCCACATGGCAGAACTCGATCACGCGAAGTCCAGAAAGAGGAAGAGTCACTGCGCAGGCCTTAGGGTTTGTCTAATTCGATGAAGTACGGTGAAAGATGTGTAATTCATAAGCGCGCGCTAATCAAAGCGCCGGGCATTCTTCTTACGTCACGATTCATTCAGTGATCGGCGGGATGCCGGTGGGGACTGTGCCCTCGTGGTGATGCACGATCAGCCACTTGCCATCAATCTGACGGAATACATCAGTAATCCGCACTCGTCCTTCTGCCGCGTTGGGCGGCTCGTAGGCGTAGTTAAGGTAATAGCGGGCGAGGGCGGTATCGCCCCAGGCGTCGACTTCTGGGTCTTCGACGGTCAGGGTGATGGGGCCGCGGGCCTGCATCTGCTCCTGATCTTCTGCATGGAACTTATTGCGCTCTTCAACACCCCGAATCAGCTGTGGTGTGAAGACATCCCACACGGTTGAGTCAGGATGCATATGACCTTCGATCCCATCGGGATCGTGGTCTTCGAAGGCGGTAAAAATGCCTTTGATAATCCCGGTTATTTCTTGTGCCGTTGCGGTGTCGTCGTTGGCCATTGTCTCTAACTCCCCATTCAGATCCCAAACGTCGCCTCCGCTTCAATGCGGGTCAAGTCACCCCTGATATTCCCCTTGACCTCTGCATAAAAAAGGAACAAAAAGAGAACATAAAACAAGAAGTATTGTTGAAAGGTACAAATAAAGGAGGGCGCTGATGCACGGTGTCTCTGAGACGTCGCCCAAGCTTGAGGCGTTGCGAGCACGTATCCAAAAGATAGAGGGTCTGCCGCGTGGGGCAGAGGCGGTTCTGCCGTTTGACCTCTCGGATATTGATCACGCTTTGCCGTGGGGCGGTTTACCGCTGGCCTGTCTGCATCACGTGGTTGGTGAAGATGATGCGCTGGGCGCACGCGGGTTTGCCCCGTCTGCCGTGACCTTCGTTGCGGCGCTAACGGCTCGCTTGAAAGACCGCGGAACCGTGCTCTGGTGTCTGCCTCGGTATAAGGCGGCGGATACGTTGTATGGCCCGGCCCTGGATATGCTGGGTCTTAGCGAGGAGGCGGTGGTGCTCGCCCGCGCTAAAGATGAAACCGAAGCCTTATGGGCGATGGAAGAGGGGCTGTGTTGTCCCGATGTGTGTGCAGTCATCGGTTCTCTGGCGTCTCCTTTAAGTCTGACAGCCGAACGGCGGTTGCAACTGGCGGCTGAGCGCGGCGGGACAACGGGGTTTCTTCTCCAGCCCGGTTTGGCTGCGGCCTCGGCCAGTGCGGCTGTGACGCGCTGGCGCGTTGGGTCGGCACCGTCTGCGGTGCCCCTCTGGCCTGGGCTTGGACAGACGCGCTGGACTCTGACTCTCGACCGATGCCGTCAGGGAACCCCTCATTCATGGATTGTGGAATGGTGCGATGAGACGTGTACTTTCCGTTTGGCTGCCCCGCTTTGCGACCGATCGCTTGACCCGAGTCCAAGCCCGATCACAGCGCAGCAGCGAACCGGCCCCTTACGCGCCGTGGCGTAAACGTCCGTTGGCAACGATTGCAGCGGACGCGGGCGCTGTCCGCATCGCTGGAGCTAATAATGCTGCGCGGGCTGCTGGGGTCGATCCAGGATTATCCCTGACCGATGCGCGTGCCGTTGTGCCGTCATTGAAGGTGGTTGAGGCAGACCCCGCCGCCGACCGAGCCTGCCTTGATGCCATGCTGACATGGGCGCGGCGCTACGCCCCGTGGCTTGCTGTCGAGGGTTCGGATGAGCGCGGGGGTGCTGGGCTGTGGCTCGATATCACCGGCTGTGCGCATCTGTTTGGCGGCGAACAGGCGTTGCTCGAAGATTTTGCAGCGCGACTCAGCCGTCTTGGTTTTTCCAGCCGCCTTGGCTTGGCTGATACTCCGGGCGCGGCATGGGCGGCAGCGCGATGCCTGGCCTCCGCAGAGACACCCGCATGTGTTCCCGAAGGGGAGCAAAGAACCCATCTTGCGACCCTTCCGACAACAGCATTGAGATTGTCCACACGGACGCTTGAGACTCTGAACCGGCTAGGCGTTCGAACTCTGGCTGACTTATTGGTCTTGCCACGTGCGCCGCTCACCCGCCGGTTCGGTCGGGAGGTCTGTCTTCGGCTCGATCAACTCCTCGGCCGGGTTGATGAGCCCTTGTCGCCAGAGATGGAGCGGCTGCCCTATGTGGCCCGGATCAACTTCGCCGAACCCATTGGGCGCACAGAGGATGTTGAAGCAGCACTCCGGGATTTGCTGGATAGCCTTTGCGTCCGTCTCGAGAAAGATCGCAAAGGCATTCGGCAGTTGGTCTTCGAGGTTTTCCGTGTCGACAACACGGCTAAACGGATCGCCGTTGGCACCGGGCAGGCGGTGCGCCGGCCAGAGCATCTGTTCCGGTTGTTCCGTGAAAAACTCGATGGCCTCGATGCCGGTTTTGGCATCGAATTTTTGATGCTGACCGTGACGGCAACGGATCCGATGGAAAGTGAGCAAGAGCGCATCATAACCGGTGCTGAATCTAAAGCAGTGATTGCGAGTCAGTCTGGCCGTGATCTGGCATTGCTGATTGACCGGCTTGAATCCCGATTGGGGTCTGGGCGAGTTGTCCGGCCACAGAGACGAGCCATTCATATTCCCGAGCGCGCCGTTGGGTTTATCCCCGCCCTTGGTCGCGTGAATCAGACAGCTTTGCCCGGTGATGCGCGTGAAGCCGCTTTGCTGCACAGCGATTTCGGACGTATGCGTCCAGGAGCCCGACCCATTCATCTTTTGCCTAAACCTGAAGCGGTTGATCCCATGCCTGTGCATGCGAGTGCGTCACCCACCCGGTTGATGCCTTTGCCTGGGTTCTCGTGGCGGCGGCAGACATATCCGCTGACAGCGGCGGAAGGGCCGGAACGGATTGCCGGGGCGTGGTGGCGCGGTGCTTTACCTTCTGACCGCAGTAAAGAAGAGCATTCCTATTTTACACTGTGTGAAGACGGTGGCGCTGTACGTGAGTACTGGCGGGTTGAAAGTGAAAGTGGTGCGCGCTTTTGGCTTTTTTACCTCCCATTCCCGCTATTGCCGGGGGGCACCGGTCGCCAGTCGCGCTGGTTTCTTCACGGCTTGTTTGCATAGCCATCCTCATGTCTGTTGAACCCAAATATGTCGATCTTCAGGTCGCCAGTAATTTTAGTTTTTTGCGCGGGGCATCTCACCCTGAGGAATTGGCGCGCGCGGCTGCTTCCCATGGGCACACGGCGGTCGCGTTAACGGACCGTAACACCTTGGCCGGCGTGGTGCGCAGCCACATCGCGTGTAAAGAAGCTGGCATGCGCTTTATTCCCGGTTGTCGTCTTGATTTGCTGGCGGCACCGACATGGCAATGGGGTGAGGATGTTCACGATTGGCATTTGCCACCTAAGGAATTGCGAGATCAAGGCGGAGCTGACAGCCATGAAGCGCCTGATGGTCCGAGTCTGCTGGTTTACCCAACGGATCGCGCGGCTTATGCGCGGCTTTGCCAGTTGCTCACCCTTGGGAAACGCCGTGCGCCGAAGCAACAATGCTTTTTGACGCTGGATGATGTTGGTGCTTATGCCGATGGTCTCGTCGCCGTCGCGTTGGTTCCGGAAGGCGCTTTGCTGCAAGAGCAAGCCACGGCAGAGTTTTTGTACACGCTCAATCAGTTCAAGGACATTTTTGGCGATGCGGTTTCTATTGCAGCCTGTGCCAATGCATGTGGCGAAGATGCACGGCGCCTGTGGCAAATCGCAAATCTAGCGGATCAGTCCGGCGTGCCTATGGTTGCTGTAAATGATGTCCACATGCATCTTCCTGCGCGTCGACCGTTGTTGGATGTGCTGACCTGTATCCGAGCGCGCTGCACCATTGATCAAGCCGGCTTGCGGATACAGAAAAACGGTGAACGTCATTATAAACCGCCGCTGGAGATGGCGCGGCTGTTTAGAAATCATCGTGGAGCGCTGGCCCGAACGATTGAGATCGCAGACGCCTGTACCTTTAGTCTTGATGAACTGCGGTATGAATATCCCTCCGATCCCGTTCCCAGCGGAGAGACACCGCAATCACAGTTGGCCCGGCTGGCCTGGGAGGGTGCAGTGTGGCGGTATGCAGATGGTGTTTCAAAAAAAGTCGAAGCGCAGATTCGCCATGAGTTAGAGGTGATCGGTGATCTTGGCTATGCGCCTTACTTTCTAACGGTCCATGACATAGTCCGTTATGCCCGGGGGCGAGGCATTTTGTGCCAGGGGCGGGGGTCTGCGGCTAACTCGGCTGTGTGTTACTGCCTCGGTATTACGGCCGTTAATCCAGATGACACTGAGCTTTTATTCGAGCGGTTTGTCTCTGCTGCGCGTAATGAGCCACCGGATATAGATGTCGACTTCGAACACGAACGCCGTGAAGAAGTTATTCAATATATCTACGAGAAATATGGCCGTGAGCGAGCGGGCCTGACAGCGACGGTTATCACTTACCGCACGCGCTCTGCGGTGCGCGATGTCGGCAAGGCTTTGGGGCTTTCCGAAGATGCCATTGCCGCCTTGCTCGGTACGGTCTGGGGGTCTTCGTCTAAACGTATTCCAGAAGAACAGGCGCGAGAGGCAGGCCTTAACCCGGATGATACTCGTCTTAGGCTGACACTGGATTTGGCCGAGCAGCTTAAGAATTTTCCACGCCACCTCTCCCAGCATGTCGGCGGGTTTGTGCTGACCAAAGAGCCGCTCTCGAACATTGTTCCGATCTCCAATGCAGCGATGGAAGATCGAACAGTCATCGAGTGGGATAAAGATGATATTGATGCGCTGGGTATTCTTAAAGTTGATGTCTTGGCGCTCGGGATGCTGACCTGCATCCGTAAAGTGTTTGACCTTATTCATACGCATCATGGCCGCTCTTTAACTCTAGCAACCGTTCCGCAAGAAGACCCGGCGACCTACGATATGCTTCAACAGGCCGATACTGTTGGGGTTTTTCAGGTTGAGAGCCGGGCGCAGATGAGTATGTTGCCGCGACTTAGGCCTAAGACTCTTTATGACCTTGTCATCCAAGTTGCGATTGTGCGGCCGGGGCCGATCCAGGGTGACATGGTGCACCCGTATTTACGCCGCCGGCGCGGAGAAGAGTCTGTCGAGTATCCGTCCGAAGGCCTGCGCGGTGTTTTAGAGCGCACTCTTGGTGTGCCGCTGTTTCAAGAGCAAGCCATGAGTATTGCCATTGTCGGCGCAGGGTTTACGCCTGATGAAGCTGACTCCTTGCGCCGGGCGATGGCGGCCTGGCGTCGTAACGGAAAAATCGAGATCTTCCGCGAAAAATTTATCAAAGGCATGCTGGGTAATGGCTATACGCAGGCCTTTGCAGAACGATGTTTTAAACAGATCGAGGGATTTGGCGAGTATGGCTTTCCAGAAAGCCATGCCTTTAGCTTTGCCTTACTCGCTTATGTTTCATCGTGGTTGAAGTGTCATTACCCGGCGGCGTTTGCTTGTGCCTTATTGAACAGCCAGCCGATGGGGTTTTATGCGTCATCTCAAATTATTCAGGATGCGCAGCGGCACGGCGTGGTTCTCTTGCCTGTCGATATCAATGCCAGTGAATGGGATTGTATTCTTGAGCCAGCGACGGCGGCCAAGGGTGTGGCGTTGCGGCTTGGCTTTCGTCAGATCAAAGGGCTGAAGGAATCGGATGCCTGCGTTATTGCTGAAGCGAGGGGCGATGGTTACCGCGATCCCTATGATGTTTGGCAACGGTTCCCAGATCACAGCACAACGTTAATTGATACGCTTGAGAAGCTGGCTAAGGCTGATGCTTTTGCTTCGATTGTTTTGGATAACGCGTCTTTGAGTCGTCGTCAGGCGCTGTGGGCGGTGAAGGCGCTCAAGCAAGCGCCACTTCCATTGTTTGCTTCTGATGAAGAAAAGCCACCTCCTGCCGGATTGCAAGGTGGGGCAGATGCGGTATTCGAATTACCCCCACCGTTGCCTGACCTTTCTCTTGGGGAGCAAGTGGTTGAAGATTATACGGCCTTGCGATTGACCTTACGTCAGCACCCAGTGGCTTTTCTTCGCGATGATTTGTCTCAACGGGGCGCTGTTACCGCCAATGATCTGTATGCCATTCCGGCGAATACCAAGGTGGCTGTTGCGGGGTTGTCGATCTGTCGCCAACGCCCAGGCAGTGCCAAAGGCACGGTTTTCATTACTCTGGAAGATGAGACCGGAGTGGTGAACCTCATTGTTTGGCCCAAAACCTTTCAAATATTTCGCAAACAAATTCTGCGCTCTAGCTTACTTTACGCTGAGGGTGTCGTGCAGAAGGACGGAATCGTGATTCATGTTTTGGCTGACAAGCTGATCGATGTTAGCGGGCTTTTGTACGCGCTCACTGACCAAGGCCCGTCTGTTTCAGCGGTTAGCACCAGGGCGGATCGGTTGCGTCACAACAGGCGTTCAACTCCAATTTTACCGCGGCGGTTCCAAACTCTGACCAATGCGGATGAGAGTGTCAGCGGTCCACCCGATAAGCTGCCAAAGAGCGAAGCGCCTGAGCGGCCTGTATGAGGCAAATAATGGTCATCGCGTGACTGATTGACCCGACACGCCCTTGCCCCTGACCGCTGCATATGGCTCATTTGCGGTATATCAAAGCGCGAGGGATGATTGCTGCGGCAAGATGCGCGGACATTTAAAAAACGAGGGAAACTATGACGGACGTTCAGGGATGGAAAAAGAAATTCGGTGTGCTTGGTCCATCAACCAACACCATTGTGCAGCCAGATTTCGAGGCGATGCGGGTGCCCGGAGTGACCAATCACTACAGCCGTATCTTTACGCCCAATTCACAGGCGATCAGTAATGAAACGTTCTTGGCAGGGACCACTAAAATCTCGGAAGGCGTTCTAGATGCGGTCCGCAGCGTCATGACCTGTTCGCCAGATTATCTCGTTATGGGGATGTCCGCCGTGACATTCTATGATGGGATTGCCGGAGCAGATGCCTTTGTAAAGAAGGTTGAGGATGAATCCGGCATCAAGATTAGTGTCGGATCACATGCGACGTCGGCAGCACTCAATGCGTATGGGAATATTAAGAAAATTTCTTTCGTTTCCCCCTACTATCCGATCGCGAATGCTGAAGTAAAAGGTTACTTCGAAGAATGTGGCTTTGAGGTCGTGCGGGATATTTGCCTGCAATGCCCCAGCTGGACGGCTATTGCTGAAGTGCCGGAAGATCAACTCCGCAAGCTCATAAGAGAAGAACTTGATGGTGATGACGTCGATGCCATCGTTCAGGTTGGCACCAACCTCAGCATGATCGGTCTTGCGGCAGAAGCAGAGGCATGGCTCGGTAAACCGGTGATTGCGATTAACACAGCAACCTACTGGCATGCGCTACGCGCCAACGGCATAGAAGATAAGGTGCACGGTCTCGGACGATTACTGTCTGAATTCTAACTAAACCCAATTTTATCTAGGAGACGCAGCGATGGCGATGTCAGTGCTAGTGACGGGATCGCATGGCCGCACAGGCAAGCCGGTTGTGAAGGCGTTGTCCAATCAGGGAGCTGTCGTTACAGCTTTCGTTCGGGACGCAAATCAAGAAGATGAAATGAAGACTTTGGGTGCATCCAAGATCGCAGTTGGCGATATGGATGATCCCAAGACGATTAAGTCTGCGCTCGAGGGGTGTGACGCTATCGTTCATATCGGGCCACCGATGCACCCTGACGAAAAGACCATGACTGGTCACTTCGTATCAGCTGCAAAAGAGGCAGGATTATCAAAGTTTGTTTATTACTCGGTCATGCATCCTCTGAGGCGTGAGGTAAGGCATCATAGTTTGAAGCTTGATACAGAAGAGATGCTGATAGAGTCGGGGATTCCATACTCGATTGTTCAACCAATGCGCTATATGCAGCATTTAGAGCCTATCTGGAAAAAAGTAACAAACGAGGGTGTTCACGCGATGCCCTTTAACACTCACATTAAATTCAATGTTGTGGACCTGCTTGACCTCGCTGACGCGACGGCAAAGGTTACGCTCGACGACGGGTGGCTTTACGGCACCTATGAACTTGCAGGGCCTGAGTCGCTTAGCCAAACAGACATGGCAGATATTATTAGTACAGTGATCAGTAAACCGGTTACCGCGGAGCAGGTGCCCATCAAAGCGATGCAAGAAAAAGCGAAAGCGGGTGGCGCGTCAGATGATCGCGTCAGACAGATGAGCATTATGAACGAGCACTACGATGCTTTCGGTTTTCTAGGGAACTCGAGAATCCTAGAATTGGTATTGGGGCGCAAAGCAAACACATTCGAGGAATACGTGCGCAGACTTTCTACGCAAGGTTGAATCCAGCTTTACGGTTCGAATCAGCACCTGTGATTGAACGGGTCCAGCTTTTCAACGCGTTAGGCCCTACACCGGTGCAGGTTTCCATTCAAAACGGTCGTGCATCGCAACTATAGTGTCGATTATTGTCATACATAGAGCGCACTTCGTGGCATGATGCAGGCAACGAGGCAAAAACTCGCCGGTTAGTGGTAGGCGGTGTTTTAGAATGACCTCGATTTTGGGTGGCTGAAATAAGTCGGTAGTAAGGGTAGGCTGGTTTGTCGTCGGCCGATCAATAAGAATCCATGAGCAAAATCGGTGCGCTAGAAAGCCTCTTCAATAGACTTGGTGAGCTTAGAACAGAATCGCGTAAGGGCCAGACATTGGTTGTTATGCGGGCGTCCGGCTGTGCGCGTGAAGAAGAGCAAGTCGCGCCATTAGGGCAGAATATAGATGCTGTTCTAACGCGTATGATTACCGCTGCGCAGGGCGAGGTCTATCGCCTCGACAGGCTGGACTACGGGCTCATACTTAATGACAAAACTGAAGCTGCCAGACAGTTTATTCCCAACGTTAAGGTCGCGTTGTTCAAGGTGCTATCTAAGATCGGCGCGGGCGGAAACGATGCTCAGTCGACCACTAATAGTAGCGGCTTGGTTTTTGAGCACTACAACCTCGATACGGATTTCGCGGCCGCGGCTAAGATTGTTGTCGCGTATGGTAAGGCGTCCAGAGCGGGGCAGGGCAACGACGGCGCCGGCCGTGAATTGACGGAGCATGATCTTAAGAAGCTTATTGATGGATATCGTAAGGCAGGTGCAGATAAATTCCTCAAGACATTTTGTCGTGGACAACAAGTATGCGTGCTGCCTGAGCGCGGTCCGGTTAAAACCAAGATGACTGAGTATTTCATCGGTATCGATTCACTTAAAAAGCCATTCTTTGACGGAGTTGATCTGAGCGAAAACAGTGATCGCTTTGGCGAATTAACGAAGATACTTGATACCATCATGCTCAATTCCTTCGATACGCTGGTGAAGCGTGCCGAAGGTCAGAAATTATCCATAAATCTGAATATCCCAAGCGTATTTAGTAAGGCCTTCGATAATTTTATCGCAAGCACCTCGTCTGACGTAATGCGCAACGTGGTCATCGAGTTCCGTCAAGCTGATGCCGTGCTGAATTATGACGGTTATGCCATCGCCAGGGATCATCTGCGCTCTAAGGGAGCGCAAATTGCGATTGATCAAATTACGCCATCAGCTATCGGCTTGGTGAATATTGGATTTCTCGAAGCCCAAATTGCCAAATTACAGTGGCACCCAAATGCTGAGGAAGACCTCTACGAGAATCGAGAGCTCATAGAGAAACTCCGAAAATCAGGGATTCAGCCTGTCCTGAGTCGAGTTGACGTAGACCGGGCCAAGGAAATTGGGTCCGATCTTGGCATTGAGATGTACCAAGGGTTCCTGATAGATGGAATGCTCAAGGCCGAGGCTGCGGCAGCCTAGACCCAACCTGGGTACAGAGGCGTGGCCTTATAGGGTTCCCGACAGGTTGTAATCCTTCCAGTATTTTATTTTGCCATCTCTCACCAGAAACACGCCAATGATATGGAAATGATTGTCGGGTGCCTGAGAGCCTTCTGGCCTGAGGAAGTGGTCGATTCTCTCATTGAGAACGATATCTCCCATGACGGTCGAGCGAAGAATTTCCCAATCGATTTCACGCATAGACGCCATGAATGGCTTTAGCTGACCACTGAATTCTGGAATGCCGTTGATCGGTGGGCGTCCCTCAAACATGTGGTATTCGATGTCATCAGCCAAATATGCAGTTAGAGCGTCAGCATCCCTCATCGACCATGCCTTACAGAAATCAGTGACGATTTTTTCCTTCTCTGACTCAATTGCAGGGTCAGCTTCGGGACCGGCAGCCTTTGCGGCTGTTCCAAAGGCGAGCGCTAGGCCAGCACCTAGTCCACCTAATAGGCTTCTACGTTCAAGGGTGGCGTCGGCTTCTTGTCTAGTCATGGCATTGGCGCTCCAGAATGATTGTTGAATGTCGAGTGTTTAATCTTTTTCGAGCCAGGCCAAGTCTCACAACTGCTATGACCGCATTATGGCACTGAGACAGCGTGTGTGCCTTTTGCATATTCCTGACAAATGCTAAGAATACGATCAAATGGTTCGGTGCCATCTCACGTTCTCGGGAGCGGAACAATGACTGCAGACTACATCGAAGAGTTTAGTAGCTCATTTTCGATAGGCCCAAAAACCACGGCTCTGATCGTAGTTGATATGCAGTATGCAACAGGTAGCCCTGACCATGGACTTGGAAATTTGCTGAGGGAACAAGGTCGACTGGAAGAGGCAGACTATCGATTCTCCCGTATTGAGAAGCTTATTCTCCCCAATACTCAGCGGCTACTGAAGACGTTTCGCGATGCGGGTGCTCCAGTGGTTTACGTAACCTACGGTGCTGAACATGAGGACTGTTCTGATGTGCCTCTTCACATCAGAGGCATTGTAAGGGCGACAAATAATATCGAGGGTCAGAAGGAGCATGAGATTGTTAGCGCCATTGCACCGAAGGCAGGCGAGACAGTGCTCAACAAAGTCACTATGGGTGCGTTCGCTTCGACCGGGATCGAAAGCCGTCTGCGTGCCATGGAAATCTCGAATATTGTTACGGTCGGCGTATCGACGAATAACTGTGTTGGCATGACGGCTATGGAGGCATCCGACCGAGGATTTGGCGTTGTCTTGGTCTCAGATGCCACAGGCACCTGTGACGATGAAGCCCAGTCGGCCTACGAGGCCATGTTTTTGCGTCTTTGGGGACGAGTTATGTCCACAGGTGAAGTTGTCGATGAACTTACCGGAGCTGTGTCCCAAGCGGCCGAATAGAGCGAAGCAGGTACGAAAAAAGGGCGCCTTAAACAAAGGCGCCCTTTTTGTTTGTATCGCTGACCGGTCGTTTAGAACCGATAGTTGAAGCGGACGCCGCCTTGAGGCTTGTCTGGCTCAAACGTGATGATGGCGAGATTGCCAAGAGCTGAGAAATCACCCGAGCCCTGGCCACTTTTAACTGTGTCGTCACCAAAGATATTTTCCCCGTACAGGAATACAGACCATTGATCCGTATCGACCCCAATACGGCCATCTACGTTGACGTACGAGCCGAAGTAATGGAACGCGTTAGAGTCTTGGTTCCGCTTGCTCTGATACTGAGCAGACAGGTCGACCACCAAATCCATGCTGTTCGACACTGGCGTGCGGTAAGAGGCAGCCACGGTTAAAGCATGCTTCGGCGTGCGCTCAAGAGGTTCTCCGGAGAAGTCTGTTGAGCAAGACCCAAGACCATTTGGCAGTGCGATCGGCGTACAGTTCCCGGCCAACGCAATTCCAAGTGCGCTCGTGGTCGTGACGACGAAGTCCGTGTACTTGCTATCCAGGTAGGTATAGCCCAGGGACAAGTTCAGTTCCTCGGTTGGGTTTACAGCAAGTTCAACTTCCAAACCATAGACCCGAGCAGAGCCTGCGTTCCGCACGACTAGATCGTTGCCTTGCGCGTTATCTGGATTTGGCTCGAGGAGCGTGACCTGCTTGCCCGAGTAATCCATGTAGAACCCGGTTACGTTTGCAATCGCTTTGCCGTCAGCAAAGGAATTCTTAGAACCGATCTCGTAGTTCCACAGTTTCTCTGGGAAGAAACGACCATTGCCTGCAGCAGTGCCAGCAATTGTCGAGACGCCGCCCGGCTTCACACCCTTAGAAACAGATGCGTAAAGCAGGTTGGTGTCAGTTGCTTGGTACTCCAGAGCAAAACGCGGTGTGAAGAAGTCGTCACTTGAGTCAAGGACGACAGTCGGCCCGACGTTAACCTGAACTGGCGCGTTGAAGGGAGGAAACGGTGCAACAAAGCCGACGGCGCCGCGGCCACCTTCGACATAGCCTACATCCAAGTTTTCATCGGAATAGCGGGCTTCGACTGTCGCCGTGAGTTGGTCTGAGATGTCGTATTCAACGATACCGTAGACTGACCAATGGTTCGTATCTCTGAATTCTGGTGACGCCGGAGGCACTGTAATACCAGCAATGTTCTGGGCGGCAGAGGGCAGCAAGCCTGGAATGCCAAACATCAGAGAGATGAGGTTGTTGTTCAGTTGATCAACACGCTCCTGCCAATATTGCCCACCAACAGACCAGCGAAGGCCGTCTGACTTCAGATCGCCAATGCGGACTTCTTGGTTGAACTGCTTGGTTGTCGTGTCCAGGTCAAACTGGAACAGGAACGGCAGTGTTTCTGCAAATCCAGCGGGCGGCGGAAGCACGTTAAACCCAGGCGCCGTGCCAAAGAAATCGACATCCTGATTCTGTGTGGCCTCGGCCCGAGTGAAGCCGGTCCATGATGTCAGCGAGATATTATTGTCGAATTCATATTCAAAGACGTTGCTGATAATCAGAGAATCTAATGTCGAGCCCTTGAAGCGTTCTCCTGTGATCGCATCCTGGCTCAAAAATACCTGGCCGGATGAAGTGATCTCGCCAAAGCGTGGAACAAACGCTTGGGCCGGAAGGGGGGTGGGCCCGAACTGTCCTGGAATAAGGAGGCCTACCGCACTCGCAGGAAGGTCAATTGCAACACTGCTATTGGTCGACAGCGAAAGAAGGGTTTGGGCACGGGGCGCATAGTCGTCTTCTGAATACGAAATCCGTGTATCCATCGTAAAGTTGTCGGATGGTTCAAAGTGCGCCGCAATGGAGAAGCCAGCACTTTCAAATCCACCGAGCTTCTGTCCATCTAAGGCGTTTTCGTAATAGCCATCGTGTTCCGCATAGGCGGCGTTAAGGCCAAGGCTGACTTTGTCTGAAACCGGGCCACTAATGGCACCGCGGAGTTCGAACTGACCGTAATCACCAACATCTGCGGTGAAGTTGCCTTCGAATTCATCACCGGGCTTCTTCGAGATGTAATTGATAGCGCCACCAAAGGCGACACGTCCGTACAGGGCGCTCTGCGGACCTTTAACGACTTCGATCCGTTCAGCATCAATCAGGCGAAGATTAGCTAACATGCCACCGCCGGCCGTGAGCATGGATTCAGAAGATACGTCGATGCCATCGATCATGACACCCACGGGCGGGCGGCCACGCGTGGCTGGAAGGCCACGAATTTGGGGACGAGTATCTTGGGGCACAAAGCCGGCGTCGAAGACCAAGCCAGGTGTATACTTTGCCAAGTCGCTAATATCATTGATGCGATTGCGTTCGAGCGCAGCGGCGTCAAAAGCGGTAATTGACATTGGAATCTCTTGCAAAGATTCCTCACGTTTACGAGCTGTGACTATTATTTCTTCGATTTGGGCGGCGGCGTCTTCCGCTGCGAAACCGAACGCAACTGACGCCAGAAGCGCAGCGCGTAAAAGTCGGGTGTTGGACATGATATATTCTCTCCCCAAGAATAAATTGGAATCGGCTGTTTGCTCGCATGGCCTCGGCAAAAGGCCTACGACGTGTCTGGATAATTACTAGTACGTACAAATAGTGCTTCGCCGCTATTCCTGACAAAACGCCCAACAGATGAGCAAAATAAACGAGGTGACAGGGTGTTTTTCGCTGTCTGTGGCTTGTCTGCAACGCCAAGGAGCCCGATATTCGTTCAAATTCTCTACATGATTGGAATCCGGCCGATGCTCTTTAATTCGCGTAAGAAAACAGAGTTGCCCAGCCAGGAAGAGGCATTGCCAGGGCGGGCAGATGCTATGCCCCTTGTGAATAAGCATTATGTGAGCGGCAATCCAATCAAAGCGCCATTTCCAGAGGGGCTTGAGACCGCAATTTTTGGCCTAGGCTGTTTTTGGGGTGCCGAACGGGTTTTCTGGGAATTGGACGGTGTTTTTACAACGGCAGTAGGTTATGCCGCCGGCCACACGCCGAACCCAACCTATGAGGAAGTATGCTCGGGCATGACGGGCCACAATGAGGTTGTTTTGGTTTGCTATGACTCGCAGAAAATTACGTTCTCTGAATTGTTGAAGGTGTTCTGGGAAGCGCACAATCCAACGCAAGGGATGCGCCAGGGCAATGATGCTGGAACTCAATATCGGTCAGGTATCTATGTTTCAAAAAGGGAGCAGCTTGATCTAGCCAAAACTTCAAAGGATGCGTTTTCTGTGGCTCTTGAAAAAGCAGGCTATGGGCCGGTCACGACCGAGATATTGGAAGCTCCGACGTTTTATTACGCCGAGGATTATCATCAACAATATTTAGCCAAGAACCCGAACGGATACTGTGGATTAGGTGGAACTAACGTCAGTTGTCCCAGTGTCGCGGCGGAATAGACTTAATCCGTATTTGAACTGCGAAGCAGGTCGATTGAGAAAGTGAACCGGCCCGCTGGGTGCTCGCTCACCGACACCTCAAACACTCGCCCCGTCTTATCTTTGTATTTGCGCACAATGATTAGTGTTGGGCTTCCTGCCTCCACTCCCATAGCCCATGCTTTGGTTTCTTCGATTGAGCCAGCGAATAGATCCATCGTGACCTCTTCAGCAACCACATCGAACTCTTTCTCAATGATCATAAATACTGGGGTCGCATCTTCGCCGATGCGGTCCGCAAGGTTACTGTGTTCTGGGCGGACATAAACATTTGTCCAGCAGATCGGTGACTTTTCGTCGAGATACCGGACGGATTCTATTTTATGCCAAGCGTCTCCTGGTTCACATCCGATCATTCGTGCCGTATTTACATCGACTTCTACGGCAACAGAGTTCTCGACCTTCAGACGGGTATCGATCGAGTATTGCAGTAGTTCGTCGATTGAGTTTAATTTTTGAACAAACATCGTGGTCGGATTTTTCGACACCACGACAGTGCCAGAGCCTTGGCGTCTTAAAATCATGCCGTTGTCGATCATGCGTCGTAACGCTTCTCGAACAGTGAAACGGCTTACACTGAAACGATTACAGAGTTCGAGTTCTGTGGGCATTCGTGTTCCGACAGGATAGACCCCAGACTCAATTTCGTTCTGGAGAATATCTGCAAGAGCCTGGTAGCGTGGTCCAGACGAACTGCTGTGCAGAGCCCCAGATTCGGAATTCCCCATACTATCCCCACTTACACTTTCAAACTGGGCCACACGTGACTGCAAGCCAGTCCTTAGAAAGCCGATATCCCTGGCACATTTATGAAACTATATACGTCCGGACAAATATAATTTGTCTGTACATCTTATCTTAGATAGAGTGATTGAACAGACAAAAGAAGTATTTGTCCGAGAATTACCGACAAATAGCCATCTGACGCAGATACCCATCGCTGCTGAGGTACTGATTGGCTAGAACACCCGTTCAAGATTCAAACCAGGGGGGCTCCCGATGGCGCCGAAAGACGCGAAATTTGAAGATGTGGATGAGTCCCTAATTCTGGACAGCATTGATAAGTGGCTTGATCGAGATGTGGCCCCCTACGCCATGGAACTTGAGCATTCAGATACTTATCCGAACGATATGGTTTCTCAGATGAAAGAGATGGGGCTGTTTGGCGCGACCATTGGACAAGAATGGGGCGGCCTCGGCTTGTCAGCTTCAACTTATGCCAAAGTGGTCACCAGGGTCTCCGAAGTGTGGATGTCTCTGACCGGTGTTTTCAATTCTCATTTGATGATGGCAACAGCCGTC
>WLXB01000123.1 GCA_012103295.1 Alphaproteobacteria bacterium | reverse complement strand
CGGGACGGACCTACAGGGTATCCGTACGCGGGCCGTTCGTGACGGCGATGGCTACATTCTCAACGGCACCAAAACCTGGCTTACGAATTCGATTGAAGGCACCTGCTTCGCCTTCCTGACCAAGACAGACATAAATGCAGATCCTCCGCGCCAGGGTATGAGTATGTTTATCGTGGAGAAGGGGGAAGGATTTAGTATTTCTCGGCGCCTAGAGAAGCTCGGCTATAAGGGCATCGACTCTGGTGAAATGGTGTTCGAAGATTTCCGGGTCTCTGCTGAAAATCTAATCGGTGGCGAAGAAGGCCAGGGTTTCTATCAAGCTGTCGGTGGATTGGAACTCGGCCGGATTAATGTCGCGTCACGATCAGTGGGGATTGCCAAAAGAGCTTTGGATGAAGCCGTGCGTTATAGCCAGGAACGGTCGACATTCGGCAAACCGATATACAAGCATCAGGCTATACAAATAAAGCTGGCGGAGATGGCGACGCGTTACGAGGCGTCACGGCTGCTGGTTGAGCAGGCTGCGACAGCTTATGACGAAGGCCGCCGTTGTGATTTAGAAGCGGGTATGGCCAAGTACCATGCGTCTGAAGCAGCGATAGAAAACTCTCTAGAGGCCATGCGCATTCACGGCGGCTACGGCTATTCCAAAGAATTCATTGTTGAACGCCTGTACCGGGACGCACCTTTGATGGCGATTGGGGAGGGTACGAACGAGATGCAAAAGGTGATTATTGCCAGGCAACTCATTGAACGGAACAAAATTTAATGTCTCTTCCACTTGACGGGTTGCGCATACTTACGATGGAGCAGTACGGGGCAGGTCCGTACTGTTCAATGTTCATGGCTGATATGGGGGCCGAAGTTATTAAGGTCGAGAACCCCGCATCTGGCGGTGATTTTGCTCGTTCGACGGGCCCCTATTTTTTGGGTGAGAACGATAGTGAGTACTTTCAGGCTTTTAATCTCAACAAGCGCAGTCTTACGCTTGACCTCAAGGCAGAGAAAGGTCGAGAGGTTCTTCACAAGCTGGTGAAAAAGTCAGACGCGGTGGTGAATAACATGCGGGGTAATCAGCCGTCGAAGCTCGGAATAGATTACGCGGCGCTGAAGGATGTGAATCCTGAGATCGTATGTGGCCACATTTCTGCTTACGGACGCGATAATTCGCGAGCGGCCTGGCCTGGCTATGATTATCTTATGCAAGCTGAGGCAGGTTTCCTCTCTGTTACCGGGGAGCCGGACGGACCACCGGCGCGTTTTGGCCTTTCTCTTGTCGACTTTATGACGGGAACGATGCTGGCGTACGGTGTCACAGCCGCAATCGTAAAAGCCAAAAAAACCGGGGAGGGCGGGGATGTTGACGTTAGTCTTATGGAAGCCGCGCTTCACCAATTAACCTATCCGGGAGTGTGGTATCTCAATGAAGGATTGGTGACCGGTCGGGCGCCACGTGGTGCACATCCGTCGGTAACGCCGAGTCAGTTGGTGAAAAGTCAGGATGGCTGGGTTTTTATCATGTGCCAGAATCCGAAATTCTGGGGGCTATTGATCGAAGGACTAGACCGCAAAGATTTGGGCGAAGACCCGAAGTTCGCTGATTTAAGTGGGCGGCTAGAAAACCGAGCTGCGTTGACTGTGATCCTCGACGAAATATTTTCTAAAATGCCGACCGAGGCGTGGGTGGAAAAGTTTAAGGGTATCATCCCGATCTCACCGGTCTATGACATGGCTCAAGCCCTTGATAATCCGTTCGTTGAAGAGATCGATATGATCACCGAGGTTGATCACCCTGATCGGCCGGGTCTACGCGTGTTGAACAATCCAATCAAACTGGATGGCAAACGGGTTCCTATACGCAGCGCGCCTAAACTGGGCGCGGATACGGATGAATTACTCAGAGGCGTTGGCTACGACGACCAAAGCATCGCGGCACTTAGAGATGCGGGAGCGATTTGAGTGGAGCGTATCGGACGGCCAGGACGACCAACATTTGCCGTAGAGGTCTGCCACGATGAAGCTTGAAGGTGTTCGAGTTATCGATCTGTCAATGTATCTTCCGGGGCCGCATCTGACTCTTATGATGGCAGATCACGGAGCTGACGTCCTTCGCGTCGAACCACCCGGGGGTGAGCCCGCGCGGAAATACGGCCCATTCCAAGACGGTCATTCAGTTTGGTTTCGGAACACCCATCGCGGCAAGAAAAGCATATGCCTTAATCTTAAGGCTGATGATGACCGTGAGCGGCTTCTAAAAATGTGTGAAACGGCGGATGTATTTGTTGAGGCTTTTCGACCAGGCGTGGTGAAGCGCCTTGGTGTCGATTACGAAGCCGTCAAGGCGCGCAACCCAAAGATCATTTATTGCTCCGTGTCAGCCTTTGGACAAACAGGGCCGCTTTCGGGAAACCCTACTCATGACATGGGCGCTCAGGCGCTTACTGGCCTGCTTGCCATCAATGATGGCGGTGACGCTAAACCTGTGGTGCCTGGCTTGCCCGGCGCTGATATGGGGTCCTCATTGGTCGGACTCTCAGGGATTCTAATGGCGCTCTATAGACGTGAGAAAACCGGACTGGGTGATTACGTTGACGCGAGCATGTACGACACACTTTTGTCTTGGACGGCACATTTGACCGGTCCTGTTCTCGCCGAAGGTATAGCGCCCACAACGCGAGAGGGGCGGTCCATTGGCGGAGCTGCTTTCTATAATATTTATGAAACCAAAGATGGACGCTATATCGCCCTAACCGGGCGTGAGCCAAAGTTCGCGACCAGTCTATTGACCGTTCTCGACCGGATGGACCTGTTTGACCTTTGTTGCACGGACGACTGTGTGGCCCAGGAACCGGTGAAGCAGGCGTTGGGAGACGCCTTTAAGACCAAGACGCAAGCGGAATGGATGGATATCCTAGAGCCGTTAGAACTGGCGTGGGCGCCTGTGCTTGATATGGTCGAGGCCTTCGAGCAGGAGCACGCTGCTGCACGTGACATGGTTGTAATTGATCCGGCAGGGCTTAAGCATGTCGGCAACCCGATCAAATTCCGCGAAGAACCCGCTGAACTCAGGTTCGATGTACCTGAGTTGGATGTAGACCCAAGCCGAACGTGAGAATAATAGGCCCGGGTCATGATAACCCCTCGCACAGTCTTGCATTGAGATGGTCACGCCCATACAAACGTTCTTTAAATTGAATGCTCATTGGTGATCGCGCATGGCAATCGACGAAATTTACCTATCTCTCGTTAAATCTGTTTTGGCACAGAGGGATCCGGCAATCGTCGAGTCGACCATGACACGTGCGGCATGCCTTTCTTATCCGGATTTGCTCGTCTCAGAGAAATCGCTCGCTAGTCTTTTTGGTGAGGAAATTGGGCCCAATTTAAGAGTCAGAAGTGATCATGAGCAAGTTAAGAAGTACCATGGCCTTCCAGCTGACTTTGGCCCGATTTATGAAACAGAAAGTCTCTTTGAGCACTTGCGGGTTCAATCTGATTTTATTGACGTTAAAAAATTACGCGGTCCGGAAAAGATAGTCGATTTAAATGAGTTGTTACCTGCTGAATATCATCAAACCTATGATCTTGTAATCGATACGGGAACGCTTGAGCATTGTTTCAATATTGGAAATGCGTTCCGATCAATGTGCGAGATGACGAAACTGGGCGGCTATATTATTACGATGGCGCCGATGACCTCCGTCAATCACGGGTTCTGGAATTTGTGCCCAACCGCTTATCTTGATGGTTTCGATCAGAACGGATTTGCCTTGCAGTACCTGCAAGCGAGGTACAAAGACGCGTCAGGTGTGAAATTTATCGACTTTTCGAAGGGCCCGGCTAATCGTGTGATTGCTCCGCCTGAGGCGACACTCATGTGTGTCGCGCGACGGACGTCAGTAGAACAATTTAAATGGCCTATTCAGTCGAAATATAAGGCGATGTTGTCGGCGGGCGGCTAAGGTAATTTAGTCAGCCGTTGATGGTTTAGAAAGAGCTCTAATATGCCTCTTAACGTGTACTATGATACGCGGTTAGCACCGGTTACTTTTGACTTTGCTAATTTTCTCATTAACGCTGAAGCGGCGCGTCAATTTACATCTTTCACGTCTATCTATCTTAACGTTATCGCACCTGACTTTCGTCGCATGAGCCAAAGAGACCATGAGTACGAAAGCTCTGAGAAGAGGTGGCGTGTCCAACACATTCTAGGGCAGATTCCTAAACTTCTGCCAACTGTTATAAGGACTAATATTCAGTATGACCCGCCGAGTCAGGTGGTGGCTCCTAACTACCCACCAGGCTACCCAGACATTGGAAAGAAATACCTCAATTTCTATTCACCTCGTTTGATGCTTGGTCTGTACGAACAAGGGGCTAAAGTTCAGCTCTTTCAGTCCTCTGCACACGCTAAGAATCTTGTTAGGACGTACACCCGCGGCCATTCGTATGTGACCATATCACTTCGTACGAGTCAGTTTCAGACCGCCCGTAACTCTAACCTCGATGCTTGGTATAGGTTTAGTAAAGTTCTCGAAGAGAATGGCAAAAGAGTGCTTGTCCTTCCCGACTTTGAGGATTGCTTCAATGAAAGGGCAGCGTGGAAGTACGATTGGAACGTTGTTGACTTTGCGGCGCACGATCTAGACTTACGTCTCGCACTTTATGAAGACGCTGACGACAATTTCATAGTTAATAATGGCGTCGTCACGGTGCTATTCTATTCAAAATGTCCATTCAAGATGTTCAATGTAAATTTCTCGGACATTCAAACGACGTCGAATAAATTTATTAATTTGAATTGGATGGTTGATCCTGACGAAACGCCAAAAATATTTCAGGATAATCAAAAATGGATATGGCTTAATGACGACTTTGATAACTTGATGGCGCATATCGACTGATAATTAGGTATGATTGGTTGAGGTGGCGGTGTTGGTAAAATGCTTCTTTCGACACTTGATGTCTAGAAGCCTTGGTAAACATGCCTGGCAATTGTTCCTCGTGGATGTGTTAAGTGCAATATTTCCGGATATGGAGATTACATGGAAGATTCACAGTCTCTCTGGCTGTCAATAAAAGACCAGTTGCCCGAAGATAGGGTTACACTGGGGCCTGCATACTCGAATACGTATCGAAATGATCCCAAAGCGATCGTCTTCGGTGCGTCTCGCTACAAATTTGTATCCAAGATGCTCGAGAGAAACGCATCAAGCGTATTGGAGGTCGGGTGCGGTGACGGTTTTGGGGCGCCAATTGTGGCGCAAGGTGTTTCGAATCTCGTTTGCACTGATATTGATCAGAAGCAATTGAGCGATAATCAGGACCGGCTTTCTTACTGCGACAATATAGAATTTTTGTATCACGATTTTAGAGAAGGCTCGCTGTCACGGAATTTTGATGCCGTCTACTTTCTTGATGTTCTTGAGCACATTTATCCCTCGGAGTGCGATACGTTTTTAGAGAACGTTTTTGGTTCAGTATCAGATGATGGTTGCGCGATCATAGGTGTGCCGAACAAATCTGCTGAATCCTATGGATCAAAATTCTCTCAGCTGGGGCATGTAAATATGATGGATGCTTATCAACTAACTGAGCGACTAAAAAAGCACTGGAAAAATGTATTTATTTTTGGAATGAACGACGAAGTTCTCCATACTGGCTTTACGCCGCTTTGCCACTATCTGATTGCTGTCGCATCAAATAAAGTTTAGGTCGTTTTAGGCGGCGTGCTTGCTTGAGACCTTAAGTCAGAAAAACGATTCGCACGCATGAGTAGTCAATTTTTGTAACGTCAAAGCGCCTGTCTATCGACGTAAAATACTCTTCAGCTGCTTTTTGTACGCCGAGGTGGTGACCGAAATCGTCCAGAATTATAACTCCGCCAACGGGAATATGATGTCCCAACGCGTTGAGGCAGTTAATTGTTGGCTCGTACCAATCCATATCAAGCCGTAGCAGAGCTATGCCTCGATTATCTGAAGAAGAAGCGAACTCAGGGCCGGTAATGGACGCATCGCCCCGCACCAGAGTTATGAGATCTTGTGGGTAGTCACCTAGAAGTTTAGCGAGATTTTCCTGGACGTCCTGTATCGAAACTGCTGCCCACTCTCCATCACGATCCATGACCTCATGAAATACTTTGTTCTGATTCGTGCCGTGAATGTCCAATTCCCAATCTTGCGGCTCGGGATGACCTTCGAATGTGTCAAAACCGAATAGCCGCCGATTTCCTGCAAGAGCCGTAGACCAATCTTGAGTATTTGGTCGGTCTGGCTCGTGGTTCTCTTCGGAGTTCATGTTCAACAGGCTGAAATAGTTCTCTGGGCTCTGGTTTGTTGCTACGGCCATACATCCCAGTGCACCGCCTTTCCACACGCCAAACTCAACAAAATCTCCCGGTATTTCACGCTGCTGCAACTGGATAATTGTGAAATATAGGTCAACGAGCCGCTCAATTGGGAGCATGGTGTATTCTTCAATAACACGCTCAAAAAACTGCAACACTCCAGTTGGTATCGTTTCTCTCACCTTGTGGATGTGATTGCGGATCTGTTTTTCTTCGGGTGTCATGACTTCTCCAGATTGTCAGCTTGGCAGCAAGGGGTTTTCTCGTGGTTTATACCCGGGAATTTCATAGGCGCCCATAAGGGTAGATCATCACTTCATCTACATGTTGTCTCCTTGAAACACAAATTTTGGTAGCTTGCCAAACAACATTTCTTGAACTTTTGCGTACTCAGCCGCTGGAGTTGTTTCTATGTCGGCACAGCTCTCGTCACAAATCCTACCGGCAATAAAGTCCACGAAATTGACTGGAGACGGGCCAGTTATTTCTTCGACTGTCGCAAACGTTCCGCCAGCTTGGACTCCGAAATGTATCGTGAAATTCTGGAGCGCCACCTGTGCTTCGAACTGGGACTCTACACCGGACAAGAGGTGATGGAGGGTGGGTGCAAGTTTTTCAGCCGCGCCAAGTTCATCAAATATTAGAAGTAAGTCGCCTCCATGAGGGTTGTCATGAACAACACGTTCACAGTCCTCAGAGTCAACCAAATTGGCGACTACCGTGTTGTCAGGAATCTTTAGATCGAAAGTATCGCATCCCTTATCCGCATAATATTTTTTCAGCGCGGAAAGAGCGGAAGCTATGGACTCTTTATCATTCCTAAAAATAACTTCTCGTGGAGAGTCCGAGATATATGGGTCCTCACAAAAGTAGCCCAGGGCTAGACCGCTTTGATCTCTGATTACTTTCGGCTCAAAGAAGTAATATGACTTAGATGCGTGATCGAGTAGCCACTGCCATTCTTCAAGACTGCGATCTGCTGAGAAGTTCACCGTGTTTGCGTAGCTATCGAATAATTCTTTGAATACTGCTGGTTCTTTGCAAGCATTGTCTATGCTCACTGTTGCTGAGTCCGGGGTGACATCAGATGTAGGAATAATCCTCTTAATTTTGTCGATGTATTTCCTAAATCCAAAACTCTGATAGTAGTTGGGGATGCCCTGAATATATACGAATTCAATTTCGCTAGCTGATAGATGCGCCATTACGCTGGTCATGAGGTGCTTCCCTACACCTTTACCTTGAGCGTTAGGACTAACGGCGACCGGACCAATAGATGCTGCTGTGAAGCTGATACCTAGGTAACGTATAGTTCTGGTGCAATACGCAAGATACGCTTTAACCACCTTGTTTTCTTTGATCACAAACCTTTTGTAATGGCTGGTGTCAGAAAGTCGGCCGAGCGCCTCAAAGTTGTGACTTTGCCTATCATCGTCGAATGCAGATTGGAGAAGTGCGAGTACTTCATCGAAGTCTTGTGATTCGTAGGGTAAGAATTTCACGTATCTGATCTGCTGAACGTAGCCCCGAGAATAGATGCTGCATTTGCGGCTTGGCTCTCTGAGATAAGGGGATGCAGTTCAAGCTCCAATAACCTACCGACTTGGTAGTCTATAGAAACGGGTAGTTGTACGTCTTTGAACGAAATATTGGCGTTCGTATCCGCGTTGAATGGAGACGTCCAAGGGGTGCCCCGCGCCGGATTAGACTCTGGATTAAAGTGTGGATGCAGATTAAGTGGCTGCCAAGTTCTCTTCACCGGAATACCTAAGTCATTCGCATGGCTGATACTTGAGTCAACATCATCACCGTGTATCAGTTTAGTGTCTAACAAGAGGCTGTAATAGACGGCCTCAGCTCTGTCCGACTGATATAGGATCGGCCGTAAGGCGCTGTCTCCCGGCAGTGCATCACAGAACGCACGAATGTTCTTCCGGCGTTTTTTGTTTTCTTCTTCGATCCTTTGCAAGCCGACTAAGCCCAGAGCGGCAGAAAACTCTGACATTCTATAATTATAACTCAGCTCGTTGTCGCCAAAGGAACGAAGGCGGTTTACCCTTTCCGCGACAGTTTTGTGTTTAGTAATCAATGCACAGCCGTCACCGGTGCTAATCGGCTTGCGCTGCTGCATGCTAAAGACTCCTACGTCTCCATAGAGTCCAACATGCGTGCTGTTAACACGAAGGCCAAAAGAATGAGAGCAATCTTCAATTAGAGTAATATCTTTAGATCGACAAAAATCTGATATTGCTTCTATTTCGGCTGGATAGCCGAACATATGCACCAGAACAACGGCTTTTGTTTTTGCTGTTACTTTTTCTTCTATTGATTTGATGTCTAATCCGAAAGTGCGCGGCTCAATATCTGCAAAAACCGGTATAGCATTTTGCATCAGGACACATGAGGCACTCGAAATCCATGAATAGGGAGTGACAATAACTTCATCGTTCACGCCGATGTCAGTTGCAGCAAGCGCCAAGTGTAGGCCTTGTGTGGCGTTACCCAGGCCGACAGTAAATTCGCTACCTGAGAATTCGCAAAATTTCTTTTCAAATTCCTTTAGTTCCGGACCGTTAAAAAGGCGATTAGATTTAATTACGCGATTAACGGCTTCGTAGTGATCTTCGTCATAATAGGGCCAGTCTGTCCATTTGACGGCAACTTGGGATTCGCTTGTTTTGATCATCAATGATTTTCCTAGGAATACTGGTCACCGACACAGACCAATTGCTCTATTTGGTTATCGACATATAGTTATCTGGCACGAGAAATCGGAAAGAATGTTTTACAATAGGAAGCAATCCAGGCTTACGCCAATATTCTAAACACGTGTGTTTGTCTCTCAATAGTGGAAATCATCTGAAGTTGAGTTATTGCAGTCGTTTCGTAAATCTCATGCAAAATCAGAGATCATATTATAACTCCGTCATGCCTATCTGGGCTGGTTACTATTGTGTAATTCTCAGTCGTGCCAAAAAATGAGTTGCATATTTCCTCAGTAGGTCAAAACAACTTGATCTGTATACAATGAAGCGGTACGCCGTAGATAATATCTGATGATGGGGAGGCGACTCCTTGAAATCAGTTCACTTACTTTAGCTTGGAAAAAAGTATGACTGGAAATGATAAGGCCTCTGAAGCGGAATATTTTTCGACACGGTATATTCCTGGCAATGAGCAAAATGCCATTGAAAACATAGAGAAATTGTTCGATGAGGCGCCGACAACCCTGACCCAGAAGCTCACCAATTTTACGAATTGGGTGAGGCATCGTGACATTGCTCGTTTTATTTTTAAGCAGCAGATTTTCCAAGAGATATTACCTATCCCGGGCTCAATAATAGAATGCGGGGTTCTTTACGGTGGTGGATTAACCACTTGGTTTCACTTAAGTGAAATATACGAACCGGCAAACTTTAGCCGACGGATAATCGGGTTTGATACTTTTGAGGGCTTTCCCAGCGTCTCAGAGGAGGATGTGCCGACGACAGGAGGTGATCCACATCGTTATGAGAAGGGGCATTTTGATGTCAGCCATTGGGAGCAAACGCTGAGAGATGTAGTGATCAATCTGGAAGAGACCCGCCGAATCCCACAAGTCAAAAGAATGGAGTTGGTAAAAGGGGACGTTTCTAAGACGATCGGACCGTTTGTCGAAGATGATTCTAGCCTTATTGTATCTTTGCTCTATTTGGATATGGACTTGTATGAACCGACAAAGGTCGCTCTCGAAGTCTGTTTACCTAGGATGGCTAAGGGCTCAATAATTGTGTTTGATGAAATGGCGTGTGTCGATTGGCCAGGCGAGTCGAAGGCGATGCTGGAAATGTTTGATTTGAATAAGTATGAACTAGTACGCTCACCGATTGTGCCGCATATCGCTTATCTTAGAGTATGAATGATTTCTATTTTGAACACGCTCAGGGGGTGCTCGACTTAAAAAGTGTTGAGCGTTTACGGTCTGTCATCTCCGGTGATTATGACCAGCAGCTTTCCGACGCCGGATTGGCATGCACGAATGACGTTGAAACGGGCCAACGATTGGTCGCAAATTATTCGGGTCATTCAACAGAAATGGGCTCGAAGGTTCATGATCTTTTGATCGGGCAGGCGCCGGTCGAGCTTCGAATTTCTGAAGTGATGCGCGAGTTCATAACTCAAAAAAACTTGCTTGAGTACATACGTAATTTCCTTGGAAAGAGCTTCTTCTATCATTTTGCCCCATCCACGCGATGCATATTGCCCGGGAACGAATTTGCACTTGTGCCCGCCCATTGTGATTTCT
>WLXB01000011.1 GCA_012103295.1 Alphaproteobacteria bacterium | reverse complement strand
TCAACGGCGATGATCTTGCCTTTGGGCCGACCACGGATCACGGCCTTATCGCCGGCGTCAACTGGGCAATGGATGCCAAAGTTCTCAAGTATCTGCCAGGTGTGCGTCTATCGTTAGATTTGCCTGGATTTGATTTCGCCAATCTCGATTTTACCGCGTACATCGATGACAGCTCCGGTGTCGCAAATGGTGGTGCGCCGACTCAAACCGACAGTTACATGATTGATTTCAATTGGGGGTATCCGTTCTCCATCGGGCGTCACGATTTCGCAATCAACGGGCATCTGGAGTTCATCGACAAGCGGCGCGATTCTTTTGGCAATGAGCTGGTGGCCCACGTCCTCAATCAAGAACAAATTCGCTGGGACATTGGCAAGGCGATGAATGGCACGCCGGGCAGGGTGTTCGTTGGCGTCGAATTCTCGATTTGGTTCAACAAGCTGGGCGACCGGAACACCAACGAGTTCGCTCCGCAGGCGCTGTTCGCTTACCGCTTCTGAATTTCCTGGCTCGACGCTGGAATTAGAACCTAAAACGGACCGTTACGGCACCAGTGTGACCGGTATAACCGCTGCCCTTCTCACCGTCATAGTCGAATGCAACTGTGGCATGCTCGTTCTTATAAAAGACGCCGAGGCCGAGGGAAAAAAGTCCTTGCGTATTGCCGACCCGCTGAAGGATGAACGGTGTGCCGCCAGCTGCGAACGTCAGCTCTAAGTCTTGCGTTCCTGTCATAAACTCACGTGTGTAGTTGGATCGCAATTCAAACTCAAAGCTCGTGTTGTTCTCTTGAATGAAGGCCTTGCGCGCAGCCAGTCCCAGGCTACCGCGTAAGGAATCTGTATTGTTGCCCATGACGTTCAGGTTCAGGCCATTGCCGCCACCGTCTTCGATGTAAGACCCTTGGTGCAGGTAGAGGTACTGTACACGGGCCGTAGGAATAAAGCTGAGGGTGCCGCGACGCATACCAAGCGCGAGTTGCCAAGCGGTGCTGAAATGATACCCGTTCCAATCGCCCAGTGATGTTCTGTCGAGGGCGTCGAACTGCACTTTACGCTCGGAATTGAATGAATCATAACCGAACGTCACGCTGCCCTGCAGATTACGGATTTCATCGCCCATGCGGAGGTAGCCATTGAGCTGAGAGCTGCTGAATTCTGTCGGTTTATCAAAGGACGTTAACTCGTCGGGAAAGCTCCACAGCTGGGTATAGGCGATACCGGCGCGGGCGAGCCTGCCGACCTGTCGATCGACACCGATGGCAATGCCTCCGGACCAGGTCGTGTATCCGAGCTGTTCCCCATCCGGATTGCGCTTGGCGTAGTGGATCATACCTTGGACCCAGGCGGACGGCTTGTCGCGGTAAAAGCCAACGGCCGGGACCCTGTCGAGGCGGCGATTGATTGCGCCTAGTGCCATGTTCTGCTGATCGATAGCGGCTTGCATCACGGCGCTACTGGTGTCCGGCAGAAGTTGGATCAGAGCATCTTCAAATTCGGCTTGAGTTGCAATTCCTGCGAGGCCGGTAAAGAGGTCTGTATCTGCGCTGAGTGCGGCCGCGGCCCCTTCGTATATGGTGCCCATGTTCGACGTTAAGCCAAGGTCTGCAGCGGTGCGGCGTGTCACCTGCAGGAGAATAGCGTTGGGATTGGTGTTGTCACTAATGACCTGGATGTTGTGCATGTAGGAGGTGTCTGCGGGCACTGCAGCCGTCGCGACGATGGACGTATTGAGCTGCCCAGCTTCGACCAAAGTGAAAGTCTGTTGATCGGTAATGAAATTCCTCAAGATCGGAATGATTGTTGTGTCTGCGGCGAGGTTTGCAGTGCCAGTTGCACTAAGCGTGCCAGCACGATTGTTAACGCCGTCGACCTCAATGCGAAGCGTCGTTCCACCTTGAATATCCAGCGTGCGCAGCGACGCACCGGCATCGGCCAGAATCGTCCAGTCACTGTTTGCTACAGTCAAATCAATTACTGATCCCGTATGAGCAAAACCGGCCGATAGAGTTGTGTTGATGACTGATGCAGTCTTGGTGCCGGTGGTGAACTGGAAAGTTCCCGTTACGGTCGCATCTGACAATGAAATGATATCGTTACCGCCGCCCAGCGAGTTTATTGTCCCTAAGACCGATCCACCGGTAACCGTGTAGGTGTCGTTCCCCACACCGCTGCCGAGATAAACATCACCTTCCATAGTGCCCGAATTGAAGAACGTGAAATCGTTGTTTGATGTTCGGACGTCTAACGCCGTGGTCGTTCCACTAGAGCCGTCGCGGATTTGGGCAAGGACATCCCCGGTGTTCGAGAAGCTTGTCAGCGTTCCGGCGCGGTCAACGATGGCGAATGCACTTGAACTTGAGCCCGCTGCATCTGCACGAATGATGCCTGTGTTTGTGAGGCTGGACAGGGATCCGTTTTGTTCAACAAGGATGGCCGTTGCGTCTCCACCCAGGGTGCCGATTGTGCCTGCGTTTATGTCTTCTTCTGAGTCAGTGGTAATGGCTAGAATATCGCCGCTGTTGTTGATCGCGGGAACAGTCGCATGATCGCCAATCCTGATCGCAAGCGCCGATGCATCAATGGTTCCGGCCCGAATGTCGCCGCCATCATTGCTGAGACCACCGGCCAGTGTGGTCGAATATGTGGTGCCACCGGACACCATCCCCTCGATTACGATGCCTTCAACGGCGATGCCTTCGGTCGAGCTGCCGACCGTGTAGATGCCCTGGTTGATGACAGCGAACGCATTGTCTCCGGTTCCGACCGCGCCAAGCGAAACATCACTAATTGTTCCGCTGGGTCCGCCTGGTCGTACGCGCAAGGCAGGAACACTGCCAGTTGCGCTAATATTTGCATCTGCGATAGCGGCGGCGGGGTCCTCTGCATCTAACCCTGGCTCAAGGGCTTCCGTGACCTGGTTCCCACTATTTAGAAATCCACCACCGACTGAATTTGCGATCCATATGGCTGCTTCACCAGACTTTTCCGGGACAATATTCAAGTCAATGTCGCGGGTTTCACCGGAGCCTGCGTTTATAGTCCCGTCATTTGTAATCGCGCCCGTGACCGCGCCACCGACATAGATTCCAATCCCACCAACGCCCGCAGCATTGATCGTGCTTGAGTTTGAAACGTCACCGCTGACCGCACCATTTAAATTGATTGAGTTAGAGTTATCGCCAATTGTTGTGATGCGACCGTCGTTCACAAGAGACCCGGCCAGGTCCGTATCGACGAAAATACCGAATGACGAATTACCACCCACCTCGATGGCACCACTGGCACCGTTGACAACTGAGCCCGTTAAGGTGCCGGGGCCATTCACCCGGATGCCATAATTGTTGACCGGCGTGTCGACGATATTGCTGTCTGTGGCAGGGCCAGGGACCGAGATGAGATTATTGTTGGTAACGCTACCAGTTAAATTCCCGACTGATCCGTCAACCAAAATGCCGGTCGCGTCGGATTCTGATGTCAGCTGAATTGCGCCACCGTTCGTTACGCTGTTGTCACTATTTAGAATGATGGCCGGGCCATTCGTCAGTTCGACGTTTCCATTTCCGTCGATGATGATGTCGCCCGCACCGTTGCCATCACCGGTTGCTGTATCGGCAGCGGTGGTCCTGTTATCCGAAATGGTCAGGTCATCCGCCAACACGGGTGTTGCGTAAAGCACTGCCACGGATAGCACGAAGGCCACGGGTGTAACGTTAATAGACCTGGATGTGGTGAAACTCATTCGAACCGTCACTCTACTCTTATCCCCATTTGCCCGTCGTTTTACGGGGCAAGTCCTTATATTTAATTGTGGGGCCAATGTAGACACGCCTTGAGGCGGTTAAGTCAATCCATCCGTACCCGGAGATGCCGTTCGTAGCGTCAAAATGTGGCAGGATTTCGCTAAAAAAGCTCCCTTCGGCCCGTTGGTTGGCCTGGGAAATTCATTATTCTGCCAAGGCTGGGCCATCAGAAGCCCCCGGCTTACCTGGCATGCGTCCCGGTGATTTCCAACGAACCAGAAGGGCGCACAAAAAGACCACCGTATTAATACTGCCCACCATGATGAAAACGGCGCCTGGAGACACGGTGTCGAAAAGCCATCCGCCCAAGACAGAGCAAAACAAGATTCCGACGGCACCTGAGATATTAAACCCGCCGACAACGGCACCGCGTTCTGCAATGGGGGCTTCTTGACCAACCAGAGCTTGAGAACCAAAGAACGCGGAAATTTGACCGATCCCAAGCAAGATGATGAAGGGGAGGGCGTCAGAAGCCGTGGGGTCTTCAACAAAACCCATGCCAAGGTAACCTAATGCGGCGAGCGCCATACAGAAGGCTAGGAAGCCGGTTCGGTTAAAGCGATCGATGAAGAATACGATCACAATCGTCCAGACTAGGGCGGCGGACTGTGCAGCCACGAAAGCCAAGGTCGCGTTTTTCGTCGCTTCTGATGTTGGAAGCCCCTGACTAGTTCCTGCAAGTGTGCCCCAAAGAGTCAGAAAGGTTCCTAGAATGACCAGATCGCCGCGCGCGATGAATGCGGCGCCGTAAGACAATGCGATGCGGGGGTTGTGGCGGCCTTGTCTGATCGCACTGATCGTCAGCTCTTTGATCGACGGTTTTTCTTCATCATGCACTGGTGTTCCATCTTTGAGGCCAAACCAAAGCACGACGGTTGAAATGACACATAATCCTGCAATCAGCCAATGAACCATTTCGCCGGCGGCGACGCCGTCCATGCCGCCCGACGTAAATCGCTCGGGCAGAGAACCAAACACCCTGTTTATGAACACCACACCGAGACCGTTCATCGCGCCGACGATGCCGACAAGTTTTCCGCGCGATGCCTCTTGTGGATAATCGGTGACAATTGTCGCCAGCATGCCTGTGGAGGTTGCGATTCCGATCGCGTAGATGACTCTATATAAGGTTAGCTCAGTAATTGTATCGGCAGTGGGATAGAGCGCGTAGCCCAGCCCCATCGTTAGGAAACCAAACAAATAAACGGACTTACGACCGATGCGGTCTGCGGCTATGCCGACCGGACCAAAGAGAAGAAGTGAAACGATTTCGGTCCAGAAGACGAGGTTGCCGCTGATCTTGCCTTGTTCACCACTTGGTACGTTCAAGATTTCGGTCAGGACGTACGGCGTACCGATGCCGATAAAAGTAAGGAGGCCAATCGTAAAAAATGCTGCATACATGAGGGTCCAGGTGTTCCCTTTCCCCACACCCGGTGATAGCCAAACCGGGCCGAACTTGCTGCAGCTGGTATCAATTGACATGTGCTCATTTCCTCACAAACCCGTGTCTCACGCCGATGTGTGAGATCAAAACCTTCCCCTGCGCGGCGAGGTAGAGTACACGGCACCTACTATGACGGATACCACTGATAATGCTGGGGCGAGCGAGCCTCGATCAAAGGCTACGAAGGCGCGCTGGTTAAAACCGGTTGTGTTTCTTCTGTGTCTGGCACCGCTTGCTTGGTTGGCTGTCCGGGCTGTGAGCGGGGGGCTGGGTGCCAACCCTATTGAGGCGATTACACGTGATCTTGGTGACTGGGCGCTCCGGTTCATCCTCATCGCTTTGGCCGTTACTCCAATTCGTGTGTTGACGGGATGGAATACGATTGGGCGCCTTCGCCGTATGCTCGGCTTGTTTGCGTTCTTCTATGTGTTTCTGCATTTGTCGAGCTACATCGGACTGGACCAGTTTTTTTATTGGTCCGGAATTTTGCAGGACATCATTAAACGTATCTACATTACGCTTGGGGTTGCAGCGGTCCTGATGCTCGCACTGCTGGCAGCGACTTCAACAGATAAGATGGTAAAACGCTTAGGGGGTAAACGGTGGCGCCGGCTGCACCGGTTGGTTTATCCAGCTGCAGTTTTAGGCGTGATCCACTTTTTTATGATGCTCAAGGCTGACTACACTGAACCGACGATTTACGCGGTTATCCTCGCTAGCCTTTTTGGTATCCGCATATACAAAAAATGGGCCTGAACTCGGCATAAGCGGCAGGACTTTCGTCATGCGCCGACACGAATCTTGATCCCGTGATCCTGCTGGGGCCGGTTTTGTGATGATAATTTCAAATCGACCTTGAGCCAGGGTTTCAACTGTCAGCCCTTGGCACCGCACAGAAAATCGACGCGCTTTCGGCGAAAAATAAGGAGCAGTGTCAGCCATGGGGGGCCTTTCGCAACTTAGAGACAGTATTCAATAGTTTTTAATCGAAACTAATAATAGTCAGCCTGTGCCCCGGGGTCAAAGGGTTTTTGGCCAATAAAAATTTGTCGTTGCAGAGGGCAATATATGGCCGGAGCCCTGGGCTTTTAGAAGACTCGCGGCTAAACTTAGCGGGCGCAAACGTGCGTATTTCATGGTGGGGGCTGTTGCGCACAGCGCGGGGAGTTATCTCGCGCCGCAAAATATACAGATGGCAGGACAAAAAAAGTCGCGACAAAATCAAAACCGAATGAGACCTCGCCCTTCAGCCCCCTTGCTGAAATGGCTTCAGATGGCGTGTGCCTGTGTGATTCAGTCACTCTTGTCGATATTAATTCGGCGGGTCTTACTCTGCTCGGATATACAGGAAATGCGACGCCTGTTGGGCAGTTGTTCGCTGACTTAGTCGCATCTGCCGAGAGCAAGAAACTATCCAAGAGCTTGGCTTCTCTGACACGGGGTAAAGGGGCAACGCGCCTCGAATTGACCGGTGCGGACGGCCGTACTTTTGCGGCGGACGTGAAAGCGACAAAGCTTGAAAAGCCGAAAAACGGTGAACGTGTGTTGCTGACGTTCCATCCCGCTTCTTCGGACAAAGCCGCAACGGGATCGAAAGAAACAACCGGTGAGGTGTCTTCGCAGACCGAAGAACTTGAACGCATGTCTCGCCGAACCCGACAAATCATCGACGCGGCCAGTGAGGGAATCATTGGAGTGAATCTTGAGGGTCAGATCAGTGTGGCTAATCCGACAGCCGCTGAGATATTAGATCGCGACTTGCATGCCCTTCGCGGCATGTCGATTGACGGGGCTTTTGTCTACGGCACCGGCAGTGACAATGCAGGTGAGCATCTGTCGCTTCTATCCGACATGCAAAAGGGAAAGTACTACGTCAAACAAGAAGTGCGCTTAGCGCGGGGCGACGGGGTTTCCTTCGAAGCTGAATATACGATTGCACCGATGCGCGAAAACAAACAGACAACGGGGTATGTTCTAACGCTACGCGACGTGTCTGAACGCAAACAAGCGGAGTCAGAGCTTCGTCTCGCCGCGACTGTTTTCGACCATACCAGCGAAGGGTTGCTGGTGGCGGACGCTGGTGAACGCATCACGAAAATCAATCGCGCCTTTACTGCAATCACGGGCTATTCGGAAAAAGAAGTGGTCGGCCAATCCTTTAAGTCGATCCTCTTCTTCGACGAGAAGGTCTATCGCGACACCATGAAAGATCTCCAGAAGACTGGGCAGATCGAATGGGAGCAATGGTGCAAGAACAAGACTGGTGATCGTTACGCGGCGCGGCAGGCGTTGTCGCTGGTCCGTGGTCCGGACGGCGAGGTGCAGCAATTTGCTGCCATTTTAAATGACATCACCGAACGTAAACTTGATGAGGAACAAATTCGCTATCAGGCGAATTACGATCAGTTGACCGGTATCCCTAATCGCGCCCTGTTTATGGATCGCCTGGCGCGCTTGGTTATCGAAAGTCGGCGGACAAAAACCAACATTGGGTTGATGTTTATCGATCTTGATGGCTTCAAAGCCGTGAATGACACCTTGGGCCATGACGCAGGTGACCTATTGCTCAAACAGACGGCGGATCGCCTTAATTATTGCGTTCGTGAATCGGATACCGTGGCCAGATTGGGTGGAGACGAATTCACCGTAATTATGCCGCTGATCGATAGCATCGAGAGCACAGTCGTGGTAGCTGACCGTATTTTGGAATCGCTGACCGAGCCGTTCGATCTAGATGGTCAAGAAGGCCGAATCTCAGCTTCGATTGGTATTTCCATATACCCTGAGCAGGCCGACGACGATAAGCAACTGCTTCACAAGGCAGACGTTGCGATGTTCCATGCTAAGTCCCAAGGCAAGGCGAATTACCAGTTTTACCGCGATGGACTGGAAATCGACGGCGTGCCCGAGCGTGATGCGGACTAATTCGGTCAGGTCGGGCCTTGCAATCCATGGCGTGGTCGGCCAAAACCCCCTGACGTTCTAACCCAAATATCCCGTTTATCCGCGATCTAGGCCCTCATGAACGAATCATCTCCTCCCGTGACCCATGCTGAGATGGCAAACGCCATCCGTTTTCTCTCCGCCGACGCTGTCCAGAAAGCAAATTCAGGCCATCCAGGTATGCCGATGGGCATGGCTGATGTCGCCACTGTTTTGTTTTCTCGGTTTATGAAATTTGACGTTGCAGACCCGCGCTGGCCCGACAGAGATAGGTTCATCTTGTCCGCCGGGCACGGCTCGATGTTGCTATACAGCCTGATGTACCTGACCGGCTCAAAGGACATGACGATAGAGCAGATTCGGAATTTCCGGCAGCTCGGAAGTATAACGGCAGGGCATCCAGAATACGGCCATGCATCGGCCGCAGAAACGACGACGGGGCCCCTCGGGCAAGGTTTAGCTAATTCGGTTGGCATGGCGTTGTCGGAACGCATGTTGGCAGCCCGATTTGGTTCCGATGTGGTCGATCACTTCACCTATGTTATTGCCGGTGATGGCTGCCTCATGGAGGGTATCAGTCACGAAGCGATCTCTCTGGCTGGGCACCTAAGGCTCGGTAAACTGATCGTTCTTTTTGACGACAATAAAATTAGTATCGACGGTCCCACTGATCTAACGGTTTCAGATGACCAATGCCTACGATTTGAGGCGTCCGGCTGGCATGCATCTGCCGTTGACGGCCATGACCCAGAAGCGGTCGCGGCAGCAATTGAGCAAGCCCGTCAGTCTGATAAGCCCTCGTTGATTGCCTGCCGCACTACGATCGGCTACGGCGCACCGACTCTGGCCGGGACATCCAAAACCCACGGCGCACCGCTCGGCGATGAAGAGATTGCTGGAGCACGGGCGGCACTCGGATGGGCTGCGGAGCCGTTTGAAGTTCCAGAAAGCACTCTCGCATCATGGCGCAGTATTGGCAGCCGGGGCAGCAAGGCGCGAGCTGCATGGCAAGGGGTGCTCGGCGCTCTACCGGCGGATCGCAAAGCCGATTTTGAACGAACAATGGGCGGGACCCTTCCTGAGGGCTGGGAGTCGGCGATTGCGACAGTCAAGGCGCGAGCCGTCAAAGATGCGCCGAAAATGGCGACGCGAAAAGCCTCTGAGGATGTGCTCAAAGAGCTGACAAAAGTCATTCCCGAGATGGTTGGCGGATCTGCAGATTTGACGGGATCGAATAATACGAAGGTCGACGCGCTTCAGCCCATCAGCTCCGACGATTTCTCGGGCGGTTATGTGTATTGGGGGGTTCGCGAACACGGCATGGCTTCGGCGATGAACGGAATGGCGTTACATGGCGGCTTTATTCCGTTCGCTGGCACGTTCTTGGTCTTCACTGACTATTGCCGGCCAGCGATTCGCCTGTCCGCACTCATGAAGCAGCGTGTTATTTACGTTATGACTCACGATTCTATAGGTCTCGGTGAAGATGGCCCAACCCATCAGCCTATCGAACATTTGGCCAGCCTGCGTGCAATGCCAAACGTGTTGGTTATGCGCCCCGCCGATTTAGTGGAAACAGCGGAGTGCTGGGGCATTGCCGTTGCGCAAGCAGACCGTCCGTCTGTACTTGCATTGAGTCGTCAAGGGCTACCTGCTGTTCGGCTAACCGATACAGCGGAAAACTTGTCCGCTAGGGGTGGTTACGTTCTGTCTGAGGCGGACGGGCCTCGTCAGGCAACGATTATTGCAACTGGCTCCGAGGTTTCCTTGGCGCTCGATGCACAGGCTTCGTTGACGGCCCAAGGAATCGCAGTCGCCGTGGTGTCGATGCCCTGCTGTGACTTATTTGATGAGCAAGATGATGCCTATCGGGCATCGGTGCTTGGTTCAGCTCCGCGTGTGGCTGTGGAGGCGGGAATCTGTTTTGGCTGGGAACGCTATGTTGGTGAGGGCGGGCACATCGTTGGAATGTCGTCCTTTGGTGCTTCGGCTCCGGCACCTGAGCTGTATTCTCACTTCGGAATTACCGCGGACTCTGTTATTGATGCGGTCAAAGCCCGAGTCTGATTAACCGAAAGGAGCAAGTTTGTATGTCTGTAAAGATTGCTCCTTCTATCCTCTCTGCTGATTTCGCCAAGCTCGGCGAAGAAATACAGGCCATCGACAAGGCTGGCGCAGATTACATCCACGTTGATGTCATGGACGGACACTTTGTGCCGAACATCACCATTGGTCCGGCCGTGGTGAAATCACTCAAACCGCACACCAGTAAGCCTTTCGATGTTCATTTGATGATTGATCCGGTCGATCCTTACGTGGCGGCCTTTGCCGAGGCGGGATCCGATATCATCACTGTCCATGCTGAGGCGGGAAAACATTTGGACCGGACACTGCAGTACATCAAAAGTCTCGGTGTTAAGGCCGGAGTCTCGCTTAATCCGGCAACACCGCCAGAGGCAGTCAGTTATGTTCTTGATAAAGTGGATTTAATCCTCGTGATGTCGGTCAATCCCGGCTTTGGCGGTCAGACGTTTATCAAGACCCAGCTGGAAAAAATCAGCCGTCTCAAAGAGATGATTGGTCCGCGATCGATCGAGATCGAAGTCGACGGCGGTGTGAATCCAGAGACGGCAAAGCAATGCATCGCGGCTGGTGCAGATGTGTTGGTCGCCGGCAGTGCGGTTTTCGGATCCAAAGACTACGCTGGCAATATTTCCGCGTTGCGCGGCTGAAAACCTTTTGACCTATTCGGTGTCGTAAGCGGCGAGCGTGTGGCAGGGAATATCGAGCCTGCTGCGTCCATTTAAAAACGTCAATTCGATTAGGCAGGCCGCCGCAGGAACTGTTGCGCTAGATCCTTCTAGCAACGCAATTGCAGCTGCCATGGTGCCGCCTGTTGCCAGAAGGTCGTCAACCACCACAACGGTATCGCCCGATTTAACCGCGTCGTGCTGTATTTCTATGGCATCGGTTCCATACTCAAGTTCATAGGCATGAGACATCGTTTCGCCAGGGAGCTTACCCGGTTTACGAAGCATCAGGACACCGCAGCCCAGGGCTATGCCCAACGGTGCCGCCACAAGAAATCCACGCGCATCTATGCCTGCGACGTAGTTGGGATTGTATCCCCGAAGCGCTTCCGCGAGTTGATCGATAGCTGCACTCCACGCCTTCGGGTGGCCGATGAGTGTCGATATGTCGAAAAAATTGATGCCAGGCTTAGGGAAGTCCGGAATTTGCCGTATGTGGTCTTTGAGGTTCATGGAAATCTCGTTTTGGCCGTATGCGAGGGCGGCCCAGACTACCGAGCTCGTATGCCGTCGACTACCGGATAACGGTTCACCGGCCTCGAATGTCGAGAGATTCGCAACCCTATGGGGTCTTTATGCGTTCTTTTTCTGAGCGGCTAGCCGCCGGAAATACACGTATTCGGCGATATTTCGTGTACGAAAGCCCAGGAAAGCGCACGGTAAATTGATTGTACACGATAACAAATACTGTAAACTGCGCGAATTCGTGGTTTGCAAATACAACCACAACAAGATTTGGGCGAGTAGACCTTGATAGCCCGGTTGCTCGCAGACATGACAAGGAGTCTGAGTGTGACGGAAGACCGTCTCACAATTCGCGACGTTGAGCGTTTGGCTGCCGGCCCGTCGTCGGAAGTCCGCGCAGAAACCGCTGCCAAAGTGGCGAGCGAATACAGCCGCATGTCACTGTCCCAATCCGAACTTGAACTGGCACAGGATATTTTCCGGTTGATGGTTAAGGATGCCGAGATGCGCGTCCGTGAAGCCCTGTCTATCAACCTCAAATCTACCCCGCTTTTGCCCCACGATATTGCGATGACATTGGCCCAGGATGTGGACGACGTTTCCGTTCCGATGCTGAGAGCCTCTGAGGTTTTGACCACTGAAGATTTGATCGAAATTGTGCAGAGTCAAAGCCCAGACAAACAGCAGGCTATCGCTAGCCGAAAGACCTTACATGCAGACGTTGCAGATGCATTGGTCGAGACCGGCGAGCAATCAGTCGTCGCCAGGTTGGTTTCTAATCCCGGCGCGCATTTAACCGAGCCGTGCATTCACCGCGTGGTTGATCAGTTCGGTGATGTTGAGGCAATCCAAGAGCCCCTGGTCAATCGCCCGGTCTTACCGGTGACGGTTGCAGAACGTTTAGTGACAAAAGTGGCCAGTCATCTGCGTGGTGAGCTGCTATCCCGTCACAAGATTTCACCTGACCTTGCAACAGACCTAATCCTGCAAAGCCGTGAGAGAGCGACTGTTGGACTTGCAATGGGCGCCAGCGATGACGAAGTGGAAGCGCTGGTCGGTCAGCTTGCGAATAATGATCGCCTCACACCATCTTTGGTGTTGCGCGCGATATGTATGGGTAACCTGAAATTCTTCGAGCACGCGTTAGCCCGTATGGCCGGTGTTCCCGTCGCCAACACGCGTTTACTTGTCCATGATCAGAGTGGGGCAGGTTTAGACACCTTGTCCCAACGTGCTGAGTTCCCGATGGCCATTCTTCCTGCGATCAAAGCCGCGGTGTTGGTGGTTGATGAAACCGATTTCGATGGTCGGCCCGGTGAAGCTGAGCGCTATAGCCGCCGCGTTATTGAGCGGGTTCTTACCCAATACGAGTCTCTCGATGTTGAGTTCGAAAGCGATGATCTTGAGTATCTCCTGACCAAGCTGGGTCAGTTACCGGTTGCTGGCGAACCCGTTCATTAGTCTTTCCGACGCGTCACCACTCTCCAACATTCTCCATCGAAGCCCACGGTTCCTGAACCGCTAGGGCTTCCTCTTTTTGTAAGAGCTCAATCGAAATATTGTCGGGTGAACGGATGAACGCCATGCGGCCTTCGCGGGGAGGCCGGTTGATGGTGACACCGGCATCCATAAGGCGCTGACAGGTCTCGTAAATATCGTCGACCTCATAGGCGAGGTGCCCAAAGTTACGGCCGCCAGGGTATTCTTCCGGATCCCAGTTGTAAGTTAGCTCGACGGCGGCATCCTCATCGCCTGGCGCGGCGAGAAAAACAAGAGTGAAGCGGCCTTGCTCATGGCTCCAGCGCCGCAGTTCCGTCAGACCCAGCTTGTTGCAATAGAAGTCCAGTGACGCGTCCAAGTCGGTCACCCGGACCATGGTGTGAAGATATTTCATCGTGGCTCGCCGTTCTGTTATTTGGTTTGCGGGGCTGACGCGGTTTGTACCTGGTCGCGCAAGGCCTCAATTTCATTCATTGAGCGTGGAGGTTCGAGCCACAACGGTGCTTCTTCGCGCACGATTTTGGTAATCCGCTCAGGCATATCCTCAAAACGGGTGTAACGCCATGCCACCGCGTTAGACATGATGGGGCCGACCCCATAAGACACCCAGCTGTGCTGATATTTTTCTCGGTCGCTTAGATTGTCGCCGGGAATGATGTAGAAATCTGAGTTCTCAAACTTGCCGGTGCCGCGCTTGATAAAGACTGCGTAGTTAAACCACACGGTGCCGTCTACCTTTTTGACCGAGTAGTTTTGCGTTGGAGCCACATGAGAGATGCGCTTGCCGGCGCGGGACTCAACCCCGTAAACGATTTCATCGCCTTCCAGTTCATAGGTTTTGACCTGATACTCGTAAGAAATCGCGTCGCGCTCTAAGCGTTCGCCGGTCTCCGGATCAAACCAGTAGAATATTTTGCGCGACAACTGCGTGGCTTTGGTCGGGTCGGCGGGGTCGCGGATCACCGTACTGGTATCAAAGCCGACCATTTCGGCGATGACCTCTCCCTCGGGAAAGGACTTCAGAAGACCTTCTGAATACCAATAGACATCGGTTTCGCCGCCACCGGTGCGCATATCGATCCAGGTGTCGAACAGTTCAGGCGTGAAGCCACCAGCGTGGGCTGGGTTTGAGACCGGGGCGGTGCTCAACAGCGCCGCGCTGAGCAGAGCGGTGAGAGTGTATTTCATGGTGGCGTCCTCCTTGTGTTGGAGGTCCATTTTACACGCTATTTATTTCCGGGCTACGCCCGGATTAGAACGTTGGCGCAGCGCAGTTGTCGCTGCCGTCATCTCCACTAAAGGGATAGATATTGGCGTCTACTGCCGTGCATGTCACCGTAAGTGCGTCGCATGCCCGAAAGCCGCGGATTACAAAGTCGGATTCACCTGCTGATCCATTGTCTACCGCTGTTACATCGATGCGATCAAATGTTCCTGACGGTGTCCACTGCACCTCGGCAGTACCGTCATTATTATTTTGGCAAGCACTAAAGCCTTGGCTCTCAACCAAAGTGCCATTGTTGTACGCGCTCAATTGCACTCGCTCTGGCGTATTTGAACGAAACCGGCCGAGGTTGATGGCAAATTGCTGCCATTGATAGGGAAAGCGGATTTGTAGTGTTTCTTCTGGATCTGTGCCGCCGCCGTCGAGAGCCCCATCGCCGCCAGCCGTTGAATCGTATCCCAAGCCATCCCTGTCAGGGTCGCCTGCGTTAACTGTTAACTGCACCCGCTCTCCGTCCGTTGAAGCCGTAACATCGATGTAAGGATCGTGCCCTGACCCATTACACTGGTCTGGGTTATTGCCGCGTAGCCACGAATAATTTTCACCGCCGGTAGTGATGTCGATAACGGCCGCCCTAGCTGGGTCTCCCCCAAGAACGGGGTCGGAATTAGCAGTGTTCTTTACCTCCACGCCTAAGGAAGTGTCTCCACAGTTTATGTACTGTTGTCCCTGGCCAAGTTGCTGAAAGAATGTTCGGGTATAGATGTCCGTTTGGCCAACGCCAGCGCCCAATGATGGGAAAGAGTTTGTAACGTTTACGTGCTCGTAACATTCGCTGTTAGTGATCAGACCACAACTCGTGTTGGTGCCGCAGAACCTCACGCCGCGCATGCTAAATCCTGATCCGTCTTGCGCAGCAGCACCCGAACCTGCCGGGTTAGGGGTCATCCGTATTTTGTTGAACTCCTCCCCAACGCCGGTTTCTGCGACGATAATTTTGTGTGCGTCGTTGCCAGATGCGCCTGAGCAGGCCTCAACCAACTGCCGGTCTACCAATGTGTCTTCCATATAAAAGTCTAGGAGAACCTGCTCAGGGTCTCCATTTTGGGTAAGTTCGAATGACCCTAAAGCTACGGCAGCTTTTCTGTAGGCATCATTTGGCATGCGTACTTCGATAGCTTCCCGCAAGTTGATCGGGAGATAGCCCAACGTGTCTGCGCCAGAGTCATAGAAATTCCCGATCGATTCCTCTTCGTCGCCATCTCCATTGTCGATCCCGTCAACGCCAATTCCTTCGTGGGCTGTGAAGTCTTCGGGATCCCCAGCTACGGTATTGTCAAAGCGGACATGTAGGCTGCCAAATCTTGATTTTATCTCAGCGTCATCTGAGCCGATATCTTCAATCATGCTAAGGCCACTTGGTGTGTAATCCGTCGTCGTTGTGGCGGCATTAACAAAGCTGTTACCGACCAAATGAATAACGGTGCGGGGTTCGTTAATTTCAAATCTTTCGATGGATTGATCACCGATCAGTGTTGGGTTGGTAAAATCTCTATCCGACGCGATTGAGAAGGTGCGAATGGTGAACTGATCCTCGGTATTATTTGCACCGGCGTCCGCGCCACTAACAAGGCCGAGCTGGAGGAAGTTTTCTCCGCCGTCCCAGGGAATGCACTGAGATCCTGTGGGGTTATCAGGCGTTCCAACGGCGGCATCTGTTTGCAATTGTGCGTAACTGTCGGTGAGGTTGGAGCACAGCCCGGTATACGGGCAATTCAAGCCAAACGTGCTATCTGTGGGCCAAATCCAATACTGGACATGAAGGTCGTTAGCATCAGCACATGCATCTGTCCCAAGATTGGTGACCTCGATGCGCATGGAATGGTAGTTGGCTAGGTCGTCGTCATCCTGTTCTAGCCAAGTGTTTTCATTGGTGTCGGCCCCAGGATCCACATCGTTGCCATCAGTATTAGTATAACAAGCCGTTACCGTGGCGTCGTTCGGATTCCCCAAAGTCCCCGCGATAAATCCACCGGCGATGGCGTCTAGTCTGACGACACCATCAGGCCCTGTACTATCGACGTCGCAAATAGCGCTCTGCACACCCGTAGTTGACGTCTGGAATGAGACATCGAGACCGTTATGGTCGACATCCATTCCAACGATGGAGATATGATTGTCGATGTTGTCAAAATTTGTAACACCGTCACTGTCATCATCGTTCAGATGGTCTTCTGTATCGATCTCGATACCGAACCGAGGAAACGGGTCGACAGGGAACTCAGTGTATCCATCACCGGTGATCTGATAGCCTAGAAACTCGCCACCGGCGCCACCGCAATATGTGTTGTCCAATTCATAGGCGCCGGCACCATTTAAGTTGGTCTGAGCAAACATAATGACGGTGCCGTCACCACGGCGCGGTGGGTTGTTAGTGTCCGTTTCGGAGGCGAACTGGAGGAATACGCGAATACTATGTGAATCGTTTTCTCCGGCTATGTCGCTGTCGATGGGGAAGGCGATTTCAGTCCAGGCGCATGTTCGGGTGTCGTTCGTGCCATCATTTCTAAACCGAATTCCATTTAACTGTTCACCATCAGGATTGTTAGAGTTGTCATTGGACACACTTCTTGTTTGTTCACCGCTTGTGTCATCGGCTGAACGGCTGAGAAGTTGCGTGATCTGTTGTTGGCCAAAACCGAACTCAGCACCTTGCGCAGTCTGGCCGGCTTCGCCACCGCTGCCACCATCAGAAATATCGCCGTCCTCTTCCGCTAGAATGAGGCAGTTGGCATCTATAAAATCGTCGGTTGAAAGGTCAACGGCCAAGACAACGTCGTCGAAAAGACTTGCGGCGTCACTTGATATAGGTCCTGTGCGCACTTCATCCAGGTTTGCAACAGTGCAAGGGTCACTGGCGCTGCCGACAGGGCAATTTGCCAATTCCTCTGTCGATGTGGGTGCGGTGACGAAGTTTCCTGATGACGTGACCGCACCAAAGCCGTTATTGCCGTGATCGATCAGACTAAAGATTATGTTGTCTGATGTTGAGGCTGTTTCTAAATCATCGAGGTTGCCTGCGCGCGCCACGGTGGAATTGCAAAGATTGGTGCTCGCTTGGTCAACAATATAAGTCACAAAACCTCGCTGACCCCGGACATCATTCTCACTCAATCCGATTGCTTGCCAGGGTACGACTCCTCTGAGTGTGTTGCAGGTGGTTCCGGTTCGATCCTCCGTTCCTAACGTTCCGTCAGGGTCTGAAGGGCAAGGTAGCTGCGTATTTGTATCCTGGACAGCGGCCGCGACCAGTGCGTCACGGATGATGCCTAGGTCCGAGTTCTTGCTTTGAGTTACTTCGAGCGTTCGTCGGGAGTTCATGAGAGTTAGAGTGCTTAGCGCAACACCCGCTGCAATTATGACAATTGTCATAATCACGAGCGCGGCCTGTCCGCTGTCTTCTTTGATAAAGCGCGCAGAGAAAATGTTTCGGAATACGGACGCTAAACTCATTAATTGGCCTCTTGGTATGGTCGATGCAGGTGGGACAATCCGGGTATCAGGTACGCAGTGGTATAGTCTAAATTATAGCGTAAGGGTTGAAAAATGATTTAGCTCACATGCATGAGATTCCTTTGTAATTCACAGCGATGCGAAACAGGTTGGGGTACTAACAGTTGCAGCGCGTTGGCGTTGATCATCATTCTACAGACATCAATTTGCGCGCGTCTGTACCCTAATTTTGTGAATAGAATTTGGTCCATTGAACGGAAAAGGTAAATTTCCTGAGCGACGGTGGCATGGAATACTTATGCAACGCTCTAATAGGCACAAACGTTGCCCTATAATGTTGGCGGTTTCGACAATATGAACTGCCACAAGCGGAGAATAATGCAGACATGGAACAGGGCAGATTACATTTAATCTGGACGGACGAGTGCGGCGCTGCTGGGTTTGTGATTGCTATTCTGTTTGCGGTTGCTGCTGTTGGCGTAGCAGTGTTGCTGTTGGGGACTGAGCCACAACGCGAGCTGGCAAATACCCGCACCTCTGTGGCCAATCTCACCAAAATCGAAGATGCCATGAGCGTCTACGCCACACAGGATGCAGCACAGTTGCTGCCCTGTCCTGCCGATGGATCTGTGACGGGCGGCGCCCGCGGTTTTGCGCCCGCGCCAATTGGCGGTGCCTGTACCATCAATGCGGGGATTGTTCCCTTTCGTTCTCTCGGTCTTTCGGAGTCAGACGTCACAGACGCATACGGCACCGTGGTAACGTTAATCGTCGATGATCTGTCGCTTGATGTATGTAACGGCACGACTGGCCGGGCAGGTAATTTGACGTTGTTCGGCGGCAGTCAGCCCAACGCTCTCTACGCCGTTGTGTCCCACGGTGAGAACAAGCGTGGTGGTTACACCGGTGCGGGCGTTCAGATCAGCGTCTCAGCGTCAGCGGTGGAAGCCGACAATTGTGCAGACGGGAGTGCCTGCACAGATCCGGATACTGTGTCCGTTACCGTCGGTCCTCACAATGACGACGGCAATAGTGATCTACATTTCGATGATCGGGTCTTGGTTGCAGGCTCAACAGATTTTGATAGCCTGTGCCTGAGCGTTCACGGTCCTTAACGTAATCCCCGTGTATTGAGGGTGTTTATGGCGTCTTCAAATACACCGTCGTCACAATGTATACCGTCGACAGTTTGGTTGCGATAAGACGAGCATAGGTTGACCGCACCGAGCGGTGAGTCCATGGCGTTAGCCATCTGAGATAAAGCTGGGCCGCCCCCTGTCGCCAAATCACCCAGAACTAACGGGCTGGTCATGCCGACCGACTCAATGACCGGGAATCCAACGATGTTGTGAAGAGCGGTTAATAATTTCGGCCCCAAGAACTGCGGTGATGCCGGACCGTCGTGACGCTCGGCCAGTGTTAAAACAGTTTGAATAAGAAAATCGAGAACCGGCGTTGATCTATTGATCACCAAGATCGCGTTGTGGACCTGCCGATAAGTGCGGTGCCTGCCGTCTTGCCCGGGTTGAACCCATATCTGTCGGCCGAGGGCAAAATCGAGCGTCGGATCGATATGAATAGCTCCGGAATCAAAAACAAAGACATCAGAGTCCAACCAGATGACACGTTCAGTAGCAACGTTGGTGTCGAAAATTTCGCGGGCCCACAACAGTCGCGCGATGTCGATTTGAAGCGGCTTCTGGTTAGAGAATTTTTCTCTGAAAGCTGGTGGCACGAGGTCAAAAATATCGTCGCCGCGGAAAAAGTAAGCCCAATCGTTTGTTTTAGCCCACGCTTCCGTGCTTCGAAGGCAGGTCGCTATCCAGTCTGGCTGGTCATCAATCCGATAGGTCTGAATAACAGTGGTTTGCATGGGTGTTGAGTTATCCGCACGTGGAAACGAAGTTTTGGTCGTCATATCAGCCATGCTACGTTCCCAATATGAACAATGCGATGTTGATTATTGGGATTGGGGCAATCTTGTGCGTTGGTCCCGTGCTGGCTCAAAGCGACCATGAGCAAGACGTATCGGTGGCGGGGATTACGTTCCCGGATACCATTACGGACGATCAGTGGAAAGTATTCACGGCAAACGTATCGGCTCATGCCGATCCACCAATCACCCTAAAAATGATGATACGCGGCGAGGCGGGGTCCGAGGAGACAATGATCCAGGCCGCACGGCGTGGGCGGTTGCAGCTTGCCGCACCGTCTTTAGCCGGCGCGACGTCGCTTGTGCCGGAACTGGCCGTCTTGCAACTTCCTTTCTTATTTGAGTCTGCCGAGCAGATGGATTGGATTTACGACGAGGTTTTGCCGCAGCAGTTTCGCGCTGCCTTCGCTGACAGCGGGTTGGTTTTTCTTCATTGGATCGATAGTGGCTGGCTCGGCTTCTATGGACCCAAATCCTTTGCGGATCCGGGTAAAGTTGCTGGCGTTAAACTGCGAACAGCCCCAACCGATGCGGCCCGCTTGACCGCGCAACAGCTTAGTGCCGACGCAATTTACGTTCCTTATCCGGAAATTATCCCGGCTTTGCAAACGGGCCTAATCGAAGGTGGGATGACAAGTGACTATGGCTTTGTTACCGGTGGCATGGCGGCAGAGGTCAATGTGTTTACGCTTACCCGCCATTCTTACGACACCGGCATGATGCTGGCCAACGCGGCGTGGTACGAAAGTTTAAGCGCGGCCAACAAAACTCTTTTTCTCAGTGCTTATGGCGATACCTCAGAATTTCGAACACGCAGCCGCGCGTATACCGCCCGTGAATTAGATCACCTGCCTGAGACGGCCGGTACACAGGTTGTCACTTTAACGCAGCAACAACGGGATCATTGGGCAGTCATCACGCGTCCAGTTCACCAGGCTTTACTTGATCGCATTGGTGCGCCGGCGGAAGCGTTGTATGCGGTTATCCAAGACGCCAAGGCTAGGTTCGACTATGGTGACGATAGGAACGGCATGCCGGGGTCATCCGGCGTTAGATCAGGTTCGCCAGGCGTTACTTCGGGTTCACCGGGCGTTGCTTCGGGTTCACCCGATAAAATGTCACGATAAGAGTCAGGGACGGATAAGAGAGCATGTTGAGTCATGGCTAAGACTGAAGGAGGCATTCGGACCAATCGTTCACTCGTAAGGGGCTTAAAGGTTCTAACCGAGATCAGTGCGCATGGTCCTATGCGGGCGTCTGAGGTGGCGCGTCGCGTGAGTTTGCCCCGTGCCACTGTCGTGCGCTTAATTGAAACCTTAATCGAGGCGGGCATGATCCGCCGTCATGAAGGTTCAAAGACGTATGAGGTGACGGAGCAGGTTACTCGGTTATCCCATGGCTATGATCGTTGGAGTGCGCTGACGGACTCCGCCATTTCCGCGATTACTGATGCGTCGGAGGACTTGACCTGGCCGTTGGTTCTGACCACGCCCTCCGGTCTCGACATGGTGGTCCGATACAATACGGATCATACAAGTCCGCTGGCGCTTCAGCGCTACAACCTTGGTTTTCGTATTCCGGTATTTGATACCGCGAGCGGCATGGTATTTCTCGCCTATTGTTCCGATCAGGAGCGCGAAACCTACCTCCGTTTGTTGGAAACTGAGCAAGGTACGCTCGACGTAAGTCGAGTAAAACGCCGCATCGATGAAACTAGGCAGGACGGCTATTGCATTCATCACCGTGCCGGCAGCTTGGAAAAGGCGCTCGCCGTTCCTATCATTCGGGATGATGCATTCCAGGGTGCTCTGACAATGCGATATATTCCGTCGGCGGTCAGTTACGCAGAACTCAAAAACCGATATGTCTCGCCCCTAACAGAGTTAGGTTCGGCGATTGGTGTTCATTTGTCTGTATAAGAGACGTGTTTTCTAGGGGTGGGAATTCCGTGGCTGAACAAGCAGATTTACATCATGTGCCCGAGATGCGACTCGTCGAAGCGCTGGTCCCGATTGTTCTACTGATCTTATTGTTGGCGACTGCCGTGGCATCGTTTGGTGATGAAACCACCGGCGGGCCTGCGCAAATTGCGCTCATTGTCAGTGGCATGGTTGCGGCTGCCATAGGCGTCCGCAAAGGTTTGACATGGGAGATGCTCGAAAAAGCGGTTGTTCAGTCTGTGAGTCGCTCAGCCGTTGCGATTTTGATCCTTTTGTCTGTCGGGGCGTTGATTGGGGTTTGGATGGCAGCGGGCGTAATCCCAACCATCATTTACTACGGCTCGATGGTCCTTTCTCCGGCGATTTTCTATGTCGCCACATTGCTCGTGTGCGCCATCGTATCTGTGGTCATTGGAAGTTCATGGACTACAGCAGGTACAATTGGCATCGCCCTAATCAGCATCGCAAGTGCCATGGGTTTGTCTGTGGAAATTACGGCCGGCGCGATTATTTCCGGTGCCTATTTCGGCGACAAGTTATCTCCGTTGTCCGATACGACCAATTTGGCTTCAGGACTGTCGGGTGTTGATCTTTTTAAGCACATCACTTTTTTGCTTTGGACGACCACACCGTCATTCGTCGTTGCTCTGATTTTCTTTTCTGGCGCGACCTTGATGATGGGTGACGTCATGCCAGAGTCACAAATCGAAGCATTGCGCCAAACGATCGCGGACACGTTCTCTTTGCATCCGGTATTGTTTCTGCCGATGGTGGCGATGTTCGGCATGGGAGTCAGCCGGGTGCCGGCGTTTGTCGCGATTTTTATATCGACTTTAATCGGTGCGTTGCTTGGGAGTGTTTTTCAGGAGTCAGAGACCGGAGTGAGCGGCGTCGCAGGCGCACTCGAACATACAAAGGGGTACTGGTTAGCTGCGGCAAGCGGTTATCAAGCCGGGAGCGGCGAGCCTATGCTTGACGAGCTGCTGTCGGGCGGTGGCATGGCCAGCATGCTAACGACGATTTGGTTGATTGTTAGTGCGATGTTTTTTAGCGGCATGATGGAACGGACCGGCATGTTGCAGCGCATATTAGTATCACTGTTGCTGCTGTTTAAAAGGGATGGCTCCCTTGTTGCTGGTGCTGGGATGACTGCCTTGGCGACCAACGCCATCGCCTCCGATCAATATCTGTCCATCGTGCTGACCAGCCGAATGTATGCTGATGAATTCAAGACGCGCGGTCTCGATCCAGTCAACCTATCTCGTGTGGTTGAAGATGCTGGGACAGCGACTTCGCCTCTGGTTCCCTGGAACACCTGCGGCGCTTTCATGGCTGGGACCCTTGGCGTCCCAACACTTGCTTATCTGCCTTACTGTGTCTTCAATTTGGCCAGCCCCGTGATCTCGATGCTCTACGCCGCAACCGGATTTAAAATTATGAAATTGGCTGGTTATGAGACGTCTGGCAGCGAGTTCCAGGTTTCGAAAAACTAGGGCTCTGGTGCCCGTGGCCGCCCAACGGCAGTGAACTCGGCGCGACCGAATCAGGACTGGGGGCGAATGTAATAATGGTCGGAGTGAGAAGATTCGAACTTCCGGCCCCTGCCTCCCGAAGGCAGTGCTCTACCTGGCTGAGCTACACTCCGTCCTGGCGCCGACCCATTAAATCTTGAGGTCGCTGTGGCGCGGTCCGGCTTATACCGCTGGCGTGCCTTTGGCGCAAGTTGGGCTCGCGTGCCGCTTAGTAGGCCCGCTTTATGCAGAAGTCGATGATGTCGATCAGCACGGTCTTCACCGGGCTATCCGGGAAGATGCCAAGAGCATCTCGGGCAACATCACCGTAATGTTGGGCGCGATGAATCGTATCGGTCAGGCTGCCATGCTTTTCCATGAGACTCTGTGCGCGGGATAGTTCTTCTTCCCCTTGCTCAAGATCATGCAGGCACCGATGCCAGAACGCCCGTTCTTCGTCGTCTCCACGCCGGAACGCTAGAATAACCGGCAACGTTATCTTCCCTTCGCGGAAATCGTCACCGATGGTTTTGCCCAACTCGGCCTGCTTTGCAGAATAGTCGAGAACGTCATCAATGAGCTGGAACGCGATACCGAGGTTGAGTCCATAAACTTGCAACGCTTCTTCTTCTACGTCTGGACGGTCGGCGACGATCGCGCCAATTCGTGACGCGGCAGCAAACAACTCAGCGGTCTTCCCTCGAACCACTTCAAGGTACTGTGCTTCACTGGTTTCCGTATCGTTGGTTGTCATCAACTGATGGACTTCGCCTTCAGCGATAATCGATGAAGCGCGAGAGAGGATACCCAATACCTTGAGAGACCCGTCTTCGACCATGAGTTCGAAGGCGCGGCTGAACAGAAAGTCACCGACGAGTACGCTGGGTTGGTTTCCCCACAAAGCATTGGCGCTGGATTGTCCGCGCCGCAAATCACTGTCATCGACGACGTCATCGTGCAGCAGCGTTGCGGTGTGAATGAATTCAACACAGGTCGCTAATTTAATATGGCGTTTCTCGGTGTAGCCGCAAAGTTTTGCTGCCGCCAGGGTGAGGAGGGGGCGCAGACGTTTGCCGCCAGCAGCGACAATGTGCCCAGCCAGTTGAGGAATAAGGGCAACAGGGCTATGCATCCGATCGACGATGGTTTGATTAACCGCTTTAAGGTCGTCTTCAACAAGCGCGATCAATGCATCCAGCGGTTCGACGGGTCCGGATCTTCTATTGTCCAGTTGAACGATTGTCGCCACGTGAGATCGCCTTCTATATCTGTGCTGTTTTGCGCGGTCCTGGGTATCAGGCATAAATCATAATGGTCCCACTGAGGTGGGGCAAGTTCACGGGTACGTCCGGGCTTGCCATTTTTGGCTGTAAGCTTCACCGTGCTGGGCATGAAAGAGCTTATGCGCACTACCGATATTGTTGTTATTTCAGCCCTTAAGGCAGCGTTGTCCGCTGAGGGTATCGAGGTAATTGAGTTTGATGGTGACATTGCCAGCACCTACGGCGGAATAGACTCTTTTCCACGCCGCCTTATGGTTCGCGCTGAAGATTATGATCCCGCGGCTGAGGTGGCGCGTGCGATCTGTCCTGACTATTTTCAATGATACGTCAGGAAACGGGGACGAATACGACCACCGATATGCTTTTGGGTGGGCGCGTAAAAATTGTTCAGCCCCAAGACGGTTATCGTGTCGCCGTTGATCCCGTTTTATTGGCGGCCTCCATTGCTACGCCGCCCAACTCTCGGGTTCTGGATGTTGGATGTGGCACCGGTGCGGCGTTGTTTTGTCTCCTGTCTCGTTTGAGCACAGTCCAGGGTGTCGGCCTAGAGCAGCATGAACCGTTCGTAAAAATGGCGCGCCGCGGCATTCAGGAGAATGATTTTTCTAAGCGGTCAGAAATTGTAATGGGGGACCTTGCAGACCCACCCGATAGTTGGGCCGCTGCATTCGACGTCGTGATGACAAATCCCCCTTTTTTCGAAGCGGGGACGGTGCCGACGCGACCCGGTCAAGATGCGACCCACGCCGTGACAGATTTGTCTTTGCGCTCTTGGATTACGCGAAGCCTGTCTTTGCTGCGGCGAGACGGGCTGTTCTCCATTATTCATCGTGCTGAGCGGTTGGCCGATATTATTCAGGCGCTATCGGGTTGCGGTGCAACGACGGTGATCCCGTTATGGCCGAAGACAAATACGGCAGCCAAAAGAGTAATCGTGACGGCTCGTAAAGATCGTAGGTCACCAGCAACCCTTTGCCCGGGTCTCGTGCTTCACGCAGACGATGACACCTACACCGACGAGGCGAACGCTGTTTTGCGTGACGGTGAAACGTTACAGTTCCTCTCTTAACCCCAGTTCTTCCCTTAACCAATGTGTTTCCGACGTCTATGGTGTGCCTATGGCAGTGATTGATCATTTTAATGAATTTGCGGCTCGGTTCGGTGGGTCGATGGTGCGCGGCTCTTCACCTCTGGTGAGTGTGGTAAAGTTGAACGGCGCCATAGGCATGTCGTCGGGCATCGGTCGGCGCAGCTTGAATCTGGCTTCCCTTGAGATGCCGCTTCGCCGGGCGTTCGGCAAGCGTGGGGTTAGCGCCGTTGCTCTCCAAGTCAATTCGCCAGGGGGCTCGCCAGTACAATCCGCCCTTATTGCTGGCCGCATTCGGCAATTGTCTGAAGAAAAAGAAATACCGGTCTACGCTTTTACAGAAGATGTTGCAGCGTCCGGCGGCTATTGGCTGGCGTGTTCAGCCGACGAGATTTACGCCGACGCGATGTCGATTGTGGGGTCCGTCGGTGTCATCGCAGCTAGTTTTGGGTTTCCTGATTTGCTCGAGAAAATCGGCGTTGAGCGGCGCGTCTATGCTCAAGGTGACAACAAAAGCATGCTTGACCCCTTTAAGGCGGAAAACCCTGACGACATTAAGCGTCTACTTGAGTTGCAAAAAGATATTCACGGCCAGTTTAAGGCTTATGTGAAGTCACGCCGGGGCGACAAACTTAAAGGGGCCGACAAAACACTGTTTAATGGGGACGTCTGGACCGGAGAGCGTGCGATTAAAAAGGGCCTGGTCGATGGCCTCGGCGAGATGCGGTCGATCATGCGAGGGAAACTGGGCGAAAAGGTCCGGTTCATGCCTGTGCAACGGCAGGGTGGCTGGCTGCAAAAACGTTTTGGTGGGGCTGATATGTTGGCGTCACACAATTGGTCCGGTGACCTTATTGCTGCCGCCGAGGAGCGTGCCCTGTGGGCGCGCTTCGGGCTTTAGGGCCGGTCACGATGTTCGGATTCAGTCTGTCAAAACTTCTCTTCACCGCTGTGATGATCGTTACCGTCTGGTGGGTCTACCGCAAAATAAACCAGCTGACTGGCGGCGACCCAAAACCTAAGCCTCGGGTCGATAAGGCGCAAAAGGCCGCTGAAGAGGCTGCTGCTCAGAGTGCGAATGCCGTCGAGGATCTGACGGCTTGCCCCGCTTGCGGAGCCTATGTCGCGGCGGGACTAAACCCAGGGTGTGGGCGGGCTCCTAAAGATTGCCCGATGCAGAAATAACAATGGCCTGTGCCACCGCCGCTTCGCGTTGCAGGAATCCTTGATTCCAGCCGAATCGGCGAGTAGCTTGCGCCGCGTAAGGGGTTTTCACCCTTTGTGTTCAGTTAACCCCTAACGGACTTTAACCATGGCCGCCGCGCAAACCCAGGCGCCCAGTTTTCAGGGCCTTATCCTCAAGCTTCAGTCATTCTGGGCGGAACAGGGGTGCGTCATTCTTCAGCCATACGATATGGAGATGGGGGCCGGAACGTTTCATCCGGCGACGACCCTAAGAGCACTAGGCCCTAAACCCTGGAAGGCGGCTTATGTACAGCCGTCGCGTCGGCCCACCGATGGCCGGTATGGTGAAAACCCAAACCGGCTGCAGCACTACTATCAGTTTCAGGTAATTCTCAAACCGTCTCCCGAGGATGCTCAAGGTCTCTATCTCGAAAGCCTTAAGGCGATCGGCATTGACGCTTTGGCCCATGACATTCGCTTTGTTGAAGATGATTGGGAAAGCCCGACACTTGGCGCGTGGGGTCTAGGCTGGGAAGTATGGTGTGACGGCATGGAAGTCACCCAGTTTACGTATTTCCAGCAGGTCGGCGGCATTGATTGTTCTCCTGTGGCGGTCGAGCTGACCTACGGCCTCGAGCGCTTGGCGATGTATGTGCAGGGCGTGGAGCGGGTTTACGATCTGGCGTTTAACGACGAAGGCGTAACCTACGGCGACATTTTTCTACAAGCTGAACGGGAATACTCGGCACACAACTTTGAACATGCCAACACTGACATGCTGTTGCGTCACTTCTCTGATTCAGAAGCAGAGTGCCAATCTTTATTGAACAGCAAACTGGCGTTGCCGGCCTATGATCACTGCATCAAGGCCAGTCACGCATTCAATTTACTTGATGCTCGCGGCGTTATCAGCGTGACCGAGCGAGCTGCTTACATCGGACGCGTTCGTGCCCTTGCCAAATCCTGTTGTGAAGCGTGGCTGGAAAGCCAAGGCTCTAACGGGGAGGGCTAGGTCGTGGCAGAGTTACTACTAGAGTTGCTTTCCGAAGAAATACCAGCGCGCATGCAAGCGCGGGCTGCGGGTGATTTAAAACGCCTTATTGCAGACGGCCTTAAAGGGTCAGGTCTTAGTCATGGGCGGCTCGACGCATTCGCCGGGCCGCGTCGACTAACTGTTGTTGTCGGAGACCTCCCGACGGCGCAGCCTGATGTAACAGATGAGCGCAAGGGTCCAGGTGTTGGCGCTCCAGAGAAAGCCATTGCAGGGTTTCTCAAAGCCAACGGGTTATCGTCTGTCGATGAAGCCGAGGTGCGCGACCTGCCAAAAGGTCAATTCTATTTCGCCGTGATTGAAAGAAAGGGGCGTCCAGCCGCGGACGTTCTTAAAGACGTCATCGAAACTGCTTTAGCGGCCCTGCCTTGGCCCAAGTCCATGCGCTGGGCGTCCGGCGATGTCCGTTGGGTCCGCCCGCTTCATGGCATTCTTTGCCTGTTCGATGGTGCGGTGGTGCCGGTGTCTTATGCGGATGTTTCCGCCGGTGCTGAGACAGTCGGGCATCGTTTTCTAGCACCCGATGTGATCGCCGTTTCTGGATTTGACGATTACTTGAAGGCGCTTGAAGCGGCGAAGGTCGTGATCGATCAAGATCGTCGTCGCGCGTTGATTGCTGACGGTATCGCCAAACTGGCCAAGGCCGAGGGCCTGTCGGTCCCTGATGACCCGGGATTGTTAGAAGAAGTAACGGGTCTCGTGGAATGGCCGGTTCCCTTGTTAGGAACCATCGACGACACTTTTATGGATGTGCCACCGGAAGTGCTGACCTCAGCCATGCGCAAGCACCAAAAGTATTTTGCGCTGGAAACGAGCGATGAGGCTTTCTCGAATCGGTATGCATTGGTCGCGAATATTGAAACACCCGACAACGGTAAGGCGATTATCGCTGGCAATGAGCGTGTACTACGGGCCCGTCTATCCGACGCTAAGTTTTTCTGGGATCAGGATCGCCAACAAAAACTAGAGAGCCGCGTCGATAAATTGAGCGAGCGTGTTTTCCAGGCTGACTTGGGAACCGTTAGGGATAAGGTGAGCCGTCTCGAATCATTGGCGGCGGCCTTGGCTGAAGTAATAGGCGGCGTAGACGTTGCCGATGTGCGTCGTGCAGCGCATTTGTCTAAAGCCGATCTGTCGACCGGCATGGTTGCAGAATTTCCTGACCTACAAGGCCTTATGGGCCGCTATTACGCGGAGCAGGATAAAGAACCCGCCACTGTTTGCGCCGCTATTGCGGAACACTATTCACCGCTCGGCCCGTCCGATACCTGTCCGTCGGCAACTATCAGCGTGTGTGTCGCGCTTGCGGATAAGATCGATACCCTCGTCGGCTTTTTCGGCATTGATCAGAAACCGACCGGGTCGAAGGATCCCTATGCCTTGAGGCGTGCAGCCCTCGGAGTCATCCGCCTTATTCTAGAAAACAATCTGCGCCTGACTTTGGCAGATGTTTTTGCCACGGCGCATAGCGCATATGGCAAAGCTCTAAAGGCCAATCAGGCGACATTGAGTTCGGACCTCTTAACGTTCTTTGCGGACCGCCTAAAAGTTTATCTAAAAGATCGCGGCGCCCGGCATGACCTGATCGCGGCGGTATTTGCGGTGGGCGGTGAGGACGACCTCGTGCGGTTAATGTCACGGGTTAAAGCCCTTGAAGCATTCCTGAGTAGCGACGACGGATCGAATCTTCTGACCGCTTACAAACGGGCGGCCAATATCGTGCGGATTGAAGAGAAAAAAGATAAGGCGGCATTCGCAGGCGAGTTCGAAGTTTCGGCGTTAGAGAAGGGTGAAGCTCAAGATTTGGCAGCCGGACTGGGTGCGATTGAGTCGGATGTTAAGGCTGCCTTATCCGGTGAGGATTTTGCAGCTGCGATGTCGGCTCTTGCGACGTTACGCCAACCTTTAGACGTGTTCTTTGACAAGGTTACCGTCAACGCGGATGACGCGGCGGTGCGGTCCGCAAATCTCAATTTATTGGCCCGAATCGGCCAGACCATGGACCAGGTTGCCGTCTTCTCGAACGTGGAGGGCTGATCTGCTCCTTTCGGGGCATTGAATCACCCCTTACATCGTCGCGGAATCCTTGGGAATCTTTCCGAATCCCGGTTTCGCGCCATTTTTCGTCTTTTCAGACCAGCGAATTGTAAGTAAGGCTTCCGCTTACCTTACGTAAGCCAGCCTTAACTTACATGGTTTCTGGTTGCTTACATCAGACGGAAAAGCGGGACGGATATGCGCGACACGGCTTTAGAAACAGCAATTGACGCAGCCGGTGGTACAGCGGCTCTGGCGCGTAAGATTAACGTCACGCCCCAAGCCATTAGCCAGTGGGATCGCGTTCCGGCAGAACGGGTGATTGCCGTGGAAGAAGCGAGCAACGGTAAGGTCACGCGCAGCGACCTCCGGCCTGACTTGTATCCTTCGGCTGGTGGGGTTGGCACAACTCCGGAAGAGGATGGCAAGTGGGTCTATTTCTTTGGTGATGGGGAGGCCGATGGCCGGGCCGAGATGCGCGACCTTCTGGGGGGTAAGGGCGCCAACCTTGCCGAGATGAGCGCCATCGGTGTGCCGGTGCCGCCGGGATTTACCGTGACGACGGGTGTATGCACCTACTTTTACGATCATGGCCGCGTTTACCCGGCCGATCTCAAAGACCAGGTCAATGATGGTCTGAACCGTATCGAAGCGACGATCGGGGCAAAGTTCGGCGACCCCGCTAATCCGTTGCTGGTTTCTGTTCGCTCCGGTGCGCGGGCGTCTATGCCAGGGATGATGGACACCGTGCTCAACCTTGGCCTCAACGATGCGACGGTTGAGGGCTTAGCCAAGCATTCCGGTGATGCTCGCTTTGCCTATGACAGTTATCGCCGTTTTATTCAGATGTATTCCGATGTTGTGCTGGGCGTCGATCACTACACATTCGAAGAACTGCTTGATTTGGCGAAGGAAGATAAAGGCGTAGATCAGGATACGGACCTGACTGCCGACGATCTCAAAGAGTTGGTGGCGACATACAAAGAGACGGTCGAAAAAGATAGCGGCGCGGCGTTTCCCCAAGACCCGCACGACCAGCTTTGGGGTGCGGTCGGTGCAGTATTTGGAAGCTGGATGAACCAACGGGCAATCACTTATCGCTCGTTGCATGACATTCCTGATGCCTGGGGCACTGCCGTGAACATCCAGTCTATGGTGTTCGGCAATATGGGCGAAGATTGCGCCACCGGTGTGTGTTTCTCCCGCGATCCCTCCAACGGCGACAATGAATTTTACGGTGAATATCTTGTCAACGCGCAGGGCGAGGATGTTGTCGCCGGAATTCGCACACCACAACAGATCACTATCGTTGGTAAGGATGCGCAAGACTCAAAACTTCCAGCGATGGAAGAATCAATGCCTAAAATGTACCAGGAGCTGGTTGCCATTCGCGACAAGCTCGAACGCCATTATCGCGACATGCAAGATATGGAGTTCACCATCCAGAAAGGCAAGCTCTGGATGCTGCAAACTCGTGGCGGTAAGCGAACGTCAAAGGCATCGCTTAAAATCGCCGTCGATATGGCCAACGAAGGGTTGATTGCCAAAGAAGAAGCAGTGGCCCGCATAGACCCTGCACAATTGGATCAGCTTCTTCATCCCATGCTCGACCCCAACGCGCCACGTACGCTTTTGTCTCGTGGTCTGCCGGCGTCGCCTGGAGCCGCTGCGGGAAAGGTCGTGTTTACGGCTGAGGAAGCCGAGGATTGGGTGAAGAGGGGTGAGAAAGTTATTCTGGTGCGTCGGGAGACGAGTCCAGATGATATTGGCGGGATGCATGTCGCCGAAGGCATTCTGACAACACGTGGCGGCATGACCAGCCATGCGGCAGTCGTCGCCCGTGGGATGGGAACGCCCTGTGTTTCAGGCGCGGGCGAAATACAGGTCGATGCCAAGGCCAAGTTTCTCCGTGTTCGAGATGAAATCCTTCACGAAGGGGATATGCTGACGTTGGATGGCTCAACGGGCGAAGTCTTTGTCGGCCGTGTTGCGACAATCGAGCCGGAGATGACCGGTGATTTCGGCACACTAATGGAATGGGTTGACGACATTCGCAGCCTCAAGGTTCGAGCCAATGCCGAAACACCCGTCGATGCGGAAACAGCGCTTAAGTTTGGTGCAGAAGGAATAGGCCTGTGCCGCACTGAACATATGTTCTTTGATCAAGAACGCATCATTAGTATTCGCCACATGATTCTAGCGGCGGATGAGGGGGGGCGGACAGCCGCGCTCAATCGGCTTCTGCCGCATCAGCGCGATGACTTTATTAAGCTGTTCAAAATTATGGCGGGGCTCCCAGTTACGGTTCGTCTGCTAGACCCCCCGTTGCATGAGTTTTTGCCCCATAGCGAAACCGAAATCGCTGAAGTGGCGGACTCTGCTGGGGTATCTATTGAGACCGTCCATAACGCGCTCAATCGTTTGGCCGAGTTGAACCCCATGCTTGGGCATCGTGGCTGTCGCCTTGGCGTCACCTATCCCGAAATCTACGCCATGCAGGCCCGCGCTATTTTTGAAGCCGCTGTTGAGGTGGCTGATGGCGGGGCTGATGTACTACCGGAAATTATGATTCCGCTAGTCGGGACCAAAGCGGAATTGGATTTGATGAAAGCCGTTGTCGAAGAGACCGCGTTGGACGTTTTCGAAAAAAGCGGCAAGAAAATTGGCTATGTCGTGGGAACAATGATCGAACTGCCCCGGGCTGCCCTGCGCGCTGGCGACATCGCTGACACTGCAGAGTTCTTTAGTTTCGGCACCAATGATCTCACCCAAACGACTCTTGGGATGTCTCGGGATGATTGCGCTCCCGTGCTTGAGGTCTATACGGCGAAAGGAATTTACGAACGTGATCCCTTTGCCACTCTGGATCGAGAGGGTGTTGGCGAGCTAATTAAAATTGCCGTTGAGCGTGGCCGCAAGACGCGTAGTAACATCAAGCTGGGGATTTGCGGTGAGCATGGCGGCGATCCAGACTCAATCGCATTTTGTCAGGAGATCGGGCTCGACTATGTGTCTTGTTCGCCCTACCGAGTGCCTATTGCCCGGTTGGCGGCGGCACAAGCGGCTCTCGCGGGGCAGGCTAAGGGCTAGTCCGTCGTTTCAAACTCGTTCGTATAGACCCCAATTGCGCGATTGAGATACCGGTCACCCACGGTCAGTGACAAAACCAGAGTGGCGAAATCCGTGTAGCTGAGAATGCTTGATGGATTCGGCGTTGGAATGCCGTCGGAAATCAGGAGATTGTTTTTTTGCGGGGCATCTCTAAATCCTCGTGGCCGCAAAACGATGTATTCCAAATCACTGTTGGCGACAATCCGTTCCATCCGTTGCATGTCTTGATACTGACCGCGTTTCATCCAGACGAAATTTTCTGAGAACCCACCATTGGTTGGTTTTTCCGCGGGGATCATCTCTACACCGCCAGAACTGGTAACGATCAGCCGGCCATTTCCTTTGCGCCGCATGGCCGTGATGATCGATGCAGTACCGACGGAATATAGGTCAACTGAAGTGACTTCTTTGCCGGGTACGTAAGACGGGCCGATGAGAGAAATTACCACCTCATCACCGATCAGCGCGTCAGCTAAACTATCCACGTCGTAGACATCACCGCGCGCAGCCGTGAAATTCGGGTGGCTTATCTTAATGCGTTCCGGTGAACGGGCGAGTCCTGTAACGCGTCGCCCTTCGTCTAGAGCTTGGGTGATGATTTCTGGTGCGGATTGAGCCGTAGCCCCAACGACCAAAACCGGCACGAGTTCAACAGCCGCCGCGCTATTGCTAGCCGGTGTCATCGCCATCGCAACGAAAGAAATGATCGAGATTGCGCGTTTCATTTATGTTTCCGCCTCTACTGGGAGTTTCATCCAGGGGTTTGGCTTAGGCCGCAGTTTTGCACTGCCTCCCGTGAGCAAGCCGTCAGAGGCTGAACGCCATGTTGCTAATCGGACGAGCGCCAAGCCGCGCGCGCCAGACGATGTTTTCATTTCTCCGGCATCCTTGCCGTCGACGGTGAGAGTCGTGCCGGGCGCCGGAGCTTCACCATCTATGGCAACTGGGATGAGGCGCTTCTTAATAAGGGCACGATAGTGGGTGCGAGCCGTCAACTCCTGACCGATGTAACACCCTTTTTGGAAATCGACGCCGCCCAATTCATCGAACCCGTTCTCAAGGAGCAATGCCTTCTCGACTTCTAAATCGCGACTTCCATCCGGTAACCCAAGGGCGATGCGATGGGCGTCGTACTGAGCCTGATCTGTCTCTATGAATCCCGCACTCCTAAGTGATTGCTCTAGGGTGTCAGGGGCAGCAATGAGGCGAAGTCCGGCATCGGCCAGTCTCGGATCGCGAAATACAACGCCGCCATCAATTTGCGCCGCTGCCCCGGGGTCAGATGACAATGCATATGACGAAGGTTGGTTCTCACCCCAGGCCGCGGCAATGGTCAGGCTGTTGTCTTCTTCTATTTCGACTTTGGAGCGCATCCGGAAGCGTTTTAGTCGGGTCAACAAATCATCTCGACGGTCCGCTTCGCAATCAAGGATTAGGCGACCGGGAAGGCCGACAATCATAAACTCGTGGAGAAACTTGCCCTGAGGCGTCAGGAACGCAGCCCAAATTGCCCGACTCTCTGAGGCGCGTTCAACATCGTTGGACACCAGCCCCTGTAGGAAGCTAAGGGCGTCGTCGCCGGATATGGAGAGAGCCGCGCGGTTCTTCAGGATGGTAAAGTGTGGAGCGGACATCAATGCCTAGTCTTGTGGTGGGGCGAGCTGTTGCTCCTTCGAATGTAGTCTCAAAATACGGGAGAGCAAGGACAAGCACGTCTGGCTGTTCTGTTTGTTTGGAACTTTGTCTCTGAGGCAGGTATAAACCGCACCCATGAATATCGTGATGTTTGACGACTCCGTACCCTTTGACGGTTTCACCGCGGCAGCCAAGCCACTCGGTGGGGCGGAGAAGGCCTTTGCGGCCTTAGCTGGGGCGCTGGCTAAGGCGGGCCACACGGTCACCGTAACCAACCGCTGCAAGCATGCCCTTATGGCTGAGGGTGCGCGCTGGCGGCCCTGGGACAGCACCCGTCCTCATGACGCCGACGTTTTGATCGCTTTGAGAAATCCTGAATTGCTTGGTGGTGTGCGTCGTGTCGACACCAGAGTGCTTTGGGTGCCAGGCGATCCCAAATACCTGGGCAATGCTCACAATGCCGATCTCCTCGCCTCCTATGCTCCGAGACTGTTGTTTCTGACCGAGCGCCAAGCGGAGGCTTATGGTGGGCGTCTGTCGGCGGTGGTTGCTTCGCCGGGCGTAACCAAGTCTTTTTTCCCAGAGAAAAAAGGCAGCGACCCGTATCCCGATGCCAATCACCCCGCGATCCCACTTGATGAGACAGAAAAAAGTGAAGACGCAGACGAGCTTCCGCCACCCCACGCGGTTGTTACGACTCACCCGCTGCATGGCTTGACCAACGTATTAGAACTGTGGCGTGAGAAAATTCATCCAGCGATGGCCGAAGCCAAGCTGACAGTGTACTCAACCGTGCTCGCAAAAGGTCTCGCCGACGAAGAGGTGCCCGATCCAATCAAGCCGGTCTTGGACTTGGTCAAAGCTTGTGCCGCTGCAAATGTGGAAGTCTCCGCACCTAAGGGTGATCGCATCATGGCCGAGGCCTACCGGCGCTCGCGAGTCCATCTGTACCCCGGTCATCAGCGTGACTTTGCATGCTGGACCCTGCGCGACAGTCAGGCGGCCGGTCTTCCAGCGGTGGCGCGCAACCTCGGTGGGGTGGAGGACGTGGTCGTCAACGGACAAACCGGATTTGTTGTTCCTGACGATGAAGCCTTCGCCAACGTCGCTCTTCAGTTGCTCTCAGATGATGGTGTGTACGCTTCTCTCAACGAAGCGGCATCCGCAATAGACCGCCGAAGGACGTGGGTGTCAGCGGCGGATATTGTTACCCAATTGTGGCTCTAGGGACGGCACCTGAGTGACATGAGAATCTTGTTTATCACAGCGACCCGAATTGGTGACGCGGTGATCTCGACCGGTTTACTCAGTCACCTTCTCAAGCAAAACCTAGGGGCCCGTGTCACGGTCGCCTGTGGCCCGTTGGCCGAAAGTCTATTCACGGCCGTTCCCGGACTTGATCGCGTCATCGTGTTATCAAAAACGACGTTCAGCGGGCATTGGTTTCGATTGTGGAATGAGGTGCGTAAACAGCGCTGGGATATCGTCGTTGATTTGCGCCGCTCACTAATTCCCTATTTGGTTCGCACGCAGCGCCGGTACCGCCTCGGACCTGACGACCATCGTTCTCATCGTGTCGAGTTGCTGAGCCAGCTTTTCAATTTAACACCGCCTTCGCCACCGACACTTTGGGTTTCAGCTGACCAACAGGCAAAAGCTCAGGCGCTACTGCCCAATGATGGGTTGATTATTGCGCTATGCCCAACCGCTGCTCGCCCTGAAAAGACATGGCCAGCGGATAGATTTTCCGCTTTGGCTGCTGCTCTTATTCGCGTTGACCAGAAATTTTCCAGCGCTAATTTTCTCCTCGTCGGTGCCGAAGAAGACCGACCGGTGCTCCATCAGATCGCCAAATCATTGCCTGAAGGCAGATCTACAATTCTTGCTGGGTGCTCAAATCTTCAGTGTGTTGCTGCGGCGCTATCGCAGTGTGCGGTAACGATCGCCAACGATTCCGGCCTTGCCCACCTCGCTGCGGCGACCGGCGTTCCGACCGTTGCGCTCTTCGGGCCGACACGCGCAGATTTGTATAAGCCTTGGGGAATGCGCGTAGCCGTTGTACAGGCCCCGGAAAAACAGGGTCGCACCTGTATTTCAGACCTTGAAATCGATGACGTCGTCGCCGGCATTAACTCGGTTTTGGATTGATGACACAGACCCTGTTATAAGATTGTTGCCGAAGCAGTGGTTAGGATTGATACCCGGGGGGGCGGCAGACCACGCAATTGTCGGCAGAGGGGAATTGGGTGTACGGCCCATGAGAATACTGCATGCCATGTCCACCGCCGTAGACGGCGCCATGGAACGGGCTTTCGAGCAAACAGTTGTGGCTCTATCGCGCCACGATGTGGCGCAGCGCGTCGTTATTGGTAGTAATTCAGAAAGTATGACTCGCCTGAAGTCAGCGGGTCTTGAGCCTTTAGAGTTGCCATTTAGGGCGCGATTCGACTTTTCAAGTAAACGCCGACTCAATAACGAGATTGGGTCGTTTGGTGCCGATCTTGTCCTAAGTTGGACGCCAGATGTCTCGAGCCAAGTTGTGCAGGGCTCTGCCCGACACATCGGATATGTCACAAACGATTTTCCCGCCGCCAAATTTCAAACCTGCAACCACCTGTTCGCATTGAGCCAACAGCGCGTCGACCGTGCTGTTGCGGCCGGGTGGTCGAAGGAAAGCATGACTCTTTTGCCGCCAGTCGTGAAGTCCGACGCAATTCGCGCAATCGACCGCAAGACATTTTTTACTCCGGACACCGCAAAACTAGTGGTGGTGGTTGGGAATTTAGATGTAGAGCACGGCCTGGATATCCTAATGGAGGCAATAGCTCGAATCTCTGGGCACTACCTGTGGGTTGTCGGCGATGGACCAGACCGCAAGAAATTCGAAGAAAGGGCGCTAGAGATTGGTATCAAACCTCGGACGCGATTTGTCGGCGTTCAAGGGGATGTTATGTCTCTCGTTGCGGCGGCTGACATCGTGGTCTGTCCGGCGCGCCAGGATGATATTGGTGAACAGGTGCTCCAGGCTTGGGCGTGCGATAAACCGATTATCGCGGCAGACTCGATGGGGCCTGGTCTTCTTATTAAGCATCGAGAAAATGGTGTTCTCGTTCCGGTCGAAGACGTCCGTAGCCTTGCAGAGGCAATTAAGTGGCTAAACCAGGATACAGATTTTGCTCAACGCATAGCCGCCGCCGGAGCCTCAACCTTTTCAAGCTCGCATGCGGAATCAACTGTGATTCCAGAGTATCTCGCTTATTTGCGCCATGTCTTGGCAGGTGGCGGCGAGGCCGCTCCAGAACAATAACCGGTATCGTATAAGTATATGTGCGGCATAGCCGGAGGCATGACCAAGGCTGGCTTTCAGAAAGGCGACAAAGTTCTTTCCGAATTTCAGGCGGCGCTACAGCACCGTGGACCAGACGGCGAAGGCGTGCATGTTGCCGATCGTATTGGATTGGTCCACACCCGCCTCGCAATTATTGATTTGGTTAATGGTGCGCAACCCTTTGTTTCGGACGAAGGTGTTGCTCTGGTCGCAAACGGCGAAATTTACAATGACCTTGAAGTCAGACGTGACTTTTCCCAACGCGAATTTCGTACCGGTAGTGATAACGAATCAATTCTGCACCTTTATCTTCGACACGGGATCGAGTTTGCGCGGCGCCTTAGAGGAATGTACGCCGTTGCATTGTATGACCCTCGCGACAAGAGCCTTATCCTAGCGCGTGATCCGTTCGGTATAAAACCGCTCTACTTTGCTGAGACGGTAGACGGTTTTTGGTTTTCGTCCGAGCCCCAGGCGTTTGTCGCCGCCGGTGTTTTAAATCCTCAACTCAATGAACAGGCCCGCGATGAATTGCTGGCCATGCAGTTCTCCGCCGGTTCAGAAACGGCGCTTAAAGGAATCCGGCAGGTTGAACCCGGCGAGACATTGGTGGTGCGAGATGGACGACTAGTTAGCCGGTCTCGCTTAGATCCGCTGTCCGAGGAGGCGGTTCCGTATTCAAATACGGTTCAGGCTTTCGATGCTTTGTGGATGGACTCGATCAGTGATCACCGCCGCTCAGACGTGCCCTACGGTGTTTTTCTTTCTGGCGGGGTCGATTCGGCTGCCGTCATGGCAGCCATGACGCGGCTCGAAGACAGGCCAGTCATCGCCTACACGGCTGGTTTTATTGGTGGCGCTGTTCATGATGAACGAGAGCAGGCTGCCGTTGTCGCCAAAGCGACCAAGGCTGACCATCGGGCCATTGAAATATCGCAGGAAGATTTCTGGGCATACCTACCGGCTATGGCATCCTGTATGGATGACCCTGTCGCGGATTACGCGATCGTGCCGTCGTACCTGTTGGCAAAAGCGGCCGCACAAGATGTGAAGGTGGTGCTGACTGGTGAGGGTGGGGACGAGGTGTTCGCCGGATACGGCCGGTATAGGGCAGGACGCCTGCCCTGGCCCTTTCGCAAAAATCCGTGGTCACGAGACGGTGTTGGACGCACAGGTGTTCTCCGACAGCGTTCTCTTGGATGGCGCCAGACTCTTAACGCATCGGAAGCCGCATTTAAGATCAAGCCGTGGAACCGCCTGCAGAAGATGCAGGCATTGGATGTTGCCCATTGGCTACCCCAAGACCTTTTGACCAAAGTTGACCGTTGTCTCATGGCCCACGGTATAGAGGGGCGTGTCCCGTTCCTTGATGACCGGCTCGCAGCATTCGGGTTCAACATGCTGGATAGAGACAAAATACGCGGCAGGCTTGGCAAGTGGACCGTACGTCAGTGGCTGGCGGAGGCCTTGCCCGAGGCGCAACCGTTTTCTCGTAAACGCGGTTTTTCGGTGCCTGTGGGGCAATGGATCGAGCCGCAGGCCGATCGCCTTGCGCCACTTGTTTCTCAGCAGGCTGGGGTTGTGGCCTGCTGCGACCCTGAAGCCGTAGAACATTTGTTTCGGACGATTAAGCCTCAGACAGCGTTTCCAGCGTGGGTGCTGCTGTTCTATGCTCTATGGCATCAATGCCATATCGTAGGCATCGCACACGGCGGTTCTGTTTTTGACGTGCTCGCGCAGCGCTAATCGCCCATTAAGGCCATTCATCGGAAAGGATGATCCAAGTGTCAGATAGTTTTGATCGCATCGTTGTTGGTGGCACCGTATGGACGCCAAATGGACCGGTTGAAACTGATATCGGTATCCGCAGTGGCCGGGTGGCCGCGTTTGGCCATCTCAGAGGGTCGAAGGCCAGCAATACTTTCGACGCATCGGGCCTAACGGTTCTTCCAGGTGTTATCGATAGCCAAGTCCACTTCAGAGAACCTGGCCTTGAGCACAAAGAAGATCTCGAGGCTGGAACTAGAGGGGCAGCGCTCGGTGGTGTTGTAGCCGTTTTCGAGATGCCGAATACCGATCCCCCGACCACAACGGCCGATGCGATTAACGACAAGATTTCCCGCGCATTGGGACGGGCATGGGTCGACTTTTCATTTTTTGTTGGCGCTAGCCCAGACAATGCTACGGAGTTAAAGACACTGGAGCGTTTGCCTGGTGTGGTCGGCGTCAAAATGTTTATGGGGTCCTCGACAGGGTCGCTGCTGGTTTCCGACGACAAAAATGTTGCCCGTGTGCTGAAGAACGGGACGCGCCGTATGGCTGTTCATTGTGAAGACGAAGACCGTCTGCAGGAACGTCTCCACCTTGTAAAAGGGGGTGCCCACGTTGCTATGCACGCCGAGTGGCGCGACGCTGAAACAGCGTTACGGGCCACGAAACGCCTCGTTCGACTGGCGCGAGAAACAGGTCGCCGTGTGCACACGCTTCATATTTCAACGGCCGATGAGATGGCGTTCCTTGAAGACAATCGCGATATCGCCACGGTTGAGGTCTTGCCTCAGCACTTAACGCTTTCTGCCCCTGAGGCCTATGAGCGTCTTGGTACGCTCGCCCAACAGAACCCACCCATTCGTGCGGCGCACCACCGTGATGCCCTGTGGAAGGCGGTTCGGGACGGTATCGTCGACTGCATCGGGTCTGACCACGCGCCGCATACACTGGAAGAAAAACAACGACCCTATCCTCAGAGTCCGTCCGGCATGACGGGTGTCCAGACGCTCGTGCCGATCATGCTTGATCACGTTAACGCTGGGCGGTTGACGTTGCAGCGGTTTATTGACCTCACCAGCGCGGGGCCTGCGCGCGTTTACGGTGTTGCTGGTAAGGGGCGAATCGCGTTGGGGTTTGACGCCGATCTAACGGTGGTGGATCTCAAAGCCAAGAGAACCATCACAAACAGCTGGATCGCATCCAAGTCTGGCTGGACATCTTATGATGGACAAGCCGTAACGGGCTGGCCGATCGCAACCATTATTCGTGGCCAAGTGGTTATGCAAGACGATGAAGTGATCGGAAACCCAATCGGAGCACCCACGCGTTTTACAGAAACGCTCTAGCTTGAGTTATTGTTGAACCGACGCAAATCCGCAACTTTCGTCAGACGGCGTGTGAGAAAGAACCTGCTCATAGAGCAAGCCCGCGCGCTCGATCATTGGGTTAATGTCCAACCCCAGAATCATTTCCTGATTGGCGAGGTCGAGCGTGGCTTCGGCGTAGGCCGTGACGTAGTCGTCTTTGGAAATATAACGTTCAGTAATGGCTGGCCGTGGATCACCCGTAGCATTGCGTTCTGTCACCGTCCTTGCAAACGGTATTAAGCTGCCGAACCAACGCGAAAGACGATTCGGTGCGCCAGTTTCAGCATTTTGCGGGTTCCATCCCGTGTGGGTGCCAAGGGCAACCGTGATGCCTGGTAGTCGAACCCCCGCAACTTCAAGGCCATCCTCGTTCGATGCTGGGACACGCGTCTCATAGGTAACCCCCCTTGTTGGCGGGGTTTTGTCCGCAATACCCGTGTTTGCAAACTGTGTTCCGTGGTCAAGGCTGGGTGGGCTTAGTGGAGCAATTGGCGTGCGCATGAATGCGGCGTCGGGAAATCCCGCTCGGAAGGTTTCGGCGGCGACCAAAGTTCCGTCAGAGAGGCGCGGGTATTGGCTTGCGGGTGGGGCCCGGTCCAGGGAGACCCAGGCGTCCAAATGTGAAAGCAACGCTCGGAGGACAGGGCGATGGTCGATCGGGCTTCGACAGTGCACCAGTGCGCCGCGTTGGTTTGATGTGCCAATAACGTGCTGTCCGCCTGCGATGACATAAAGCCGAACTGACGGATCGGGTGGGATGTCGGTTGTGCCCAGAGTGTCCGTGTGCAGGAGAGAAGCGGATCTCGTCCAGTATTCCGTCGATGTATTGACGATGAAGATGCGGGGTACGGCGTTTAGGCGGCGCGCTTCGGATAACAGGCTGCTGCGTTCACCACTAATCGTGTCGAACTGTTCTATGGTCGAGAATGGGAAAAAATCCGTCGGGAAATCGAGTTCGATATCCGGACTAAAGTGTCGGGACGTTTGAGCAAATCGAAAGTTAAAACTACCTTTGCCACCACCGGCACCGTCAATCATAACGCCGTCGAAAACCATTCGTCCGCGCTCGTCGACGTGTAGCCCCTCCCAAATCAAAGTATTTAGGGCCCGCCCCGATTGAGAATGTCCGTATGCCAATGCCGCGCTTGGGAGCGCACCACCTTGGGCCGTTAGTGGGTTCTCTGTTCCAATGGAATCGCGCGCTTCGTAGCGGAAGAAAGAAAGTGAATCTCGCAGCGCGGCTAGTCCGAGGCCGACGACCGGAGGGTTCTGAGCGGTGTAAGTCAGGCGATAGACGCGCCCAGGCTCGAACCCCGTATCCAAGGTTATCCATGCCGGATCACGCAAAGTAAGCTGCGGTGCGTCTGTCTTGACGGATCGGCCAAAACGCCAGGTGTCACGGGGAACCGAATCGTATGCGTCGTCGCTAGCATTTCGAACGGATAGTTGAGCTCCTTCAGAATTCCATCGTGCGGGTGGGTAACCAATTGCACCCATGCCAACGTGCTTGGCAGTCGTTGCAGGACTCATCGGTGCAATTTCCCCGATGACTGTACCGGTGATTGATGTGCCGTCCGCTAGAGTTGCAATAGGCAGGTCTATGGTCAGCGTCTCAGCGCCCGGTACGACATCCCAATTCCAACCGGTCCAGAGCACGGCGTAGCCTTGTTCCATGAGGAAGCCGTTGCCCATGTCAGCACTCGTGCGTGCGGCAGTGCGACCTCGAGAATCATTAAAACGACCGAGGGCGACCATACTTCCGCGATTGGTCACGTCATGGATAAGGCGACCGTTGCCACGCTCAGGGTTGAGAGGCATCAACAAGACGAAGTCACCACTGAATGTGACGCGGCCTCGTTCGTCCTGCCGCGCGAGACTTAGGTCGTGAATGGCGGCATTAAATTCTGACGCAGGGTCAACGGAATAGTGGAGGCGACCGGACAGCCTGACGTATGGTCCGACCAAGCCGAACGAGGCACCATCGGCGACCAGCGACCGGTTTTGCACGTCAATACGGTCTACAGCGGCGTGTGCTGAATCGGGTCGTGCCATCAACGCGACGTTGAAAAAAACTGCGACCAGGAAAAAAGACGATAAAATGCGGCTCACAAAATGCTCCTGAGTCTCCCGCTTGGGCAGAAGTGGTTTATAGTCGACCTAGGCAAAACGTCTAGCAATTGCAGAAGTGAAGGTACTAATGATCGATCTATATAGCGTTCCGACGACCAATGGCCAACGAGTCCACGTTATGTTGGAAGAAACAGGGCTCCCCTATACGCCGCACTTCGTCGATCTGCATGGCGGTAAGCACCTAGAACCGGATTTTTTGGCAAAGAACCCATTCGGGCGTGTTCCGGCCATAATTGATCGGGACGGGCCGAACGGGAACGAACTCACCTTATTCGAAGGCCACTCCATCTTATTTTATTTGGCCGAGAAAAGCGGGCAATTCTATCCCGATGATCTCGCTGTTCGGGCTGAAATCCACACTTGGATGAGTGCGATTTCAGCCAATATTGGCCCAGCATTTTCGGCTCTATTCTGGTTTGGGAAAATTGCTCCAGAGCATAGCCAAATGACCATTGATCGCTACACCGCTGAAGCCCACCGTGGACTGCGTGCCCTCGACACCCACATTGAAGGGCGGGATTACTTTGCCGGTGATGCTTACTCGATCGCGGATATTCATGCCTACCCGGTCGCGGCAACGTCGGCAGCGGGTTTAAGCGGCGGCCTTGATGACTATCCGTCTCTCGCGCGTTGGAAGAATGGCATTGCCGAAAGAGACGCCGTCAAACGCGGTATGGCTTTGTTTTCCGACTAAGGCTGAGTTCTAAACCTTGTATTAGGACACGACAGTCTTGCCGCAGGTCTGGCAGACGTGACTGCGACGCTTGCTTTCTTCGGCGACAATTTGATTGGCTGATTGATCCGTCAACATATACTCCTGCTGTGCAGCCTTTAGGCTATCGAGTTCTGCATCGTCCAGCTGTCCGTCTTGCAACGCCAGATCAACCCGTCGGCGATATTCTTCCCGGCGGTGGTGTAGTTCTTCCGAAAAGCGTGAAGCGAGCATGCCGGCCGGCAGGGCGACCAGCCCAATCCCGAGCATCATGATCACAACGCCAAACATGCGACCGATGACGGTTATCGGGACGACGTCGCCGTATCCCACTGTGGTCAAGGTGACTGAGGCCCACCACATCGCCGCGGGTATGCTGCCGAAGTTATTCGGTTGCACATCTCGTTCCACCATATACATGCCACTGGCGGCAATGATGATCAAAACAAGGACAATAAATATTGCTCCCATCATTGCTGGTGATTCAGAGCGGATTACTCGCCACAGCACGACCAGCGGCGAGAAAAAACGAACCAATTGCAGAAGCCGGAGCAATCGCAAGGCGACTAGGCTCTCGGCATTGACGATGTCAAAAATGGATAGATAGAGCGGGACGACCGCGATGATGTCGATTAACGGAAGAGGAGAAACGATATATCGCAACCTGGCTTTTGCATGACGCAGGCCGAAGTATTCAGTGCGTTCAACGCAGGCCCATACCCGCAGGTACCATTCAGCGGTAAAAAAGACTGCAGAAACGAGTTCGATGATCTCAAACCACAACGAAAATTGCTGGTGGAGACTTGGAACGGACGAAAGTATGACGGCAACGACATTTATCACGATCATCGCCGTGATTATTGCAGTGACCGCAATTGTTAATGTCTGTCGTGGTGGTTCACTAGAAAGAATAACGTGGGTTTGATGCCTCAGGGTTCCTGGCATATTTCTCTTTCTTTGGCCGGTGTCGTCTCGATGCACACTATTCAAACATAGAGCGACAAAACTTGGAATCAGCCTTTCCTCAGGTTAGCGGGAGGAGTAAATAGCCTGGTTGAGACAAAAGGGGCCGGTGAAGTTTATAGAATGAGCACGCTTGTAGACTATTCAGTAGATGACGGCATTGCCGTGATCTTTATCAATAACCCTCCGGTAAACGCGCTTTCGCAGCCTGTTCGCCAAGCAATTAAAGAGGCCACAATGGCCGCGGGCGGGGATGATGGTGTAACAGCGATCGTCATTGCTTGCGCAGGGCGAACATTCAGCGCTGGCGCAGACATTCGTGAATTCGATGCACCGGTCAAAGATCCTTCGTTGCCGATCTTGAACGACTTTATTGAAGCATGCGCTAAACCGGTTGTTGCTGCTCTTCATGGAACAACGCTCGGTGGTGGTCTCGAACTGGCCATGAGTTGTCACTATCGAGTAGCACTCAAGAGTACGCGTGTCGGCCTGCCAGAAGTGCATCTTGGGCTTATCCCGGGGGCCGGTGGGACTCAGCGGCTACCCCGCCTTATTGGTGCAGCGGCGGCCATTGAGGCGATCACGACGGGCCGTCACATTCCTGCCAACGAAGCGATGGACTTGGGCGTGCTCGACGAGGTTGTCGAAGATGACGTTCTTCAGGCTGCAGTCAGAGCCGCGCACCGGTTGGTGGGCGACGGCGTTATCTCCCGGACCGGTGACCGCGACGTCGATCTTGAAACTTTGCAGGACGGTGTTTTTTCGAAAGCGAAAGCTAAACTCTCGAAGCGGCGTAGAGGTTTCGACGCACCGCAAGCGGCTGTCGATGCGATTGAGTGGGCTAGTACAGTCCCATTTTCACAGGGACTTCTGAAAGAACGAGAGTGCTCGAACACACTCAAAGCCTCGCTTCAATCGAAAGCGCAGAGACACCTGTTTTTTGCTGAGCGTTTGGCATTAAAGATTCCCGATATTCCAAAAGACACACCGCTCCTTGATGTGGCTACCACGGGTGTGGTCGGTGCGGGCACAATGGGAGCGGGGATCGCGATTTGCCTGCTCAACGCAGATTTGCCCGTGGTCTTGGTCGAGAGCAAACAAGACGCTCTTGACCGTGGTTTGGAGCGGATTAGAAAAACGCTGGACCGTGATGTCGACCGTGGACGTTTAGACTCCGAGACAAGAGATGTGCGTTTAGCACGGTTGACGGGTGCCATAGGTCTTGAGGCTCTAGGGACTGTCGATTTTGTCGTTGAGGCAGCGTTTGAATCGATGGAAGTAAAGAAGAAGATTTTTACTGAGCTTGGTTCGATCTGCAAAAGCACAGCGATTCTGGCCACCAATACATCTACGTTGAATATCAATGATATTGCAGCAGTAACTTGCTCGCCCGATCGTGTGATTGGCACGCACTTCTTTTCACCCGCCAACGTGATGAAATTGCTTGAAGTCGTTCGCGGCGACAAAACAGCCAAGACTTTTGTTGCAACGACACTCAAGCTGGGTCGCCGAATTGGCAAAACGCCGGCTTTGTCTGGTGTGGGCTACGGCTTTATCGGCAATCGGATGCTCGAAGATTACGTCCGTGAATCTCAGATGATGCTATTGGAAGGAGCGAGCCCGGCCCAGGTCGATAGTGCGTTGGAAGCGTGGGGCATGGCGATGGGGCCGTGCGCTGTCATGGATCTTGCTGGGCAAGACGTAAGTTTTCTGACACGAGATCAAAACAGAGAGCTTCTTCCTAACGACCCTCTCTACTGTGTGCCCGGGGATATCATGAATGCGGAAGGTCGTTTCGGGCAGAAGACGGGTAAAGGATTTTATCAGTACCCTGACGGCCGGACTCGGCAAAACGACCCTGACGCAATCGACCTGATCAACGCGGCGGCAACTAAGCTCAGTGTGAAGAAAAGAGTTACAATCACAGATCAGGAGATTCTTGACCGCTGCCTTTGTGCGCTAATCAATCGCGGCGCACAGCTTCTCGATGACGGCATTGCACTGCGCGCCAGTGATATAGATGTGGTTTGGTCCGCGGGCTACGGTTTTCCAGCCTATAGGGGCGGCCCCATGTTTTATGCCGATTCAGTCGGGCTTGATGTCATCGTCCAATCCTTCGAAACGTTCGCAAAAGAATTCGGAAATGATTACGGCTATTGGACTCCGGCGCCATTACTGGTCAATCTCGCCAAGTCCAGTAAGACCTTTGCAGAGTATGACGCAGATCAGAAAGGGAGCGCCTGACTATGGATCACTTTGATCTATCCGGGAAAGTCGCCGTTGTGACTGGTTCGTCCCGGGGTATTGGCCGATCTATCGCCAGAACTCTTGCTGGAGCGGGTGCAAAGGTGACGGTGACGAGTCGTAAGATCGATTCCTGTGAGGCGGTCGCGTCCGAAATTGTCGCTGACGGTGGCAAGGCCATCGCTGTCGCATGCAACGTCTCTGATAAGGTGCAGGTCAGCAATCTGATCAAAGAGACCCATGCTCAACACGGGCCGGTTGATATTTTGGTCTGTAATGCGGCAACCAATCCTGTCTATGGCCCTATGGCTGATCTTGATGACAGGGCGGTTGAGAAGATTTTTAAAACCAATGTTCAAGGGCCGGCGTGGTTGATCAACCTCGTGGCACCCCAGATGGTGGAAAGCGGTGGCGGTACGATCATCTTGCTCTCGTCTATAGCGGGGCTAACCGGTAGTAAAAATCTTGGTGCCTATGCCGTATCAAAGGCCGCTGATGCGCAGCTTGCACGCAATTATGCGGTTGAGCTTGGGCCTCAGAATATTCGAGTAAACGCGATTGCTCCCGGGCTAATTCGCACAGATTTTGCTCGTTCATTGTGGGAAGGCGAGGATGGTAAAGCCTTCGCTGCGCGCACACCGCTGGGTCGCTTGGGTGAGCCAGAAGACATAGCGGGTGTCGCATCCTTCCTGGCATCGGACGCTGCAAAATTTATTACGGGCCAAGTCATCGTTGTGGATGGCGGCGCTTTGATCGCCGATCCTTTTTAACGGTTTGCAACGCGATGTCTGATACGACCATCTCCAGGCGCGATCTTGCGTTTCTTCTCTATGAAGTTTTCGACGCAGAATCGTTGGTCGAGACTGATCGGTATGCAAGCCATGATCGAACCGTGTTCGACGCCGTGCTTGATACGGCGGATACGATCGCCCGCGACCAATTTGCGCCCCACGCAGCCCTCGTCGACGAGAATGAGCCAACCTTCGATGGTGCGGACGTACATGTCGTTCCAGAAGTAAAGGCCGCGTTAGACACATACGTTGCCGCTGGACTCATGGGGGCGACATTCGACAACGCGGTTGGTGGCATGCAGCTTCCTGTCGTCGTGGGACAAGCCTGTCAGGCGATTTTCTCAGCGGCGAATATTTCTACGACTGCTTATCCGTTTCTGACAATTGGCGCCGGGAATTTGTTGGCGGCCTTCGGCTCAGATGAGCAAAGGGAGCGGTTTCTTGCGCCGATGGTTGAAGGCCGGTTTTTTGGGACTATGTGTCTGTCTGAGCCGCAGGCCGGGTCATCCCTTACGGACATCACCACCCGCGCCGAACTGTCTGATGACGGGCACTACTGTATAGCCGGGTCCAAGATGTGGATTTCTGGCGGTGACCACAGCCTGTCTGAAAACATCATCCATATGGTGTTGGCCAAAATCCCCGGTGGTCCATCGGGTGTGAAGGGCATTTCCCTTTTTGTCGTTCCCAAACACCGGATTAACGATGACGGGGCTCTCGGAGCGAACAACAACGTGGCGCTTGCGGGTCTCAATCACAAAATGGGCTATCGCGGTACGGTCAATACGCTCCTCAATTTTGGGGAGTCCGGCGAGACGCATGGATATTTGGTTGGGGAAGCCCACAAGGGCCTCACCTATATGTTTCACATGATGAATGAGGCTCGCATTGGCGTTGGTCTTGGCGCGGTCGCGCTTGGGTATGCCGGCTACAGCGCGAGCCTGGCGTATGCCAAAGAACGGCCACAAGGGCGTCACCTCGATACGAAGACCCCTGACAGCAAACCTGTGGCTATCGTCGAACACGCCGACGTAAAA
>WLXB01000122.1 GCA_012103295.1 Alphaproteobacteria bacterium | reverse complement strand
GAGCAATTTGGAGCTTGGGAAAGTTTAAGAACATCAATAACTTAGATGCAAATTGATCTCGATCGCGCCATTTCTCAAAAATTTTGTCTGGTTTCCTGTTCGTGACTTTCACGAACCGAGCGGTATGGAATAATCCCCAGCATCGTGTGCTGAGGTACGCCATACTCAGCGCAATCACACATTTACGAAGGACTAATCCGCTATGACCCGTTTGCACCACACCTATTCCCGTTTATCGCGCCGTTCCTTGCTCGGTGGAGTCCTCGGTGTCACGGCGGTCGCGTCTTATCCGTTGCGGCAGGCTCACGCGGGCGAGGCACTGGCCAGCACGGGAGAAAAAATTCTCCTCACCGATAATGATTTGATGGACTTGCAGAACAGCATCAGCGGCCCGGTCATCCTGCCGACGAGCCTTATTTACGATGAAGTCCGGCGGTTATGGAACCCGGCGGTCGATCATCACCCGGCGGTCATCGCGCAGTGGCAGTCATTGGAGGACATCCAAGCTGCCCTGCAGTTCGCCCGCAGTCATAACATTCTTACGGCGATCCGCTGTGGCGGGCACAACTACCACGGCCTCGGTATGGCCGACGGCGGCATGACGATTGATCTTTCTCCATTCAGGGGCGTTGAGGTCGATGAAGCGAATAAAGTTGCCTATGTCAAAGGCGGTTCGATCCTGCGCAATTTGGACGAGGCCACCATTCCCCTCGGCGTGGCGACCACTGCGGGCGTTGTCTCTCACACCGGGGTCGGCGGGTTGGCCACGGGTATCGGGCAGGGGCGTCTTGCACGGTCTCTCGGCTACACCATCGACAATGTACGCGGTGTGAAAATATTGACCCCCGATGGTCGCCACCTGCGCGCTGATGCCACACAAAATAGTGATCTGTATTGGGGTGTCCGTGGCGGTGGTAGCAACTTCGGCATCGTCACCGAGTTTGAAATACAATTGTATGACTTCGATCCAACGGTCACCTCAATTTCCTATACCTATCCGATTTCTAAAGCTGCGGACGTATACAAAACACTGTTTGAAATGGGTGAGGTCGTGCCCAATGCGATGTCGCTTGGTGGCGGCGTTCGGACAAACGCCAACGGTGAAACCACCTGCTCCCTCGGCGGTAACTATGCCGGGCCGATGGCAGACGCACAGAAAATCCTCGACCCCTATATTAAGAAGCTGGGTGACCCACTGAGAACGCGTATGAACGAAGTGGATTACCTGTGGCTGCAAGGCATCGCCGATGGTGACTTGCTAGCCAAAAGCGCGACTTACTATCAATCGGGCTTCTTCAACCACGTTGATGAAAAAATTGCCGAAGAGGTTGCTGACTACGCGACCCAAAACACCTTCCCTGGATCGCAAGTCCAGTTCGGGCATCAGGCTGGCAAGATGGCAAAGGTCGCACCGGACGCAACGGCGTTTCCCCACCGCGATACCAAGTTCCAGTTCACCACGGATGTGCACTGGGCTGACCGAAGAGACGGGCCCGCCAATAAAAAGTTCGCCAACGACACCTGGGCGGCGGTTAAGCCTATGAGTTCGGGTGGATTTTACGTCAACCTGGCCTTTGGCCCCAGCGAAGCGGACATCCGCGAAGCCTACGCCGGCAACTACGACCGCTTGGTTGAGGTGAAAAATAAATACGACCCGGACAACTTCATGCGGCTGAACGTCAATATCAAGCCGACCACGGCGGGTTAGCGGCTCGCTCTACACGTCCCATACAACAGGGTCATATTGACCCGCCGCGACAGGTAGTCGTCTTTGAAATCGATCTCGTCGGTCTCGTGAAACAGATCGGAATCAAAAATGACGACGCGGTTCGCCCGGTGGGGGATGCGGATGCCCTTGGCGCCTTCCTGTTGAAGAAAGTCTCTGATCGCGTCCGTGTTCGTCGCGTTATTGTAGGCGTCGTAATTCCATTGGGCCGGTGGCTTTTTGTCCCAGATGATCAGGCCGCCGGTGTTTGGTGAACGGTTGGCGTCGTCGCTGGTCATCCAGAAATTGACGTTGACCACCGCATCATCCGCATGCACCGGGACACCGCTCAACGCACTGTCGTATTTAAATCCCCAGGCATACGCCAACCGATGAGACTTGATCACGCCCGGCAATAATTGTGTCAGTTCGTTGGAAATTTGAAACAGCAAAGGACAGGCGAAATTTTCCGGCAAAGTCGAGGCGAGATAGCCGCTGGGTCTGTCTTGGTGCCAAATGGTTGAGTAGGTGCAGTAATCCCGCAGCCCTTGCAGCGCGTCCGGCGATAGAAAATCATCGATGACGAGAATTTGCGGGTTCTTGTTCAGGTACGACGCGGTTAAGGCCTCGCTATCCAGATCAGGATTCAACGCGCCGCCGATGACCTTTGACGCCGGTTCGAGATGAACGCGGGTGCGATAGAACAAGGAGAGAGGTTTGAAGTGGTCTGATTGCCGGTCGACTGAAATTGCCGGTGCCGTGCTATCTGACGTTTGCCAGACAGCCCTAAATGCAGCCAGGCAGGCTCTCGCGTTTTCATCAAGTTTCTGTTTCTCGTCCAAGGCTGTCATCTGTTCGAGGTCGTGTCTAAACCTGAACGCCGGAACCTTTAATACGTCGTCGTCTGCGGCAACAGCCGGGGGGCGAAGCCGCGCCGATTCCCTAAAGTGAAACAGCGCTTTGTCATCATCCCCCAGGGCTATCCAACACCGGCCCAGGTAGTCGTGAACTGCGGGGTCGGTTGGTTTTAAGGGAAGGGCGGTCTGCAAGTTGTGCAGGGCGTCCTCGAAGTGACCGAGCGAGAGGCAGGTAAAACCCGAAAACAACCACGCTTGATAGTGTTGTGGAGAAAGTTGTTTGGCTTGTTCAAACGTCGATAAGGCGGACTCTAGGTTGCCCGTGTAGAACTCGTTCTGGCCTTGTTTGATTAACGTATCTGCTGTCATGTCCGGTTTATTATCGACCTTCTGAATGCGGGGTGGCTGAGCGGTTCTAATCGCCGCCCTCTCGTTCAGGTCGCGGGCCGACAAGGCTGTCATCCTGGGCATGATAGATTTTGCTCAGGCAGTCGGCGTTATCCATGCACTCCAGTGACACCGCTGCTAGGTCGGTCCGCGTGATACGGCCAAAGGCATTCATATCGTCGATAAGGTAGCCGTTACCCGTTGCCTCTGCCGGTTCGAACTCAAGTAGGCCATTGCGAATGATGGTGTACCCGACTCCACTTTCCTCGAGATAGATTTCAGCTTCGCCTTTGTCTCTAATATTCTGGCTCTCGGTGTTGTAACCAAGCTCTTCTTCCAAATATTTCTTGGCACTGCCCCGCACCCCGACAGAGCTGTGAATGATAATTTGTTTAACGCCGTTCGCTTTAGCCGCATCAACAATGTTGCGCATCGCTTCCGCATAGAAGGGTTGTTCGCGGGTCATCATGCCGCCGCGCCGGGCGGAGGTGTCGATTACCACGCGGGGCTTGAATTCTGTCATCGCCGTCAAAATAGAGTCTGCATCCATGAGATCGCCGACGGCGTATTGAATGTTCAGTCCATTCAGGCGTTTGCGGTCAGACGTTTCTCGAACGAACGCTGTTACCGTTTCACCACGTTCAACCAGCATCCGTACGTGCGGTGCGCCCAGTTGTCCGCTAGCGCCGAAGACCATCACTCCGTCCGCTGAAGCGGGAAGTGCCAGCAGTGCTGTTAGCGCGGATGCTAAAACAAATTTTAACGTATTCATAAGATCTATTCTCCTTCGCCAAAGCTTGGCGGCGGCCAAGTCAGGCTGTCATCTTTATTGTGATAAACTTTTCCGAAGCACTCTTTGTTGTCGAGGCATTCCATCGTAAAGCGAGCCAAGTCGGCGCGGGTGATGGGCGTCATGACCGTTCGGTCCTCAGTCATGATCGCATTGCCACTCGGTTTTGTTTCGTCAGGCCATACTCGGCTGTTGCGGATAATCGTCGTGGGAATTCCAGACGAGAAAAAGACCTCTTCAGCAACGCCATGGTCCATCATTCGCGGTTCTAAATCCGGCACACGCGCCCACGGGACATCCGGATGCAGCGCCATGTTTGACCCAGCACCCACAGCGCCATGATGAATGATCTGCTCGACCCGATTCGCCACTGAAGCATTGGCGATATAGGTGCTGCTCAACTTGTAAAAGTCTTTGAGAGCGGTTGGTGCTCGGGCCGTATTAATAACAACGCGGATATCACGGCCCTGAAATGCGGCATCGATGCTATCTTCGTCCATCATATCGCCGATGGCGTATTCGACGTCTAGATCGGCAAGTCGGTCGCGATTGGAGGACTCTCGAACGAAAACGGTCACGTCTTCGCCTTGATCGACTAGCAATTTGACAACCCGTGCACCGAGCTGGCCTGTCGCTCCCAGTACCAGAATGCTGTCCGATAGAGCTGGCCCAGCTGATAGCAGGAGTGTGAATGCGACAGTGAGGGTGAATCGATAAGAGGTCATGACGATGCGGCTCCCTTAAACCAGCAGATCGAAGCGATCAGCCAATTGTAATCATTCTTTCCCTTGCACTACCACCCTCCCTGGGGCACAACCAAACACGCTTTGGGATCGGTAGCGGTCGATCTAGCAGGTAAAGCCAGAGCCCATCAGGAGTGCGCATTGTGGCCAATTCTCCCACCTTCAAACGGATCAATTTATGTGTCGCTGACCTCGAACGGTCTCTTGCGATTTACAGAGATATTCTCGGTTTTACCGTCGACTATCAAAAAGACTCCAAAGAGGATTCATACTCATACCCGGTGTTTACGTTCCCAAAGGAGGCCAAGCTTCGGTTCGCCACGCTTAATACCGTAAGCCAGGAACGGACAATGGCTTTAACCGAAGTAACCGGCATAGACCTTCCGCCAATGCCTGTTCCGCGCATGGTCGCTGCTGTAATCAACTGTCCTGCGTTCGATGAAGTTCTTGAAAAGGTCGCGGTTGCGGGATTGGAAGTTGTGCCGCCGCAGCACTTGCCCGATCTTGAGGGTAACCCTAAGGGTCGGGAAACAGCATTTATAGATCCGGACGGACACCTCATTGTGCTTTACGTGCTGAACGATCAGTAGCTCCCAGAGTGGGCGCGGCTGGTGGTTCAAACCGTCTATCACACGAGCGTCAACGCAGATCCTGAGTCCCTAGATGAGACTTTCGGTCTCCATCCTGCATTTGTTGACGAAGTGGAAGACGCCCTTCTAAACAAGAAAAATAAACGCGTCCGGAAGCTCGTTGCGGAACTTCATCCTGCGGACCTTGCAGATTTACTAGAGCGCCTTGAGTCAAAGCAATGCGGTCAGCTTGTTGAGACGCTAAAAGATCAATTCAATCCAGAAGTGCTTCCTGAACTCGATGAAGCCGTGCGCGACACCGTCATGCGCGCGATGGGTTTTGAGAGTTTTGCTTCAGCTCTAACGCAACTGGACTCCGATGAAGCGGTTTACATTTCTGGTCTTTTAGACCTCGACGAGCGTTCGGCTGTGTTCGAGCAGTTACCGGCTGCCGATCGCATGCAGATCGAGGCCAGTCTGGAATATGGTGAGGATACTGCCGGACGACTGATCCAGCGTGAGCTTGTTGCTGTCCCAGACTATTGGACGGTCGGTGAGACAATCGACTACCTGCGCGTTGCTCGCAAACTGCCCGACGAATTTTATGTCGTGTTCGTTGTTGATCCTCGCCACCGTCCTGTCGGTTTGGTGGACTTGAATCGTTTGGTGCGATCTAAACGCCCGGTGCTTATGCGGGATATCGTTAACCCGGACATGGAACTCATTTCCCCCGACATGGATCGGGAAGATGTCGCGTATCTTTTCCGACAACGCGATTTGGTTACAGCCCCCGTTATCGAGCGATCCGGGCGGTTGATCGGTCAAATCACGATTGACGATATCGTCGACGTTATCGAGGAAGAAGCGCAGGAAGATATTTTTAAGTTGGCCGGTGTCGGTGATACCAATTTGTATAGTGCGGTGGTTGAAACCGTCCGAGGCCGCATGACCTGGTTGGTTCTCAACATGATAACGGCCGTCGGTGCTTCCGTTGTCATAGGCTTATTTCAGCCAACGATTGAGAAATTAGTGGCTTTGGCTGTGCTTATGCCCATCGTCGCCTCGATGGGCGGGAACGCCGGCACCCAGACTTTGACGGTTGCCGTACGTAGTCTCGCGACCAAGGATCTCGATTCGAGCAACGCGGCTCGGATTATCGGTAAGGAGATATTGGCGGGGCTGATCAACGGCCTGCTATTCGCCCTTGTGGCAGGCACCGTCACCTACATTTGGTTCAAAGATCTCGGCCTTGGCTTGGTTATTGCCGCGGCCATGCTCATTAACCTTGTGGTTGCGGGCCTCGCCGGAATCACAATCCCGATTGCCCTAGATAAACTGAACATCGATCCGGCCGCTTCGTCCGCTGTCTTTCTTACGACGGTTACAGACGTCATCGGATTCTTCAGTTTCTTGGCGTTAGCTGCGGTTTTCTTGCTCTAGGGGCCAAATTTTAGCTCTATTGCCGAATGACTTGGGAAATCGGCCAGGTGGGACTAAAGTGCAGTCGTCTATACAAAGAGTTGCAATGCCGCATATATCGACCCGAAAGTGATGCCCGTATGGCTCAGGAACCCGAGTACATCTATCCGCCGAACAATCTGAAGAGCAAAATTACAGTCGATAGCTCATCAGTAGGTGTGGTCGCGATGCAAGATGCAGAAGCGGCAATTACTGATATGGCCGAGGACTACCTTGGTTGGGTCAAGGACGACATCGCTAATCTTCAGGGGGCTTACGATAAAGCAGTGGCCGATCCTTCAGCGGGTGCCGATGCACGCGAAGAAATGTACGGATTTGCTCACGATATTAAAGGGCAGGGCGGGAGTTTCGGTTATCCGTTAATGACCGCGGTCGGGAACCAATTGTGCAAGTTTATGGAAGGCATTGAGGGCAATCTCAACGCCGCTCAATTGTCAGTCGTCAAAGTACACATCGATACGTTGCGATTGATCATTCAAGAACGGATGGAAGGTGATGGCGGTAAGGCCGGCAGCCAATTGCTACGTGCGCTGGACGCAGTAATCGCGAAAGTTAAAGAAATGGGCTAGGCGACGGCAGTCGTTTAAAGAGGATCCAACGGAGTCATCGCTTCAAAGCGCAAGTAGGACTCCGTACCGTTGAGCAGAACACCGTCGAAGCCAAGATCCATAAGTCCCTTAAAATAAGTCCCAACAATTGATTTCCATCGTGGGTGCCAATACTCGACGGCAAAAGTGCCCATGCGATCAGGGTGCCGACCGACAATCCAGCTTGGGCTGCCGACATCCCACTCAGGCTCCCAATAAAAGCGGTCATCTCCTGCGTGGGTAATGTCGAGCCATGCAAGAACAAGCCGTTTTGCGCCCAGTTCCTTAAACTTCAAACTGTGTATGTCGTCTACAGTCAGTGGTTCATTACCGTTGTAAAAGGCATCAATAACGACGACATCATAATTTGTGCTGGCAATAGACAGTAGCCAATCGCCACGAGAGCCATTGGGCCGGCTTTCCGTAGCAACAAGCATATTGCGCACGTCATCCAACGTTTCAATGTTGTCTGCATTCTCATCAATCGGACGGCGTACGGGAACGCGGTTGAACACATCGCTTCGGTCTGCGTCTGCATGGCTGACAATCAAGTTTTGTTGTGATTGCTCTAATGCGCCAAACGCCGCCGCGTCGGAGCCACAGTGCTCAATCGACAGCATCGCGACACCCATGGCCTGGAACCGTTGCAGACGGGGTAGTGGTATCCCTTCGCCGCAGAATTGATCGCTCAAAGCAATGCCGTCGATGGCTTGAATAAAGCGCCGCATCGGCAGACCAAGCGGCACTATGGCATCTTCGGGGATCATCATGTTCTGCGGACGCTTGGCTTCTGCAAGAATGAATTCGCGTTGATCCCACCGCAGCAGTTCGAATCCTGGTCTGGCAACGATAGCAAATGAAGGATCGCGTTTCCGGGCGTAGTCAGACAGTTCCTGAATGATTTCACGCATCTGATTGCGATAGTTCGGCACCCTGGATAGGGGAACCATTTCGTCCCCGACGATGGGGTTGGTTAACAGAAGATCGTCATCGTCCTGTTGAGCAGCCGCGGTATTCGCACCAAGTGTGAGTGTGGCAGCAAGGAACCAACCTAGGTGCTGTCTATTTTTTGAGGTCATGATCTTCAAGCTAAGCGCTCCACCACATAATCCGCGATTGCGAGACTAGACGTTAATCCGGGCGATTCTATACCGTAAAGAGCGCAATATCCGGAACACCCCGTTTCCTGCGGAAGTTGGATGACAAAATCCTTGGCCACTTCACCGGTGGCCTGCAATTTTGGCCGAATCCCAGCATAACCGGGCCTGAGGGCGTCGTCGGGCAGATCAGGCCAATATGCCCGGACCGCGTCATAAAACATGGGCGCTCGGTCTGGATCGACCGCGTAGGAGAGTGATTCCGTCCACTCTACATCTGGCCCGAATCGGCCTTGGCCGGAAAGATCCAAAGTGTAGTGCAATCCTAGGCTGGCTCTTCCGGGTAAGGGGTAGATGAGTCTCGTGAAGGGCGCTTTACCGGTCAAATAGAAATAGTTGCCTTTGGCATAGTGAAGAGGAGGAACGGTTGATGGGTTTAACCCTTGAAGCGCGTTGCTAATGGTCTGTGCGCCCAATCCGGCACTGTTGATCACTGTTTTCGCGATGAGGGTAATGGACTCTGATCCACCGACACGAAGTTCTGTTCCGTTGTCGCGGGTTTGTCCGTTGGTCACCGGGCTATTGAGAGCGAGGACTGCGCCATGCGCTTCCGCATCTCCCTGGAGCGCGAGCATAAAACTGTGGCTATCAACAATCCCCGTTTCCGGTGATAGCAATGCCGCTACACACTTGAGTTGCGGCTCTAGTTTCTTGACTTCATCGGCACTGAGCCAGGTCAAAGGGACACCGTTATCGCCGGAATGCTCTTGTAGGGCCTTCAGGCCGGCAATCTCCGTGTTGTCAGAAGCGAATATGAGCTTACCCGTCTTTTTGGTCACGACCCCGTGGCTGTCGCAGAACGCGTACATCATGTCACGACCCTGAACACACAGGCGGGCCTTTAAACTGCCCTTCGGGTAGTAGATGCCGGCATGGATGACTTCGCTGTTGCGGGAACTGGTCTGCGTGCCAATAGCATCTGCGGCGTCCAGGATAATGACGTCTCGTCCCGCCATTGCGAGACCTCGGGCAATCGCCAAGCCGACGACACCCGCTCCTATGACAACGCAATCGACTGTTTCAGTCATAAAGTCGGCAACGCCCTACAAAACGAATAGTACGACTGTGGTGTACCCCAGTCCGACCGTTCTACAAACTTATTGCTTTGACCGCTTGTAGTGATCGGCCGCCTTGGCACGGTTTCCACAAACCTCCATGCGGCACCAGCGCCGCCGACCGTTCTTTGACGTGTCATAGAAATAGAGCGGACAGTGAGCGTTAGAGCAGGCTCTGAGGCGGGAAAGCTGGTCATTGCATAGAAAGTCGGCGGTTGAACGGGCTATTGCCGTGAGGCTTTGCATGGCTGAACCCCGGGAGGGCGTGAATGACATTGAAAAACCTCCGCTCGCAGTGCCTAGGCGTAGTCCACCATCTTCATACTGAAGAATAGCGTTTAGAGTTGAGATTGCTTTATCCGGCACGGTCGCATTTTTAGCTACGTGCCCACACAGGTCGGTCAATTCGTTTCGCAAAGTCACGGCTTCGGTGAGGGCGCGATTCGTTTCAGGGCCAGTAAAACCTGCCAGTTTGTCGGCAGACGCTGCGTCCATCGTTCCAGACATGACGGAAAAATGAAGAAACCCAATCCAGCTATCAAGTGGGTCAGTGGTTTCCTCCGGACAATAGCTGGAGTTAGCGAAATCGATGAAAGGCCGGTTACCAAACAGCAGTGGCTTTCGGGCCGCAATCGACTTGGGTGTGGAGCCAATAGAAGTAGGTTTTCGTGGCATTTTAAGGTCTCACGCGGATGTGATCAGTTTCCAGTATATAACCATTAAAATATACTTGAACGGTTATAATGGCAAGATGTATAAAATCAGGCATCGCGCAGTTGCGCAGAAAACGCAAAAAGGAGGATCTCAAGATGTCGTATGAGTTTAAATATGCAGCTCGAAGTATCGCTTGGGCTTTGAGCCCGTTGGTTTTGGTTTTTGCTCTACTGAGCCCAGTCTTGGCTGTGGAAGAGCACTATGTTGTCGGTGATTACGGCGTTAGCGGTTATGACCCTGTGGCCTATTTCACAGTTGGTGAGCCGACTGTAGGAAGCAGCCAATATACTGTTGAACATGATGGGGTGACCTACCGGTTCTCATCTCAGGACAATCTCAATGCCTTTCAGAAAGATCCCGTAGCTTATGTGCCAGCCTATGGCGGCTATTGTGCCTTTGGTACCGCAATGGGGCGTAAGTTCTCAGGTGACCCTAACGCATGGAAGATTGTTGACGGTACGCTTTACCTAAACCTCAACGAAAATGTGCAGAAGCGGTGGGTAGCAAACGTGTCTGGCTTTGTTAAAGGCGCAGATAATAACTGGCCGATTATCCGCACCGTTGCAGATGCCGATCTGGAATCGAATGCTCCCGCCGGCATCACACTCGGGGCCCAATAAAACATACTCCCTGTAATATGCGGGCCTGAGTTGAGCCTCGGTCGTTGTCCCCCCAAGACGACCG
>WLXB01000202.1 GCA_012103295.1 Alphaproteobacteria bacterium | reverse complement strand
CCAACAAGCTTTCCAACTCCAGTCGGGCCTGTTCGCCCACAGCCTTGATTCCCTTTCCCCCCTTGCCAAGCACAATCGGCTTTTGGCTATCCCGGGTGACGTAAACGGTCTGGTCGATACGAGCGCTGCCGTCCTGAAACTCTTTCCATGAATCTGTATCGACCATGCAATCGTATGGCAATTCCTGCCTGAGGGAGAGAAATAGCTTTTCCCGTGTGATTTCAGCGGCGAGCAATCGCTGTGGCATATGGGAGACATCATCTTCTGGAAACAGCCAAGGCCCCTGAGGCATTGCACCGGTTAACACCTCGAGAATGCGATCGGTGCCGTCCCCGGACAACGCTGAAACCATAAATGTCTCAGTGAAATCTACGGCTTCATTGAGCCAGGTCGTCAGTTCGAGCAATTTTTCCTTCTTCGCGACGTCAACTTTGTTCACCACCAGCATGACCGGGGTATTCCTGGTCGCTTGGCGTTTAGCCAAGGACGACAAGATCGCCTTGGTATTGTCTTCTAGAGTTCTCGCACCGTCGACGACAAGAAGGATAGCGTCCGCGTCTTCAGCGCCGGTCCAAGCGACAGAGACCATCGCACGCTCTAAGCGGCGTTTGGCTCCTTCAAAAATACCTGGGGTATCAACGAATACGATCTGACTTTGCTCTTGGAGCGCAATGCCACGCACAATGGTTCGTGTTGTCTGTACTTTCGGCGAGACGATCGAAACCTTGGTCCCGACCAGATCATTAACCAGAGTCGACTTGCCCGCATTTGGGGCACCAAGAACAGCCACAAAGCCGCAACGCGTCCCGTCTTGAGCGGCATCCTTCTGACTCACTTTATGCGCTCCAATAGTGCAGCGGCTGCGACCTGTGTCGCCGTTCGCTTAGACGCCCCAATACCAACGGCTGGATCTTGGCCGTCGACCTTTACGCTCATCTTAAATTCTGGCGAATGGGCTGGGCCCGTAGTTTCAATCAGAGTGTAGATTGGCAGTGGAAAGCCTTGACCCTGTGCCCATTCCTGCAATTCCGTTTTAGAGTCTTTTGGTGGATTAACGTTCGCTTCCATTAGCGGTCGCCAGTATCGCACGACAAGGTCTTTCGCAGCCGCAAAGCCGCCATCGAGAAATACAGCGCCAATAAGTGCTTCGCAGGCATTGGCCGAGATACTGGCAGTCCTGCTTTCACCTTCAGCTTCGCTGCCACCAACTTGCACATAATCTTGCAATGACATTTGAACTGCGATGTCCGCCAAGGACTCTCTACTAACCAGAGCTGCGAGACGGCGGGCCATACTTCCTTCTGGTTCCGCAGAAAAATGGGCGTACAACATATCGGCAATCGCCAGCCCAAGAACCCGATCGCCGAGAAATTCAAGCCGCTCATTGGTAACCTCCGGCGCTGTCACGGCGCTATCAACCGTCGCACTCCGATGGGTTAGTGCGAGGTCAAGCAAAGGCTTGTCGGTAAAGGTATACTGTATGCGGTGTTCTAGGTCTGCCCGGTCACTCATGCCGGTCATCAATTTAGGGCGTCGAAGAACCGGCTGAACCGGGTGGCCGTTGGCCACTTCCAAAATTCAAAAATAGATGCCGTTCCGTCGGTCGAGAAGAATAG
>WLXB01000010.1 GCA_012103295.1 Alphaproteobacteria bacterium | reverse complement strand
GCAAAGATTCCCGGATGTGCCACAGGTTTTCAGCCTGGGCTTGGCTCTCGGCGATCACGGCGTCAACAATAATGCCATCCTCAAACGCGGCCTCAAGCAAGCCCTCGAACCCGGCGCGAAGGTCGGAGTTGGGCCGTGACGTCGAGAATTCAATCAGGGTGTACCAATCGTGGGGTTCGCTTAGTGGGTCGGTCACGCCATCGATGTGGCGCGTGCAAAACTCAAGACCGATGCGCGGTACCAATTCAAACGCTGTAACAGCATCGCCCGACAAAGCTCGTGCCCGATTGAGAAGTGCTGTTACGTCGTCGAGCGTTTTCAAAGCACAAAACGCGGTTTCTGTTTCCCTGGGCTTGGGGAAAAGTTTCAGAACCGCAGCCGTGATAATACCCAGGCTGCCCTCAGAGCCGACAAACAGTTGCTTCAGCGCATAGCCGGTATTGTCTTTTCCCAGCGCGCGAAGGCCGTTCCAAATGCGGCCGTCCGGCAGCACGACCTCTAGGCCGAGGGCGAGGTCGCGTGCGTTGCCGTAACGCAAGACGTTGATGCCACCCGCGTTGGTCGCCAAGTTGCCGCCGATTTGGCAACTGCCTTCCGCCCCTAGGCTCAGTGGAAAAAGACAGTCCGCATCGTCTGCCTTATTTTGAATGTCGGCGAGAATACAGCCGGCCTCGACGGTCATGGTGAAGTTGGTCGGATCAATTTCGCGGATGGTGTTCATGCGCCCGAGCGCGAGGACAATCTCAGCGCCGTTCTCCGCTGGGACGCCACCGCCGCACAAACCGGTGTTGCCACCCTGCGGGACAACACCAATGCCTTCTGCGGCACATAGTTTTACGACAGCCGCCACCTCATCTGTGGACTCCGGCCGAACGACCACGCTCGTTGCGCCATGGAAAAGCCCGCGTTCTTCTTCCAGGTAGGGCGCTATGTCATCAGCGTCTGTCAGGCAAGCTTTCGCGCCGACAATGGCGATGAGGCGATCAAGAATGGCTTGGTCGATGGACACGGATATGAGCTTCTTCTCTTAACGGGGCAGTCATTGTTCGAATTTCAAAGATACTCTTAGCGACCTCGGGCCGCTCGCCGCAAGCGATCGTTGATTGCGAGCCCAATTCCCTGGTCCGGGATTGGGGCAATGGCAAGTCCACTGAACCGTGACGGGTCGTCCATTTTTCTGAGAGCGGCAAAGAGAGTTGCGGCGGCTTCCGCCAGATCCCCGCTCGGGCTGAGGTCAAAGTCAGCGTTTGGGCCGCCACCCAGGACAATGAAAGCTTCGCCCTTTACAGCGGTGTCGGCGTTCAGCCGAACCGGCAAGTTGGGAGCGTAATGCTTTGCCAGCTGACCCGGCGCTTTAACCAGTCCAGTCGAAACGGTTTGATTCTCAACGTCACCGATCATCGCGGCGAGTTCATCTGAACCAATGACACCGGGCCGTAGTATACGAGCTGTGTCGGTCGTTAGGTCCAGTACTGTAGACTCAAGGCCCGACCTGCATGGGCCGCCATCAAGTATAAAGTCCAACGCATCACCGAGGTCTGCCTCAACGTGTTGGGCTGTGGTCGGGCTGACATGGCCTGATGGATTTGCACTTGGGGCCGCGAGTGGCCGATTGACCGCGGCAAGCAGCGCAGTCGCAACAGTGTGATCTGGTTGTCGCACAGCAATAGTGCCCAGATTTGCGCTGACCGATTTTGAGACGGGGCAGCCTGGCAGGCGTGGCAAGACGAGTGTCAACGGGCCTGGCCAAAACGCATCGGTCAGTATGTCGACGCGAGAGTCGGGCTCGACAAGTTGCTCAAGCCAATCGGGTCCTGCGACATGGACGATAAGGGGATTAAGGGCGGGGCGCCCCTTTATTGCGAAGACTTTAGAGACGGCGTCATCGTCGGTTGCGTCCGCACCAAGGCCGTAAACAGTTTCGGTAGGAAACGCGACCACCTCGCCGCCGCGGAGGTGGTCAGCCGCCGCTGCGATACCAGCATCGTCAGCCAGTCTAATAGTCACGGCGTCCCTGCAGCCAAGAAGGTGCCATTCAGATAGTTGTCCGCCTCTTTTTTGTAGGACATGTCTTCACCGTCGAAGGTTTTTACGTTGCCACCTGCCGCTCGTAAAATCGCATGGCCGGCTGCGATGTCCCATTCGCAAGTTGGTCCAAAACGCGGATACAGGTCAGCTTTGCCTTCGGCGACCAGGCAGAATTTTAAAGATGACCCAACTGCGATCATTTCATGTACGTCATGTGCAGCAAGAAAGTCGTCCATAGCGTCTTTGACTTGGTGTGACGCACTGCCGACAACGGTAAAGCCATTTGAAGGAATGGGGCGCACCGCCATGTCTGTCCTTTTGCCACCGCGCTCAACGATCGCCGAACTGGCGCCAGTGTCCGGGCAGATAGCGCCACGATAGAGAACGTCTTTGGCTGGTGCGTAGATCAGACCCAGTGCTGGTGTGCCATCGACTATCAATCCAATGTTGACGGTGAAGTCACCTCGCTTGTGGATGAATTCTTTGGTGCCGTCTAATGCGTCAACGCACCAAAAGGTCGTGCCGTCAAACTTAGGGAATCCGTGGGCAGCGCATTGTTCTTCGGCCACCACTGGGATGTTGGGAGCAATTGCAGCCAAAGCTTTTAGAATAATTACTTCAGATTTTTCATCTGCCAACGTGACCGGAGAGTTGTCGGCTTTCCGCTCGACGTCAAAGTCGCTTTCGTAAACCTCCATGATGGCCACGCCGGACTCACGAACGGTTTTTTCAAGCTGGTCAGCGAAAGACTGAAGCGTCGCGAGATTTAGCGACGGTGTAGTCATAGATTCAGGTGTCCGATCATTCCATCAGGCTGCTTTGGTCGTGGCGCGCTGAATGGCCTGCCATATTTTGAGTGGTGTCATCGGCATTTCAATGTCGTTGACACCGAGGGGAGCGAGCGCATCAATCACCGCGTTTGCGACGGCTGGGGTTGAGCCGATTGTACCGGCTTCTCCCGCGCCTTTAGCCCCGAGGCGATTGCTTGGGGAAGGCACCTCTGTGTAATGAAAGTCAAAAGGTGGGATGTTGTCAGCGCGTGGCATGATGTAATCCATAAATGAGCCGTTCACCAGCTGCCCGCTTTCGTCATAAACGGACTCTTCATACAGTGCCTGACCGATGCCCTGGCCTGCACCGCCCAGAATTTGACCTTCGAGCATGAGCGGATTGAGGATGCAGCCGATATCATCTTCAATGACATAGTTAATGAAATCGATTTCGCCAGTGTCTTGGTCGATCTCGATTTCACACAAGTGGCAGCCATTCGGAAAGGTCGGGGCAACGGGTGGTTGCTCAACAATAGTCACCAAACCAGCTTCAACGTCATCGGGGCGCATGCTTTTATCGAAAGACGCCTTGGCGACGTCAGCGAGTGACGCCGTGCGATCTGTACCGGCGATGTGGAATCCGCCATCTTTAAACTCGATATCGACTTCAGCTGCTTCCAACAGATTGGCTGCAACCTTTTTGCCATTTTCTATGAGCGCCTCAGCGGTGGTCACGATGCGGGAGCCACCGGCTGCCAGGGCACGGCTGCCGCCTGTCCCCATGCCTTGCTCAATGTCATCGGTGTCGCCCATGCGCACTTCGATGTCGTCCATCTCAATGCCGAGGGTTTCTGCGGCCAGTTGGGAGAACGTAGTCTCCTGGCCTTGGCCATTATTCTGACTGCCGCTTTTCACGAGCACGTTGCCTTTCTCATCGACCGATAACCTGGCGTATTCGGTCGGACCGCCCCCGCAGGCCTCAATGTAATAGCTCATCCCAAGTCCGCGCAGTTTACCGTTGCTTGCCGCGCTTTGGCGGCGTTGTTCGAACCCGGACCAATCGGCACGTTTCATCGCCAATTCCATCAGCTTGGTGTACTCGCCAGAGTCGTACGGCATGCCAAGTGGTGTCTTATATGGAAACGATTCGGGCTTAATGAAATTGAGGCGTCGGAGTTCATCTGCAGCAATGCCGGTTTCTCGAGCGGTTTTGTCGACCAGCCGTTCCATCACATAAGCCGCCTCCGGACGGCCTGCGCCGCGGTATGCGTCAACCGGTGCAGTGTTGGTCATGGTCACCTTTACGTCGACATGCGCCGCTTCCAAATCGTAGCAGCCGCACAACATGCCGCAGCCTGCCATGGTCGGGATCATCGCCCCGAATTGTGAAATGTACGCGCCAACGTTGCCGAGCGATGAGACGCGGATGGCGAGAAAGCGACCCTCTTTGGATATGGCCAGCTCGGCGTGATTGATTTGGTCTCGGCCATGGGTGTCATTCAGAAAACTCTCGGTGCGGTCTCCCGTCCACTTGACGGGGCGGCCAACGACCTTCGTTGCGAACAGCGCTGCCAATGGCTCGTTGAAGAGAAAGTTCTTCATGCCGAAACCGCCGCCGACGTCGGGGCAAATGACGCGTAGTTTTTCAACGGGGATGTCGACGACCTTCTTGCCGTTCTTACCGGTAATCCATTCGCGTAACTTGTGAGACCCCTGTGTGCCGGTCGTCAGTGTGTATCGGTCGCTGGCACTATCGTATTCAGCGAGTGCCCCGCGTGGCTCGATGGCCGTGGGGGCGATGCGATTATTAACCAGGTCAATTGTGACAACTTTATCAGCCTTGGCGAATGCGGCTTCGGTGGCGTCTTTGTCGCCCATCGACCAGTGCACCAGAAGATTGCCCGAGACGTCGTCGAATAGCTGTGGAGCGCCGTCGGCCAATGCGGCCTTCATGTCAGCGACAGCAGGTCGTTCGTCGTAATCGACCTCAATCAGTTCAGACGCATCACGGGCTAGCGCCAATGACTCAGCTACGACCACGGCCACGGGCTCGCCGACATAACGGACGCGATCTTTGGCGAGGATAGCGCGGTGGGGAGCGTCTGGCGCAGTGCCATCAGGGCCTGGGGGAATGGAGTCGGCGGGTATATCGGTGAACCCGGCCGCTTCCAAGTCCGAGTTTACAAAGACCCCAAGAACACCATCGGCGTTCTTGGCAGCTGTTGTGTCGATGGATTTTACGTCAGCATGCGCATAGGGCGACCGCAACACAGCCATCCAGCTTTGGTTGGGGCGGTTGACGTCGTCAGTATACTGCCCAGATCCTGTCACGAAGCGTTGGTCTTCGATGCGCCGGATCGGCTGTCCCATTCCGAACTTGCCCATGGTCGCGTCTCCTGTCGTAGATATAAGATCGCCTCAAGAGGCTTTGGCCACACCATACCTGCAGGAAAATGGCTGTCCAGAGGAACGAAACAGCGGTGCACCAGGCGCCCCCTTGTTCCCAGACCAGGCGAACCCTAGGGTAGGTGACACAGTTAGAATTGAAGGACATGTCATGAAAGTATCGTTCGCAAAACTGGCCCGCCCAGCATCTGGCGCTGTTGCCGTCGCCGTCGCCGATGGAGGAAAGCTAGGGAAGACCGGTCAGGTGATTGATCGTGCGACCGGTGGCGCATTGTCTGCGGCGATGAAAGCAGCCAAGCACACCGGGCAGTCTGGCAAGATCGTCACAGTCTACGGCCCGCCGCGGTCCAAGCTGACGCGTGTTGTCGCGTTTGGCGTGGGAAAGGCTAAGTCGATGACGGCGCAATCCGCCGAAGAGACCGGCGGAGCGCTGTACAGCACCCTATCAAAAGAGCCGCGTGCGACGATTGTCTTCGACGACATCAAGAACGCGGCTGTTGACACGGCAGACATTGCTGCCGCCGTCGCGTCGGGTATTGCGTTGAAGTCCTATCGTTTCGACAAGTATCGGACGACAGAGAAAGCGTCAGCAAAGCCGAAGCTGACTTCCATTTCTGTTGCCCTGCTTGGCTTCGGAGATGCGCGTGAGGCTTACAAGGTCCGCGAGGCTGTAAACGCCGGTGTTCTGTTAACGCGAGATTTGGTGAGCGAACCGCCAAATGTTCTGACGCCGGTTACCTTTGCAGCGCGTGCGAAGGACCTCGCAGGCGGTGGCCTTAAGGTCAAAGTGATCGGTCGCAAAGAGATGGAAAAAATGGGTATGGGCGCGTTGCTCGGCGTTGCTCAAGGGTCAATTCATGAACCCAAGTTGGTTGTGTTTGAATGGAATGGCGCTGGTAAAAATGATCCAACGGTCGCGTTTGTTGGCAAGGGCGTGTGCTTTGATTCCGGCGGGATCAGTTTAAAACCCGGTCAGGGAATGTGGGACATGAAATGGGATATGGGCGGTGCTGGTGTTGTCACCGGTCTATTCAAGGCGCTGGCGGGCCGCAAGGCGAAGGTTAACGCTGTTGGTATTCTTGGGCTGGTCGAGAATATGCCCGACGCCAACGCTCAACGCCCCGGAGATGTTGTGACCTCCGCCGATGGTCAAACCATTGAGGTTCTGAACACCGATGCTGAAGGTCGCCTCGTTTTGGCCGACGCTCTTTGGTATGTGCAAGAGCACCATCAACCAGACACCATTGTTGATCTGGCTACATTAACCGGCGCCATTATCGCAGCTTTGGCCGAACACTATGCGGGTCTGTTTTCCGATGATGATGATCTATCGGCACAGCTCACCGATGCCGGGCTGGCGGTTAAGGAGCGTCTGTGGCGTATGCCGATCGGGCCCGAGTACGACAAGATGATCAATTCACCGATCGCCGATATGAAAAACTTGGGGGGACGGTACGCCGGTGCAACCACCGCGGCTCAATTCGTGAAGCGTTTTATTCGCAAAGGAACCGCCTGGGCTCACCTTGATATCGCGGGTGTGACCTGGGCTGAATCTGGCACGGCATTAGCGCCGAAGGGAGGTACTGGTTACGGCGTACGTCTACTCAATCGTTTTGTAGAAGATAACTACGAACGTTGAATCGTGGCGGCGCGAATTTAGCGGTTAGGCCGCGTGTGCTTGTCCATCTTGAACGCATAGACACAGATCGCATCGTCTTTAATGCCTGAGTCGCCTTTGGCGCCAAGGTCGGTGAAGAATTCTGCAACCTCGGCGGAGCGAATATCAGATTCGGCTGTGCGGAACAGGCCTTTGTCGCCGTTTTTGATCTTGTGATATTTGGTTAAATCCATCTTCGGATTGGACGAAGTGGAGACGTACCATTCTTTGTAATTACCGCCGTGCTTGCCCATGAAGGCTTGGAAGTCATCAAGGATTTCTGATTTAGATTTCGCCATTACTTATCTCTACCTCTAGGCCCAATACTATAGACTCGCTACTACAAGCATTGTGGCACGTCAAATAACAGTTGTAAGTACCCGTGCAAATTGCATCTTTTCCGTTATGTGAGTCCGTACATGTCATCTCGGCTGACAGGCCGGCGACTCAGTCATCGATGCAAGGCAGGTCCCACGGGTCGCGTCTTACCCCAACGCCTCTTCATAGTCTCAAGTTGCAAATAAAGTCTGAACATCGAGCGGCTTAAGGTTGCGCGGTGGGTAGGGCCCCTTTAAACGACAGCAATCTGTTTCGCCCTTATCTGAAAGCGCATGAATGCCTGAACTGGTTCGCCCCTTCGCCGCCCTCCGCCCCGTTCCCGAGCAGGCAGACGCTGTCGCCGCGCCGCCCTACGACGTTTTGAATACGGAAGAGGCGCGGACCAGGGCTGAGGGTAAGCCCCACAGTTTTCTCCACATTTCAAAGCCTGAAATCGACTTGCCGCCCGGTACTGATGTCTATGCGCAAGAGGTCTACAACAAGGGCGCGGAGAATTTACGCCGCCTGGTCGATAGCGGCGTACTGATGCGTGAAGACAAGCCCTGCTACTACGCCTATCGCCTGACCATGGGCGACCATACCCAAACCGGTGTGGCAATGGCGGCCTCGGCCTCGGCCTACGATGCCAATGATATTCGCAAGCATGAATTCACCCGTCCGAAGAAAGAGGACGACCGGGTCAACCAGATTACGGCACTCAACGCCCAAACCGGCCCGGTGCTGCTGGCCTACAAATCGTCGGCTGCCGTGAAAGCGGTGCTTGATACAGTCACAGCATCTGCCGCGACCTACGATGTGACCGCTGATGATGGCGTCGGCCATGCCATTTGGGTCATCAACGACGACGCACAGATTGCCGCGTTGACCGAAGCCTTCAACGCCATGCCGGCCTTGTATATCGCTGATGGTCACCATCGTTCAGCCGCCGGCTCGCGTGTCGCTAAGACCAAGCCGGATGTTGAAAACGCTCAGTACTTTCTAACGGTCGCCTATGCCGATGATGAAATGAACATCCTTGACTACAACCGGGTGATCAAAGATCTCAATGGCCTGACAGCAACAGACTTGTTGGCCAAGATCGGTGAACGCTTCGATGTTACTCGCACCGACGGCGAGGCCAAACCGGCTAAGCCGACACAGTTCGGCATGTATCTCGATGGCGCCTGGTATCAGCTCGACCTTCATGCCGACTACGTGCCGCAGGATGATCCGGTCGGGCGATTGGATGTTAGTTTGCTGCACGCCAATCTGATTGAGCCCTTGCTTGGGATCGCCGACCCACGCACCGATGAACGGATTGATTTCGTCGGCGGTATTCGCGGTTTGGGTGAGTTGGAAAAGCGTGTGAACTCGGGCGAGATGGCCGTTGGATTTGCTTTGTTTGCCACCAGCATGGCCGACTTGATGGCTGTCGCCGACGCCGGTGAAGTGATGCCGCCTAAGTCGACCTGGTTCGAGCCTAAGTTGGCGGATGGGTTACTCAGCCACGTGCTCGACTGACCTACACCTGATGGCAGGCCTGCTTCCACATGTCCTTATCATCGCCGGCCCGACGGCCAGCGGTAAGTCGGGGTTGGCGTTGCGGGTTGCGGAAGACCTCAACGGCGTTGTCATCAATGCCGACAGCATGCAGGTCTATTCTGATTTGCGCGTTCTCACGGCGCGGCCCAGTGCGGCCGACGAAGCACGTGTTCCTCATAAACTTTACGGGTATTTGGATGGCGCAGACGCCTGCACCGCTGCGGCATGGGCTAAAGATGCGGCAACGGAAATCGGGTCAGCGCTGACAGCAAACAAACTTCCAATCATTGTTGGTGGCACGGGACTATATTTGAAAGCGCTGACGGAAGGTCTGGCTGACATTCCAGACATACCCGCTGAAGTGCGCGAAGCTGCGCGGCGGATGCGCATAGAGGATGGCAACGACACGCTCTATGCCAGCCTGAAAGATAAAGACCCCGAGGGCGCGGCCAAGCTCAAACCTAAAGATCGCCAGCGTATCCTGCGGGCCTGGGAGGTGGTCGAGGCGACTGGCACGCCACTGCATGTGTGGCAGCAAAAGGCACAGGCCAAGCCGCTGATTGAGGCGCGCTATACCAGCGTTCTGTTTCAGCCCGAGCGCGAGGCGCTTTATGCGTCCTGCGACGGCCGGTTAGAGGCGATGATGGACGATGGCGCTCTCGACGAGGTGACGGCCTTGGTCGCCCGAGACTTGGATCCCGCGTTGCCGGTGATGAAAGCCCTGGGCGTCCCTGAGTTGGCAGCGTTTTTGAGGGGGGGCTGCACCCGTGAAGAGGCTGTAACCAAGGCTCAGCAACACACACGCAACTACGCAAAGCGTCAAATGACTTGGTTTCGTGGTCAATTTAATGCGTCAGAAACGCTTAATGCGCAATATTCAGAAAGTATTTTTAACGAAATCTTTCCTAAAATTCGTCAAAACCTGTTGACCTAAGCTAGGGGGCTTGATAGTTACCCTCGCTTCTCGCCTCCCACCGGAGGCGGTTTGTCTTTTTACGGAATAGAAACGCGCCGAAACCCTCGGCTGAGGGCGCGCAGGAACGGATGACGATGCCACGGGATACAATAGACGGCCGACAGATGCTCGGCGCCCGCATTATTCTCAAAGCCCTCGAAGAGCAGGGTGTTGAGGTCGTGTTTGGGTATCCTGGCGGCGCTGTCTTGCCGATCTACGATGAGATTTTTAGGCAAAATCGCATTCGGCACATTCTTGTTCGCCATGAACAGGGCGCGGTTCATGCGGCCGAAGGCTATGCCCGCTCGACCGGGAAGGTCGGCGTTGTACTTGTGACCTCCGGTCCCGGTGCGACCAATGCGGTGACCGGTCTGACGGATGCCTTGATGGATTCCATCCCCGTCGTTTGTTTGACCGGCCAGGTGCCCACGCACTTGATCGGCAATGACGCGTTTCAGGAAGCCGACACGGTTGGCATCACGCGTCCCTGCACGAAACACAATTACCTGGTGAAAGATCCGAACGATCTGGCGAATGTGATTCACGAGGCCTTTTATGTCGCCCGCTCTGGCCGGCCCGGTCCGGTTGTGATCGATCTGCCTAAGGACGTGGTCATGGACAAAGGTGCGTATGCGACCGCACCGCGCGGGATCAAACGCCAGCAGCATAAGACCTACCGGCCAGCTTATCAGCCCGACCCGGCATCCATCGAGGCTGCGGTCGACGCGATGGTCAACGCCAAACGCCCGTTGTTTTATACTGGCGGCGGCGTGATCAATGCGGGCCCTAGTGCCGCAAAAACGCTCAATCAGTTGGTCAAGGAAACCGGGTTTCCCATTACCTCGACTTTGATGGGGCTGGGCGCGTATCCGGCGTCGGGGCCTAACTGGCTCGGCATGGTCGGTATGCATGGCACCTATGAGTCTAATCTCGCCATGCACGGCTGTGATGTGATGATCAACATCGGGGCACGTTTTGATGACCGGGTGACCGGCAACCTTGATTTCTTTTCGCCGGGCTCGACAAAGATTCACGTCGACGTCGACTCGTCGTCAATCAATAAGAACGTCATCGTCGATATTCCTATTGTCGGCGACGCGGGTATCGTGATGGCCGCTATGCTGAAGGCTTGGAAAGCGCGGAAGGCGAAGCCCAAGTCCCAAGACATGAAAAAATGGTGGGCGGAGATCAAGAAGTGGCAAGGCGTTGATTGTCTCCAATACGTCCAGCCTAAAAAAACGATCAAACCGCAATATGCCATTGAGCGCCTGTTTGAATTGACCAAGAAGCGCAACACGATCATCACCACCGAAGTCGGCCAACATCAAATGTGGGCGGCCCAGTTCTACCGTTTTGACAAGCCAAACAAATGGCTGACATCCGGCGGACTCGGCACTATGGGCTACGGTCTGCCGGCGGCGATCGGCGCCCAGTTGGGCAATCCGGATGCGCTGTGCGTGGATGTGGCGGGTGAAGCTTCGATCCTGATGAACATTCAGGAGCTGTCGACGGCTGTGCAATATCGATTGCCGGTGAAGGTGTTCATCATCAACAACCAATATATGGGCATGGTCCGCCAGTGGCAGGAGTTGCTTCATGGTGGCCGATACTCCGAAAGCTACACGGATTCACTGCCCGACTTCGTCAAGCTGGCAGAAGCCTATGGAATGGCCGGCTTGCGGGTACAGGACCCAGCTAAGGTCGATGATACGATTAAAGAGATGATGGCGATCGATGGGCCCGTGATTGTTGACGTCTGTGTCGATCAGAAGGAAAACTGCTTCCCGATGATTCCGTCGGGCGCGGCCCACAATCACATGCTTCTCGGTCCTGAAGACGACGAGAAGAAAACGATATCTGGAGCAGGGATGGCGCTCGTTTAGAGCCTAGCCTCAAGTGGAGAGACTGCTGTGAGCAGCAACATATATGAAGGCTCGGTGCCGACGTCGGTACTGAAAGATACAGTCGTGTATCGTCACACTATTGCGGTGTTGGTCGACAACGAAGCCGGTGTGTTGGCGCGTGTCGTCGGCTTATTCTCTGGCCGTGGCTACAACATCGAGAGCCTGACGGTTTCTGTTGTTGATGAAGATGCGCAACTATCGCGCATCAATTTGGTGACGTCTGGAACCCGGCAGATTGTCGAGCAGATCAAAGCCCAGCTTGGGCGTCTGGTGCCGGTTCATACGGTCAAAGATCTAACCGATGAAGGCCCGTCGGTTGGCCGTGAGTTGGCCTTGGTTAAGGTCGATGGTACCGGTGAGGACCGCGTCGAAGCGTTGCGTATCGGCGACATTTTTCGATGCAACGTGGTTGATTCTGCGCCCGACTCTTTCGTATTCGAGGTCGTTGGCACGTCTGAGAAAATAGACGCGTTTATCGGCCTGATGGACCCGCTCGGCTTGGTTGAAGTGTCCCGGACCGGGGTTGCGGCAATCGCCCGCGGTGCTGGCGGCATGGTTGATCCAGTTAAAGCGCCGTCAAAAGCGAAATCCAAACCCGCGGCGAAACCCAAGGCCAAACCCAAAACCAGGGCGAAAGCCAAGAAAGTTACTAAGAAAGCCTCGCCTAAACGCAAAACCGCCGTTAAGAAGGCGCCAAGATCCTCTAAGAAAAAGCGTTAACAAGAACGCGAACACCTCGAAAGGACGAAATCATGCGCGTGTATTACGATCGCGACGCCGATGTGAACATCATCAAGGGCAAGAAAGTTGCCGTCATTGGCTACGGTTCACAGGGCCATGCCCATATTCTCAACATGCGCGATTCCGGCGTTGCCGATGTCGCCGTTGGGTTACGTGAAGATTCAAGCAGCCGCAGTAAAGCTGAAGGTGAAGGCCTCAAGGTCATGAACCCAGCCGAGGCCTCGGCCTGGGCTGACGTCGTCATGATGCTGACTCCGGATGAGTTGCAGGGCGATATCTACCGCACCGATATTGAGCCGAACCTTAAAGAGGGCGGCGCGTTGGCGTTCGCCCATGGTCTGAATATCCACTTCAATCTGATCGAAGCCCGCAAGGATCTCGACATCTTTATGGTCGCGCCAAAAGGCCCGGGCCATACGGTTCGCTCTGAATATGATCGCGGTGCCGGTGTGCCGTGTCTCGTCGCCGTGGCGCAGGATGCCTCTGGCAATGCCATGGACATCGCCCTGTCTTACGCCTCAGCCATTGGCGGCGGTCGGGCCGGTATTATCGAAACCACCTTCCGGGAAGAATGTGAAACTGATCTGTTCGGTGAGCAGGCTGTTTTGTGTGGTGGCTTATCCCACCTCATCCGCGCTGGTTACGAAACTCTGGTTGAAGCTGGATATGCGCCGGAAATGGCCTATTTCGAGTGCCTCCATGAGGTCAAATTGATCGTCGATTTGATGTATGAGGGCGGCATGGCCGATATGCGCTACTCCGTCTCCAATACCGCGGAATATGGCGATTATGTCTCCGGTCCACGGGTCATTACCGACGAGACCAAGGCTGAAATGAAGAATATCCTCACCGATATTCAAGACGGCCGCTTTGTCCGCGATTGGATGAGCGAATGCCAGGCTGGTCAGCCAAGCTTTAAGGCGACCCGGCGGAACTGGTCCGAGCACGGCATCGAGGAAGTCGGCGAGCGGCTCCGCGCCATGATGCCTTGGATCGGCGGCGACAAAGCTTTGGTTGATAAGAAAAGTAACTAAAGCGACCCACTTCATTACAGAAAAGGGGCCGATATCCGGCCCCTTTTTTTGTGCCTATTTATAAGGACTTCACCGCAATTTAACCCTTTTTCGTGCTAAGTTATTGACTTCGTGGGTGGAAAGTACTTTTTAGGCATCGATAGCGCCGGATTTGGGGTGTCCAAGGCCGGTTTCGAATAAGGATAAGCAGGTGATCAATCCGGTCACAGATACGCAAGACCGCAGCATTTCTGCCGATATTTCGGCGGATGTGTCAGCGTGTGGGCGTGTTTTGGGGCTCCTCGACCTGCTTCTCACAGACCTGGGTCTGCGACTTAACAGCCCCTGAGCGTCGTTCATTTACGAGCGACTGACGTTCAGGGGATCAAGCGCAGCACTGTTGTCGCTCGAACGAGCCTTCGTACAAAAACCCCAGTCGTGAGAAATATAATGAACACCAACCGAGTCATCATTTTTGACACCACATTGCGCGACGGCGAGCAATCGCCCGGCGCTTCCATGAACCGTGAAGAAAAGGTCCGTATCGCCAGATTGTTGGAAGCGATGCGTGTCGACGTTATCGAAGCCGGTTTTGCGATCGCTTCCCAAGGCGACTTCGACGCCATCAAGGCTGTTGCTGAAGTTGTAAAAGACTCAACGGTGGCCAGTTTGGCCCGTGCCGCCAAGGGTGACATTCAGCGGGCGGCAGATGCCATAAAGCCAGCCAATAGCGGACGTATCCATACGTTCATTTCGACCTCGCCGCTCCATATGAAATACAAGCTGCAGATGGAGCCCGAAGCGGTGTATGACGCCGTCATCGATAGCGTTAAGTTTGCGCGCCAATTCACCGACGATGTTGAATGGTCGGCAGAAGATGGGTCTCGCACAGAGCACGACTTTTTATGTCGCTGTGTCGAAGCCGCCATTGAGGCCGGCGCTAAGACAATCAATATCCCGGATACAGTCGGCTACACAGTGCCGGACGAGTACAATGAACTGATCACCATGCTGTTCAATCGTGTGCCTAATATCGACAAGGCGATTATCTCCGTCCATTGCCACAATGATCTGGGTTTGGCGGTTGCCAATTCCTTGGCTGCAGTTCAGGCCGGGGCACGACAGATTGAATGCACCATCAATGGCCTGGGTGAGCGGGCCGGTAATGCGGCTTTGGAAGAAGTCGTCATGGCTCTGCAGACGCGCAAAGATCACATGCCGTTCGAAACCAATATCGATACACAGATGATCACCAAAGCGTCTCATTTGGTCTCGACTGTGACCGGGTTCCCGGTTCAGCCCAACAAGGCCATCGTTGGCGCCAATGCATTTGCTCATGAGTCGGGCATTCACCAGGACGGGGTTCTTAAACACGCCGAAACGTATGAAATCATGACGCCTGAATCAGTTGGGCTGAGAAAATCCACTTTGGTTATGGGTAAGCACTCTGGCCGTCATGCTTTCAAAGAGAAATTGAGAGAGCTGGGCTATGCCCTTGGCGACAACGCCATGAACGAGGCCTTTAAGCGCTTTAAGGATTTAGCTGACAAAAAGAAAGATGTTTACGACGAGGATATCGTCGCCATTGTCGATGAAGAAGTCCGTGACAACGACCACATTAAGTTTGTTTCGTTACAGGTGGTCTGTGGCTCCAAAGTCGAACATCAAACAGCTGAGCTAGAGTTAGATGTTGATGGTGAGATTGTCTCGACCACCGCCGAGGGCGACGGTCCAGTCGATGCGACCTTCAACGCGATCAAGGCGTTGACCTACGATACGCAACATCTGCAACTCTATCAGGTCCACGCGGTCACAGAAGGTACGGATGCGCAAGCTGAAGTCACCGTGAGACTTGAAGAAGACGGTAAGACAGTCATGGGCCAGGGTGCCGATACGGATACCTTGGTGGCTTCGGCCCGGGCTTATGTAAATGCGCTGAACAAATTGATGGTCAAGCGCGAGAGGACGGCTCCTGAAGCGGTGGCGGTGTAAGGCCTATGCTGCACGTTGACGCGAGTCTGAATTAGAGAGATATACGGGGCGTCCGGCGGTATGGCCAAAAAAGGCAGCCGTCCGGACGTTTCGAACGTTTACAACACGAGCGTTGGGGCTATGGGCCCCGGCGGCAACGAATAGAGAGACTGAGTTTATGTTCGCGAGTTTGTTTGGGTGGCTTTCCGCCGATATGGCAATTGATCTTGGGACCGCAAATACGCTGGTCTATGTGAGGGGGCGAGGCATCGTCTTGAACGAACCGTCTGTGGTCGCCCTCCAGGAAGAAAAAGGCCGCAAGATCGTTCGCGCCGTTGGCAACGAAGCTAAACAAATGCTGGGTCGTACACCCGGAACAATTCAAGCCATTCGTCCGCTGCGGGATGGGGTTATTGCTGACTTCGAAGTGGCGGAAGAAATGATCAAGCACTTCATTCGCAAGGTTCACAATCGTAAGGGCTGGGCCAGCCCGATGGTGGTGATTTGCGTTCCGTCAGGGTCGACTGCGGTGGAGCGGCGCGCCATACAAGAATCTGCTGAGGCAGCCGGCGCCCGCAAAGTATTTCTCATTGAAGAGCCGATGGCTGCTGCGATCGGTGCCGGTTTACCGGTAACCGAGCCGACGGGTTCCATGGTCGTTGATATTGGCGGCGGTACAACCGAGGTCGCGGTGTTGTCGTTGGGCGGCATCGTTTATGCCCGGTCCGTCCGCGTCGGCGGAGACATGATGGACGAAGCCATCATCAACTACATTCGCCGGCACCATAACCTTCTCGTTGGCGAAAGCTCCGCTGAACGTATCAAGAAAGAAATCGGATGTGCCTGTCCGCCAGAAACCGGCGATGGCGAGACCATCGAAATTAAAGGCCGCGATTTGATGAATGGCGTGCCGAAAGAAATCGTCATTAGTCAGCGCCAAATTGCGGAAGCTTTGGCCGAGCCAGTCACGGCGATCATCGACGCTGTCAAGGTTGCCCTTGAACATACGGCACCGGAACTGGCCGCCGATATTGTTGACAAGGGCATTGTGCTTACGGGTGGTGGCGCGATGCTGACCAATCTGGACTTTGTGTTGCGTCATGCTACGGGCTTGCCCGTATCCATTGCTGACGAGCCGTTAAATTGTGTCGCGCTAGGAACCGGAATGGCGCTTGAACAAATGAAGCTTATGCGTGGTGTATTAACCTCTATGTACTAAGTCGTATGTAGAGATTCAGAAATACGCGTTACGGAGGGACAACAGTGAAGCAACCGACGGGACAAATTTCCCGGCTAGGGACGTTCAAGTACCTGGCACAGCGGTTTGCCTTTCTCAGCCTTATCGGGCTGACCTTCGCTCTTATGCTTATTGGCAAAGCGGATACGGTCATCGTCGAGCGTGCCCGAACAGCGGTGTCAGACGCAGTGACCCCCATCCTTCGCGTTATGGCCGAACCCGCGGCTACGATTTCTCAGTTCGTCACCAACCTTCAAGAGCTAGGCGCGATCCGTGAGCAGAATGCGGATTTACGGGAGACCAACACCCGTTTGCTTGAATGGCAAGCTGTTGCGCAAAAACTCGAAAATGAAAACCGTCAGTTGCGCGCGCTGCTTGGCACGGTCAATGAGCCGGAAGCGCGCTCTGTGTCAGCCCGGGTTGTTGCTGACTCTGGCGGCGCATTTGCTCAAAGCGTATTGATTACGGCTGGCGGTCGCGATGGTGTGGCTAAAGGGCAAGCCGTCGTGACGGGAGAAGGGCTTGCCGGTCGAGTGACCCAGGCGGGTTTCCGATCAGCACGCGTTTTGCTCATTACCGATATCAACTCACGCATTCCCGTTCGCGTTGGGGAGGCGGGTGACCGGGCCATTTTGGCAGGCAATAATTCGCCGCGCCCCAGATTGATTTACCTCGGTGTTAAATCGGCAATCGCACCGGGCGACAGAATTGTTACGTCTGGCGATGCGGGTGCCTTTCCACCGGGTCTTCCTGTTGGCCGTGTGGTTGTCGCCGATGAAGCTTCTGCCGTCATTGAGCCGTTCGTAGCGAGGGATAGATTGCAATACGTCGAAGTGCTTGATTTTGGTTTGACGGGAATTCTTGCAGAGACGGCCGGGGCAAAATGACAGGGATCGCGCAACGGCGGACGCCCTGGCAAAAATTTGAAGCGCGTGCGCGCAATATCCTGCCGTTCGGCTTAACTGTTGTCGTTATGCTCTTTGGTCTCACGCCGACCTATGTCCCAGGTTTGGCTCAGATCACGCCGCTGTACACTTTGGTGGCGATCTATTTTTGGGCGATTTACCGGCCCGACCTCCTCGGCTACGGACTCGGCTTTGCCATCGGCATTCTAGAAGATTTGTTGACCGGTGCCCCCCTTGGAGTTGGGGCCCTCACACTGCTGCTTACACAGTGGGTGGTGTTTAATCAGCAAAAGTTCTTCCATGCAAAGCCATTTGTAATCACCTGGTTCGCATTTGGTTTCGTCGCATTCGGTGCGGTCTTGCTGAAATGGCTTTGTATCGGCTTAGTTACCGAAAGCGGCTTCACTCCCTTTGGCGATTTGTTTGCCGCATATCTTATCACGCTCGCCGTCTACCCTATTGTCGCGTGGCTGTTTTCCAAGGCTCAAACTGGTTTGTTGGTTGAGCCATGATTATCAATCGCGACAATGATCGGATTCGCTTGTTCAACCGCCGTGCCATAGTTCTTGGCGGCGGCCAGTCTTTGCTGGTTTCGGCACTCGTCGGCCGGATGTACTACTTGCAAGTCATCGAAGCAGACCGCTACCGAATGCTCGCGGAAGAGAATCGTATTAACTTAAGGCTGTTGCCGCCACCGCGCGGGCGCGTACTGGATCGGTTTGGCGAACCTTTAGCCGTCAATCGGCAGAATTTCAGAGTTCTAATTGTATCAGAGCAAACGCGCGATCTTGCCGCGACGTTGGATGCCTTGGCCTCTGTTATCGACTTATCGGAATATGATCGTGACCGGGTTCAAAAGGAAGTGCGCCGCCGCCGGAGTTTTGTGCCGATCACAGTGCGCGAAAACTTGGACTGGGAGGAAATGGCACGCATTCAAGTGAATGCGCCTGATCTCCCTGGTGTCATCGTTGATGAAGGGCTCACGCGTCACTATCCGCAAACTCAAACGGCTGCGCATGTGCTGGGCTACGTCTCAAGCGTCGATGAAGATGACTTAACCGGTGATCCATTGCTGCAGCTTCCAGGCTTTCGCATCGGTAAAGCCGGGATGGAGCAAAAGTTCGATCTCGCTCTGCGCGGCGCAGGTGGTACCAGTCAGGTTGAGGTTAACGCGGTTGGGAGGGTCATTCGCGAGCTGGAACGAAAAGAGGGCGAAGCCGGCACCGACCTGATGCTTACGCTTGACGAACGCTTGCAACGCTACACGGCTGAGCGTTTGGGTGCAGAAAGTGCAGCCAGTGTGGTGATGGATATTCATACCGGCGAAGTGCTGGTGATGGCGTCGACACCGAGCTATGACCCGAATGCTTTTAATCGTGGACTGACCCAGAGAGAATGGAATGCGTTGGTTGGTGATCCGCGTGCTCCGATGACCAACAAAGCGATTTCGGGTCAATATTCTCCCGGGTCGACATTTAAGATGATCGTTGCGCTTGCCGCTCTTGAGCAGGGTGCAATCACGCCAGAACAGACAGTGGCCTGCAAAGGCTACACGGACCTGGGAAATCGACGGGTCCATTGCTGGGAGGAACGCGGTCACGGCGCGATGGATATGGTCCAAGCGATCGCGCAGTCTTGTGACGTTTATTTTTATGAGGTGGCCCGTCGGGTCGGTGTCGATCGAATTGCCGAGATGGCGAGCCGTCTGGGTCTTGGTGCGGCCACCGGTGTCGGCTTGGCCGGAGAACGCGCAGGTCTACTGCCGACAGAGGCGTGGAAGCGGGCGACGATCGGCGAGACTTGGCAGAAAGGTGACACCTTCAACGTTGGCATTGGCCAGGGCTACGTGCTGACCACACCACTTCAGCTTGCTGTTATGGCGGCTCGGCTGTCGACGGGCTTGGCGGTTGAGCCGGTGCTGACGCGTCAGGTAATGATAGAAGACACAGTGGTGCAACGTCCGCCTCAGGCTTTTGCCGCCCTAAATGTTGATCCCACTCACATTGCTGTCGCTCGGCAGGGCATGTTCGAAGTCTTGAATGGGCCACGTGGCACCGCTCGGGCCTCGAAGCTCAGGCTTAAAGACATGCAGATGAGTGGCAAGACAGGGACAACCCAGGTTAAGCGCATCACCATGGCCGAGCGCGAAGCTGGATTACCCGACAACGATGAAATTCCCTGGAACGAGCGCACCCATGCATTGTTTGTTGCCTATGCGCCCGAGGACAATCCCCGGTATGCACTTTCTGTGATCGTCGAGCACGGCGGTGGTGGTGCTGCTGTGGCAGCACCAATCGCCCGCGACATTATGACCGAAGTCTTGAAACTGGATCCGTCGCGCAAACCGCGTGTGAATGATGATCAAGTGGCTGGGACTCAACCCGGGTCGCCGGTATGACTGATACAGGCTTTCTCGCCGCTCGGCTGAGGCGGGGCGATATGACCCTCACCGAAAAGCTGTGGCAGATGAGTTGGTCATTGGTGTTTTGGCTGTGTGCAATCGCGACCATCGGGTTCTTCATGCTGTATTCAGCTGCCAACGCCAGTTTGGATCCTTGGACCACGCGTCAGGCCATGCGGTTTGGCCTTGGCTTGGTGATGTTGCTAACGATAGCGATGATCGATATCCGCTTGGTGATGCGCTATGCCTATCCGCTCTACGCCATAGTTCTCGTTCTGCTTGTCTTCGTTGAGGTGCGCGGCGTTGTTGGCGGCGGGGCACAGCGCTGGATTGATCTTGGAGTCATCAACCTTCAACCCTCCGAACTGATGAAAGTAGCCCTGGTTCTTGCGTTAGCACGCTATTTTCATAGCTTGAGTCTGGAAGATACCGGTAGGCCGACGTTCCTGATTGTGCCGTTGCTGATGGTTTTCGTGCCGGTGGTTTTGATTTTGCGTCAGCCCGACCTTGGAACATCCTTGATGGTGGTGATGGGGGCGGGGGTCTTGTTTTTTATGGCAGGGGTCCGGCTGTGGAAGTTCATCACCCTTATTGTGGCAACGCTTGCGGCCATACCCATCGCTTGGCCCAGATTGGCGGAGTATCAGCAAAACCGCATTCTAACGTTTATCAATCCAGAACGTGACCCGCTTGGCGCCGGCTATCACATTCTCCAATCCAAAATCGCGTTGGGGTCCGGCGGGTTGTTTGGCAAGGGTTTTTTGCAGGGCACGCAAAGCCACCTTAATTTCCTACCCGAGCAACAAACCGACTTTATTTTCACCATGTTGGCCGAAGAGATGGGCCTGGTCGGCGGAGTGACGCTTATCGGGTTGTACGTCATTGTCTTGATTTACGGCTTTGCCATTGCCCTGCGTTGCCGCCATCAGTTCGGTCGGTTGGTGGCGATTGGCGTGACCACCACGTTCTTCTTATACGTCTTTATCAACGTCGCCATGGTGATGGGTCTCATCCCCGTCGTCGGCGTTCCACTGCCTCTGATTTCCTATGGCGGCACGGCGCTGCTGACCATCATGTTGTGCATGGGCCTATTGATGAGCGTCTATGTTCACCGCGATGTTCAGATTGGGGTGCGCGGCGGTTACGACGACGGCTGATCGGCCCTATTTATCCGGCCGCAACACTTGCCAGCCCGGGTGGCACGGCCTATAAATCGCCCCTCTCAGTGGGGTATTCGCATTTCCCCGCGACCCGATTGCTCAGGTGGGGCGCATAGCTCAGTTGGCAGAGCAGCTGACTCTTAATCAGCGGGTCCCAGGTTCGAGCCCTGGTGCGCCCACCAATCATCTCCACGTAAATTTAATTTACCTTATCTAGCCGCCACGGCAGTTGGTCTTGGCGGCCGAAGACGACTTCCCCGTCATCGCCTCGGCCTGCGAAAGACATCCACAACGCGTCGTCACCCAAGATGTATGTCCATTCCCAAGATAACACCGGTCTGCCGGGTCGCACTGCGCCCAAGCACGGTTTGCCAGATGCGCCGTGGACCATTTCATCAACCGCACGCCAATAAATCGAACAGGCCGCTGCACCCTCTGAAGGCACAAGCTGTGACGCCTTAAGCCCTTTCATTTTCTCGGGCTCATCACCAATCGCCGCATATCGTTCTGGGTCTTTAAACCGCTGCGGTGCCATCTTCACGGCGTTTCGCTCTTTGTCGATTTCTAAAGTCCAAAGTTGAAACTCGATCATATCTATCGGTCCGTCCGGTCCGCCGTCACGCAAAGTGACGACAAAGACATTGTCGCCTACGTCGGGTGCGTCAATGCGCACAAAGGCTCGGTGGACGCGAACGTGTTGCTTGTCTTGTGGTGTGCCACTGAGTTTTTCCGCGGCGAGTTGCGGACCACTATCGAACGCACCGTCGAGGCCAGCCATCAGCCGCACCAGGGTTTCTTCAAGTTCAACTGCACTGGCGGGGAAAGACGCCGCCATCATGGCCACCAATACTAAAGCGCTTCGTTTCATCATGTTCTTGGTCTCACGGTTATAGCCCGTACAACGCACGGGCGTTGTCGTTGGCCATCTTTTGTGCCGCCCCAGCTGGGAGGTCGGTGCGCTCCAGTATCAGGCGATGCGCTTCCAGCTCTGTTGATGTATCTGCGTGGCCGTAGTCCGTGCCGATCACCAAATTACCTTCGCCCGCCCATTTGAGAATTGTCGGTAAATCCTCATGGGCTTCGCAGGTGACGAACATGCGACTATCGGCTAGCGCTGATTCTGTGTTCCGTTTGAGGTCATAGGTTTCAGCAAAGCGGTCGGCCTTATTGAGAACGAATGGCAGCCACATCGAGCCGCCTTCTAAAAACCCGAACCGCAAGGACGGATACCGTTGGGGAATGTCACTCATCATCAGCGCATTGAATGCAATCACCATCGGCATGATGAAGGCGACGATGTTGCCCTTTTTGCCCGAGGTATTCTTCACCTCGTCAAAGCTTGGGCTGCCGTTGCCGATATGTAGAGCAATGGCCATATCCAGGTCCGCGGCCTTGGCGTACAGCGGGTCGTAGCGCGGATCATCGATCGTGCCGTTGCCTTCGTATCCGCGCAGCATCAGCCCACAGGCCCCGGCTTTGCGGCCTTCTTCCATCATGTCGCAGGTGGCCTCGATATTTTTTAACGAGGGCACCACCAACCAGCGCAAGCGGTCCGTGCGGCTGTGACAAACATCAGCCATCCATCGGTTGTAACTTTTGGCCATGGCCAGCTCGGCATCGGCGTGCTCGATAATCGAACCGAGAAAAAAGCTCGGAATCAAAATCTGCGTATCAATGCCCAATTCGTCCATGTGTTTGATCCGTGCATCGGGATTCGCAAGGTCACGGGTGCCATCAGGATAGCGGGATGACGTCTGCCCCCCTTTCATGTACATGCGCCCGTCGGCGAGCCAAAACGCGTGTCCGGCCATCGGTGATTCACGCTTATGGGTCACCGGCACATCGGATTTAACGATCTGCGGCCGTAAGGCTTCGTCCGCTTTGTCAAAATATGCCCACGTCTGTTCGCATTCGATGACATGGGTGTCGGCGTCAATAACGGCCATCGTAAATCCTCACCTGGTTCGTCAATGAAATGCGGTCTTGCACGTAATATATGTACGTTACTCGACGTCACCGTTGAGTTCGACCAAATCGTAGGTTTGGCTGAGCAGGTCCCAACGCAGTCGGGCTGGCACACAGTCGTTGCCGATGGCCCAAATGTCGATGGGCGGATAATCGGCCACCAAAAACTGGAAATGTTCCGTCTGAAACGTACCGGCCGGAACTGTGATCTCTTCCACCCCGATATATTTGTGGCGGGTGACGGTGTCAGAGACTTCAAGGTTGGGACCCGATCCGCCGTTCGGCAAATGCGAGGATGAAAAGGTCATGCCAAGCTCGCTCGGGTCTTTATCCTTGTCTCGCTTCCATCGCGCCAAACCCCAGGCATCGCCGTGAACCGGATGGGCGCCAAAGGTGCGAATACGATTTTCTGATTCAAAGCTTTGGCGAAAACGTCCGTCTTTTTCAGTAAAACCTTCGCATTCCGCCGTGTGATCGGTGAAATGATACCAAGTGCTGCCCACTAGTTTTTCGTTGATGGTCAAGCGCACAAACGCGTCGACGGGATGCCACTCCGCATCGACCGACAGCACGCAGTCCCGCAGTAGCCGGTCGTCGTCCATTTCGCAGGTCGCACGCATAGTGCGGGTGCCGTCCGGTTGAATGGTGACATAAAACATCTCGCGTCCCATCTCACCTTGCCCGTCGGTGAGGTAAGCAACTTTACCCTGGTAACTGCGATGCTTCACGGTTCGGTGCTCCGGCTATGTATCAAGAAATTCGCGAACAAGTTTAGCAACGTCTGTCGTGTGCGCATCGAGAAAACCATGAGTCCATCCCGGCAAATCGTGTACGCGCCCATTCTTCATCAAAGGCGCGGCGCGCGGCGTATAGGTCCATAAGTCATCTTCAGGGTTCAGAATAAGAATGGGAACCTCGGCGGCCTCCAGCGCGCCTGCCATATCGAAGTTGAAGGCTGCGCGGTGGCCCCAGTGCATAACGCTATGATTGCGCTGTCCTTCAATGAATATTTGCCAACGACGTGCATCGTCCGGCTCGTCGCGCCAGAAACCTTTGATGAACTCCCAGCGTTCAGAGAGGCCTTCACCTTTTTCATCGACGGTTTGTGGCGTGTACTGCGCGCGAAAATAATCACGCTCTGCTTCTGTGAATACAGTTGCAGAAATCATGATCACTTTGCCAACCATATCCGGGTAAAGGCGCGCCATCTCAAGGGCGGTGAGTGAACCCGTGTGGTAGCCCATGATATCAATCGTGCTCAGACCCATTTCTTTGACAAACGCCGCCATAGTTTTGGCGTAGTCAGAAATTTCAGGTTCGCTTGGTGGTGGGGCAGATTCTCCGAATCCTGGCGTGTCTGGCGCTACAGCGATGCGGTCACTTCCCATTTCACCGATGAAACCGTCCCAAACCACGCCGGACAATGGGCTGGGGTGAAGCAATAGAAGGGGCGTGTGCTCCGCCGAGTCTCCTGAGAGGCGGTAGTGAATTTGGCCAAAAGGCCCATCAGCATACCCCCGACGCATGACGTTGATTGGTGCTGGCATAGTTTCCGTCTCTCCGGTTGGGATCAAACCGCTCGCCGCGCGGGTGCACCATTGCTCCGTATGACCGTCCCGTGGATTAGGCTCAAATTCAACAGGACTCCGATGCTTGGCGCTTCCTAATCTAAGGGAACAGACAAACGCACTACAATGCTGAAGAGGATTTTGTCATGTCGGCATCAAACCCAAGTCACATCCCCACCCGTGACGAAGTTGTTAAGGCGGCCCAGGCGCTGGTCCCGACACTCCGTGATCGCGCCCAAGAGACTGAAGACTTGCGCCGCTTGCCCGACGAAACGGTTGCTGACTTGCGAAAGGCTGGCATTCACAAGCTGTTTACACCAAAGCGTTTTGGCGGATTCGAAATGCCATGGGGCACCCACGTGGATGTGTCCCGCATCCTAGGTCAGGGCTGCGGCTCGACGGGTTGGGTGTCCTCGGTCGTCTTTACCCATACGTTTTTGTTCGGTCGGTTTGAACTGGAAGCCCAAGAAGAGATTTGGGGTGAAGATCCCGAGGTCATCATTTCCACTGGTTTCGCGGGCGGGGGTATGGCGACACCAACGGATGGGGGATTTCATGTCAGCGGGCGGTGGAAATTTGCCAGCGGAGTCGATCATGCGGGTGCCATGCTGGTCGGCGCCAAGCTGCCCAATTCCAAAGCGGCCTTCAATGACTTATGGATTGTTCTCAAGAAAGATGATTTCGAAATTCTCGATACATGGCAATCGGAAGGCCTTAAGGGAACGGGATCGAAAGACATTAAAGTAGACAACGCGTTCGTCCCGACCCATCGCACCCTCGATATGAAAACGATGTCGGATAGTCCTCCAGGTGCGAAGGTGCACGATTACTATCTCTACGGCGTCGAATTTCACAGCTACTTTATTACTCTGCTCGCCGGACCAATTCTTGGTGCGGCGCGCGGCGCGTATAACGAATATATCGACCAAACGATGACCCGGGTTGGCTCCATGATGGGGGAAACCATCATCGATCAACCGGCGGTCCAGGTGCACGTCGCAGAATCTCTCACCGAACTTGAGACCGCAGACATGCTGATCGACAATCTGTGTGATCGGCTTCATACGCTCGGCATGAACGGTCAGGATATCGATGGAGAGTTTAAGCTCCGTGCCTACCGCGACCTCGTCATGGCCGGAAAACTCGCTCATTCCTCGGCTGACCGATTGTCGCGGATGATGGGTGTGACGGCGCAAACCGGGCGCAATGCGGTCCAGCGGCTTTATCGTGATGTTCGCACCATGTCGACACATTCGGCGTTGCATTGGGAAGCGAGCATGCAACGCAGTGGGCGATACGCCTTCGGGTTGCCAACTGGAGATCCCAAAATCGACGGTGACGTCAAAGTTAAACAAGCTGCTGAATAAGAGCGGTAAACTGATGTCCGTGAATGTTGATCGCGCCTTCGTAAGGCTGGATGAAGGTCTCGTCCATTACCGCCATGCCGGGACGCGTGCTGATCGTGATGCTCTGCCAATATATGTGGCTCATGCGGGGCCGGGGTCTTCAGCAGGCTATGAGCCGCTCATTGCGGTGCTCGGTGATTCCCGGTTTGTGATTGCTCCAGACACTCTTGGTAATGGTGACTCGGCAGCGCCAGCCGAGGACGTGCCGGATATAGAATATTACGCTGACAGTGTTTGCCGCATTCTTGATGCCCTCGACATTGATCAGGTGGATTACTTCGGCAGTCACACCGGCGCGCACATTGGCTGTGAGCTGGCCATATTGCGACCGGACCGGGTGCGCAAAATGATCTTCGATGGCATAGGCGTGTTCGAAGACGACTTTCGTCAAACGTTATTAGAAAACTACGCGCCTGAAATGAAGCCCGATGAATATGGAACACAGTTCACCTGGGCGTGGCATTTTCTTCGCGATCAAATGATGCACTTCCCGTACTTCATGCGCGACCCTGAACACCGCATGCAGAACGACATGCCGCCGGCTGAGTTTTTGCACATTCATGTTACCGATGTCCTCAAAGCTTTGACGACCTATCACAAAGGCTATCGCGCCGTGTTCCGCCACGAGGTGGAGGCACGCCTTCCGATGGTCAAAGTGCCTTCGATGTTTATGTCATCGGAGGCGGACCCACTTCACAAGTACTTAGATGATGCGGCCTCCCGTGTGGCGGGCGTGGAAAAACGCTTGGTCACGAAGAGTGAAGGTCTGGACGGAATGGCAAGCGCTATTCTTACTTTCTTCGCGTCTTAAAGGTAGCCTAGTTGGACTCGGCGCCGGCGATATACGCTTCGGTCCGAGCCACCGCATTGACTCGGATATTCTCGTAGAACAAATCGAAGTCATGCATGTGCAGGTTGCCACCGGCAAACATATTGAGTTCAAAGGCGTCGCTCGTCGGTTGATCCGTATACAATGAGCCGCCTCTACATTCAGCGCCAAAGCCTTCGGTGAGCGCGGGCAAAGCTCCCGGTGCGGCGATGCCAGGTAAAGCGCCAAGGTTCGAAGAGGCTGGAACGTCACCACCGCCTAACGTCCAACTAATCGGGTTCCAACAGGCGATCTCTTGGCCATCCGACGTTTCAAACCGTGCGCGATATTGCGCTTGTAACCGGGCCATGCCCGGGGCTGAATCCCCATCCCGCGTAAACGTGTTCCATGAGATGATACAGCCGGAATCGGTCGCGCCGGCGCACAACGTTATCGTGTTCAAGGTGCGCCCAAAGAGCCCTTCGTTCAGGCCGATGCCGATGATATAGGCGGCGATCATTCGCTCAGCCATTGGTGTGCCATCCAACTCTTCCTCGAGCAGCCGCCTGGCATGGAAGGTGCCTTGGCTATGACTGACGATGATGAAAGGCCGGTCCTTGTTCCAATTTTTAGCGTAGTGTCGCCACGCGCGCAGCACATCTTCATACGCAAACGCATAGGCGCGCATGCCGCTGTCGTCAGGCGCACCGAGAGCAGCGATTGTCGCTTGCCGATAGCGCGGTGCATAAATTTTACAGCAACCATTGAAGGCGCTGGCCTGACGGGCGACCACACTGATGTCCGTCCATGTATTCACGTCATCCATGCCGACATCTTGGTTCCAATTCTCGGCGCCGCGATAGGTTGTTGGATGAATGTAAAAGACATCGGCGCGTGCGATGCTTTGTGCCTCGGGGACTGATGTGCCTTCTGGGAATACGTCGGCGGCGTCGTTTTGATCGGGCAGGGCGGCCCAAGACGAACGGTCAGCATAATCAGGTGCGGCTGGTCGTTCTAATTCGTCGAATGATTTGTCGGGCATACCACCGAACTGAGCGGCAGCTTGGTTGACCCCGATCATTGCAACTAACATGAAGCCTAAAAGACGAACCAAACCGCGTGACGCCATAGTGAACCAATCCCAAACAGATGTTGCACCTCAATAAGCCTGCGATGGTACTGTTGCCGCCATCAATTAGCCACGGGGGAGAGAAACAATGTCGCTAGCCGGACGGTTTGGCCTGGTTGTGGGAGCGCTTGTCATTGTTGCGGCGGCCTGGGCGTTCAATGATCGCGTTTTTTGGATTCGCTGGTTTTCTCAGCCGCCTGGCGACACTGTCCTCTTAAATTGGCAATGGTATCAGCCCGTCGATGTGATCAAAGACGAGCCGACGTCACCGCTACCGAATGCAGGCGAGGGCGACGTGGTAATCGCCCAAGACGCTTTGGCGGCCGCACAAGCCTATGCGGAAGAGTTCGATAGCTTGGCTTTTTTGGTCGCGCATAAGGGTGTTCTTCAACTTGAGCACTACGGACCTGGCCAGGATCGCGACACCATCATCGATTCCCAGTCCATGCACAAAGGTTTGTTCGGCGTGGTGGCGACCGTGGCGTTGGATCAGGGCTTCATTCCATCGCTGGACACACCGGTTTCAAATTACATCCCAGCCTGCGCTGAAGATGAGCGCCGTGCGATTACTGTTGGTCAGCTGTTGGAAATGACCAGTGGTTTGGCTCAAGTGGAATACGGCACCTCTGCCTTTGCGCCGGGTCAACGGCTGTTTTTTGGCGACGATCTCGATGGTCCGGTTGACGGTATTCCAATGGTCTTCGAGCCAGGCTCTGCGTTCGATTTTAATCACGTTAACAGCCAGGCGCTACATCCAGTTCTCACCGGCGCGACGGGGATGAGTTACGCCGCCTTTGTGCGCGAATATTTGTGGGATCCCATTGGCGGCAGTTTCGCGCAAGTTCGGCTTGATCACGATGGCGGTACGGCACGCATTTTTTGTTGTGTGCAAACGCGCCCGATGGATTGGATGCGTCTTGGTGTCATGTTGGCCAACGGTGGCCGCATCAATGACACTCAGGTCATTTCATCGGACTGGGTGAGCCGGATGATGTCGGGTACAGCGCGCAATCCAAATTTCGGTTTTCATGTATGGCTCGGCGCGCCTTACAGCGGCACCCGATTGATCAGTGAACCTCAAAACCGCCGGGCGCCAGTATCGGCACCATTCTTGGCAGACGATGTTATGTATGTTGAGGGGCGCGGTGGTCAGCGTTTGTACGTGGTTCCATCGGCCGGACTAGTGGCCTATCGCGCCGGCCGGATCGACTTCTCCTGGGACGATGCCAAAATCATGAACATTCTGCTTGGTGGTATTCAATCGAGCGAAGACGGAGCGGAGGGCGAGGGTGATGGTTAATCATGCAAGGGACTATGGCGCGCGCGGCCGCGTTGGGGTGTCAGCCCCCCAGGCCAATCCGACCGTTGAGCCGGAAGTGGCGGCCTTTTTGCCCGCACATACAACATTGCTGGCCTCGCGGCTCACCAGCCAACAAGCGGAGCCTAAAGATCGTTACCGCGAATATTTCACTGGCCTGGAAAACACACTCGCGACCTACGACACCCTAAAACTTGATGTCTGTGGCTTTGCCTGCACTGCATCGACCTACTTGGTTGGGCGACAGGATGAAGATGATGAATTGAACCGTTTGTCCGATCTCAAGGGATACCCCGTGATTTCTGCTGGGTTGGCCATTGAACAAGCGCTCCGAACGCTCAACATAGAAAAGCTCGCCATTGGTGCACCGTATCCCGAGTGGTCTGTCGCTATGAGTCGCGACTATTGGATAAGCCGCGGTTTTAACGTTGTGAACACGACACGCATCGCCATCGCGTCCGCCGACACCCGGGCGATTTACGAACTCAGTGGTAAGGATGCGCTAGCGACTTTGAATACGGTCGATTTTAGTGAAGCAGATGCGATCTTGCTGACGGGGACCGGCATGCCAAGCCTGGAAGCGACAATTGCTCTGATGAAAAGCACCGGTAAGCCCGTCGTGTCATCGAACCTCTGCCTCACCTGGGCCATGCGAATGGCGCTCGATCTACCTGACGACGGTGATCCTGGAGACGCACCGCGTCACCCACTGCTCAACGGGTGGCAGAGTAAAATCAAAGACCTTTAGTTTATTCGTCCGCCGCTTCCGTTGCTTTGGCGCCGCGCATCCGCACTACGTAGATCAGGCCGAGTACCGGCACCATCGATGCGATGCTATAGATGTATGGCGCGTAGATGCTGATTTGGCCAAACAACGTGCCGGAGTAAATCGGCCCCATACCGCGCCCCAAGCTGCCCACGGATTGATAGAGCCCCATCGCCACACCGCGTTCCGTATCTGCACATTCCTTGGAAACAAGGCTGGCCAGACTTGGGTTCACGATACTGATGCCAATGGGCAGAAAGATTTGCGCCAACAACAGTTGTGGCAATCCACCTGCTGTGGCGATTAGCGCCAGACCAATGGCATAGATGAAGCAGCCCGTTGTGATGAGGTTCAGTTCGCCAAACCGTTTCGACAGTGGCCCGATGGCTTTCATCTGCATGATCACCATCACCACGCCGGCGAAGGAGAGGATGAGACCTACCTCTCGGGGCCCAAGCCCAAGGCTGGCATTAGCAAAGAGGGGGAAGGTGGTTGTGAACACACTTTCCGCCGCGGCAAAAACGAGAGCGGCACCGAAAAGAGTGAGAAGTGCGCCCCGCGCACTGACAACTTTGAACTGCGCGATCCGCGACATCTTCGGGCGCTGAGCGATCTTTTCCCACAGTTCATCAGAAAGAGATTCCGGGAGAAAGAAGATGGTGCCGATAAGCGCCAGGAAGCTGGTGCCGCCGGCGACAAAGGCGACCAATGAAAGATTGGCGTTCTCCGGGTCACCGCCGGCAAGCAGGCCACCGACTGCTGGGCCGAGTATGAATCCAAGGCTCAACGCGCCGCCGATCATGCCCATACCCTTGGCGCGATTCTCCGGTGTTGTGATGTCGGTGATGTAGGCGAAAGCGGCTGCTAGGTTTCCGGCTGAAATGCCACCAACGATGCGCGACAGCATCAGCATCCAAACCGTGTCAGCGAAACCGAGAATGCCGTATGACGCCACGGCACCGACCATGCTGATCATCAGGATCGGGCGGCGGCCATGCTTATCCGACAAGCGGCCCCAAATAGGGCCCGCAAAGAATTGGGCGATCGGATAGATGGCCAGCACTGCGGTAATGGATTCCGGTGTCAGCCCGATATCCATGGCGATGAATGGAAACAACGGTAGGATCAATCCGATCCCCATGAGGTCGAGCAGGATAATGATAAAAACTAAGCGCATATAGGGGTTCGGCCTCATCTAGAATTTTAAGGTGGGGCAGCCTAAGGCTTTGCAGCGTTTAGCCCCCCTGTGCTGCAATTATTGACCAAGCTGTGGACACCGCGGGTCGGTCCTCTGAACCCGCCTCTGCGACACTGTAAAAAGGATGTCAGCGGTGACGCAGTGATTATTGCCGAGGGACGTAAATGAAGGCACTCAAGATTATAGGTTGGGCAGTGCTCGCTTTGGCGTTGGTCGTCAACATTGTCTATTGGCAAGACGCCTGGTTCTGGCGCCGCTATGTCATGCTATTCGATCCAACGCCGGCAGAAGGGTTGAAGCCGTTTGATTTGGTGCAAGGTGACGGGCGTTTCGTCATTCCTGTCGCATCACCCGACAATCAGACTGTCGCCCAAGCCGCTTTGGATGAAGCCGTGGCCTATGCAAAGGAGTTCAATTCCTACACGGTGATTGCTATCCACAATGGGGAAATTCAGCTCGAGTGGTATGCGGACGGGCGCAGTCCGGATGATCTCACTGAATCCCAGTCCATGCACAAAACTCTAATGGGCTTGTTTGTCGGCGTTGCCATTGAAGACGGCGTTATCGAGTCCGTTGATGACCCCGTCAGTAAATATATTGAAGAGTGGCGCGGCGATCCGCGCGGCGACGTCACGCTTAAAAACCTGATGCAGATGTCATCCGGTCTTGGTCAGTACCCCTTTGGCCTCAATCCCTTTGGCTCTGATATGGATTGGTTGTACGGAGGTAATACCACTGAGCCGCTTCTGAACATGCCCGATGCCGACTGGGAGCAGGGCACACGCTACGAATACAACAACCTGAATTCCGAGCTGCTCGGTCTTATTCTTGAGCGCGCATCGGGTAAGCGTTACGCCGATTATCTGGAAGAAAAACTCTGGCGCCCCATGGGTGGCGACCGGGCTCAAGTGTGGCTTGATCATGAGGGCGGCGCTGCTCACACGTCCTGTTGCTTGGCAACACCGGCGATGGATTGGGCGCGCTTTGGCATGATGTTGCTGGCCAAGGGCGAGGTGAATGGTAACCGTATCGTTTCGGAAGCATGGATCGATGAAATGACCACGCGGTCTCCGTCGGCAAATCACTACGGCTATCAAACCTGGCTCGGCTACGACGACCCTCCTTTTCCATTGGGGGCCGGCAGTTCGGGCCCGACCGCCTCGGAGCCTTACCTTGCGCGCGACACCTTTCTCACTTGGGGCCGCGGCCAACAACACGTTTGGGTATCGCCGTCGATGAACCTTGTTGTTCTACGCATTGGTCCTGCCCTAGGGCGCAATCCCATTAAAGCAGGCTTCGATGTTCCGAAGATTCCAAACACCATTATCCGCGGCATCCAGGCCAAAGCGGCTGATATTGCGGCCTTAGGCCAGTAGTACACTTATGAAATACGTTTCCCTTGGGCGCACCGGCCTGTCTGTTTCCCCCATCGTGCTCGGATGCATGAGCTTCGGTTCCTCAACTTGGCGCGAGTGGGTGTTAGATGAGGACGCATCTCAGCCTCTTCTTAGAATGGCGTTGGATGCTGGCATCAATTTTTTTGACACCGCCAATGTTTATTCGTCAGGAGCCAGCGAGGATGTCCTTGGTCGTTTTCTAAAGGCCAATGCCACGCGCGATGACGTCGTTATTTCGACCAAGATGTTTTACCCGTCGCGCGAGACCCCAAATCAAATGGGCCTGACTCGGAAAAATATTCTGAGCTCTATTGATGGATCATTGCAGCGTCTCGACACAGATTACGTCGACATATACCAAGTGCATCGGTGGGATGACCTAACGCCTATTGAAGAAACTATGGCTGCCCTGCATGACGTTGTGAAATCGGGCAAAGCGCGCTTCGTCGGTGCGTCCAACATGCGTTGCTGGCAATTGGCCAAGGCGCAGTTGGCGGCGCAAGACCAAGGGTGGGGTGGTTTTGCTACGATGCAGAATCACTACAACCTATTGCACCGGGAAGATGAGCGCGATCTCGTTCCCTTTTGCGAAGACCAAGGGATCGGCCTGATCCCCTGGAGCCCACTTGCCCGTGGCCGCATCGCCCGTGCCGGTATGGCAGACCCACAAACCACCCGTAGCGATGACGACGCGACGGTACAGAACCTGCTCTATGGCGCGCCCAATGATCCCGTGCTTGGTGACGTTGAAGCCGTTGCGGTGGGGCATGGTGTGTCCCCGGCGCGGGTTGGCTTGGCCTGGCTGATGGCCAAGGGAGTGCAGCCCGTGATTGGTGCGACCAAGCCCAAGCATATTGAGGACGCGATTGCGGCGACCGACGTTGTCCTGTCTGAGGATGATGTCGACCACCTCGAGCAATCGTATACGCCACGGCCCTTTGCCGAGTTGCCCTGGGACACGGACAAGAATCAAGACCCTCGATTGAAGGACCCAGAGCGGTTCTCTTAAGGCCAAGCGCTAACCAACCATCGGTCACCGTTGGTCCGCCCGGGTGCTTGAAGTGAGTGCGGATGCTTTGGTGGCTTCAATCAGAAACACAAAATAAACCGAGGACGCCATGGACAAAAAGAACACCATTCAGCCCTTTGAAAAGGGTGACGTGATTGTCGCCTGTACGGTTCGGAACAACCCGGATGATGATCATGCTGGCGATGGGCGAATCTTACAGTATGATTCCGATCTCAATGAAAAAGGGGTGTTGTGGATTAAGAACACGACGCACCTCGTCAATGGTTTGACTTTCAGCCCCGACGATATGCTTTGGGCATTTGATCAGCATATTCATGTTGCCATCAAGATCGATCCCAAGACCGGCGAAGAACACTTGGTCGAAGGGCTGGTACCGCGGTCTTTGTCTAGCGTCAACTTCATGGCCGATGGATCGATGATTTTTGGTGAGCACTTGCGCAGCGACAAAGATCTTCCCGGCACTCATGCCAAAGCGATCAACGACACCGGCGCAATTGGCGAAGGAAAGATCTTTAAGTTTGATCCGGCCGGAAAATTGGTTGGCGAGTATCAACCAGAAATTCATGGCGGTATTGCTGGATTCCTTGGTGTTACCAGTGCACTGCTTCTGCCCGATGACCGCACTCTTCTTTATGTCACAGAAACGTCCAATGAAGTGCGGCGCTTTGACGTGGTTGATGGCAAACAGCTGTCTCCTTTGGCAACCTATCCGGAAGGCCGCGAAGGATTTGTCTTTTTCCTCGCCTATATGCCTGACGGGCGGATAATGCTCAGTCGCGGCGCCAAGATCGAGTTTCTCAACCCTGAGACCGGCGCGGTGGAGAGTACGATGCCGCAAGAAGGATTTGGTTGGGCGGTCATTTCAGGGGCGAACGATAACGAACACATTTACTCAGGCAATTTCTTCACCGGAGAAGTTGCTAAGTTCAGAATCTCCGATGGTGCGAAGGTTGCGAGCGTTGAGCTCAATGCAGAACGAGCCCTAGCCGGTGTTGCCCAATACCGGGGTTAGTAGGGGCCTTGTCGGTTTCGGACCAACGTGGTTCGCTAAAGCCTAACAAAACCAAACACAGAGGACGCTATGCCCAACGATCTTGCGAATAACCCGGATGTCGGATCGGACTCTCTTCAGCCTTTTGTCGCCGGTGATTTTTTTCTCGGTGCGACCCTGCTGAACAATCCCGATGATGACCATGCCGGTCCTGGGCGCATTTTCCAGTTCGACAAAGACGGTAATCAAAAAGCGGTGCTGCATACGCCTGACACCACTCACTTGGTTAAGGGTTTGATGTTTGGTCCAGACAATGTGCTGTGGGCGTTCGATACCAGCGAGCACGCCATCCTTCAGATCGGCCCTGATGGTAAGCGTCTGCCCAATCCCAAATTCCCCGCGCGGCCCTGGTCCAGTGGGTTCTTCGACAAGGCCGGCAACTTGTACCTGTACGAGCACATCACTGGCACTATGGCGGATGTGCCCGAGAAGTATCAGCAGATGCAACGCACCTTGCAGGGTGATGGCGATAAAATCGGTGACGGCAATGTCTATAAGTTCTCACCGGACGGCACCTTGCTTGATACCTATGAGACGGAAACCTCAACCAGCTTTGCTGGATACCTGGGCGTCACCAGTTGCACTCTGCATCCCAGCGAAAAATACATCACCTACACCACGGAAACGTCCAAACGCATCATGCGCTACGACATCGTCAACCATAAACAGATGGATGACCTGGTGCAGTTGCCCGAAGACCAGCCCGAATATGTCTTCTGCCTGAATTATTGTGATGACGGTATGTTGGTGGTCACCCGTGGTCCGAAAATCGAAGTGATAGACGAAGACGGCAATGTGGCTCGGACCTATCCGCTGGAAGGCCGTGGCTGGGCAACTATTAAAGAAAGCCTGGATGCAAAGCACATGCTGGTTTCGTCATTCTTCAACGGTATTCTTCTGAAGATGGATAAAGACAGCGGTGAAGTTGTCACCACAATGAAAGTCGACGCCGAACGCTCGCTCGCCGGCGTTGCTGAGTTTCCCGGATAAGCTCTTCAAATAAGGACCCTCTCATGACATCACCAATTTCACGCCGCGCTCTAAATATGGGCGTCGCCGGACTCGGTGGCCTAGCCACTGGGATAGCTGCCGCGAACAGCGCAAGGGCGTCGTCAGATTCGTCCGCGCAAGCAGTCGACCCATTAGATCTCAAAACCGACGACGGTTTATTCCACAATTTCATTCGCATCGCCGGGAGCACGGGCAACGAAGTGGTCATGGCCTGGCATGAGATTTATCGCTACGGCATTATTGGCAAGGATGTCACGCCACTGCACACGTCCCGCGGCGCGTTGATTGTCGAGCATACCAACAATGGTGATGGGTCATTTACCATGACCCGACGCGAGGTCGCGTTTCATTGTGATATCGAGACCGGTGAGGTCATCGACAAACTCAAGAACCCGTACACCGGTGCTATGGACGATGTCGAGCACTTGAAGTCGGGTCCGGTGACCACCGTGCATACGGCCCATTCCATGTCGCAGAACGGACAAGTGCTGCCGCTCCAACACAAAGTCGGCCCCGCCCGCGTGGTCGGCGATGATGTTATTCTCAATCACGATCTGTCCGCAAAGTTCCCGGGGCCCAATGGCAAGCTGCTGATGTTCTACGATTACATCCAGTATCACGCCAAGCAGAGTCACCTGGCCGACCCGGACCTGCTTAACGTGCCTGCCACGTACGCGATTCAGGATTACATCGATTGGCGGGCCTGGCAGAACATGGGTGACCGCGACGGCTTAATGCCGGGCCGTGGGTTTGGCCAAAAGGTCGCCGGGTTCGACGACATGCCCGATGACACATTGGCCGCCATCAAAGAGCGGCAGCCTAAATTCCTAACCGACTGGCAAAACTGGGAAGGCAACACGCTTATTTAATCGTGCTCGGCACGTTGAAGTAATCGTGCCCAGCGCATTGATATAGCGCGACGCTCATGACCGAAATCTATATCGACGGTGATGCTTGCCCAGTGAAGGATGAGGTTCTGCGTGTTGCCGAGCGGCATGACCTTCAGGTGCATCTTGTCAGCAATGCATGGCTGCGCATTGAAGGTGGGCCAAAACTCAACAAGGTTCTGGTGCCTGATGGCCCGGATGTGGCTGACGATTGGATCGCAGATCACATCGGCGCCAAAGACATTTGCATCACCGGCGATATTCCTTTGGCGGCACGTTGTATCGAGAAGGGGGCGTCGGTCCTCGGCCACATGGGCAAGCCCTTTACGCCCGACAGCATTGGTATGGCACTGGCCATGCGTGACCTGAAATCCCAGCTCCGCGAGGCTGGCGAAATCAAAGATCATCATGCCGGGTTCAAAAAGGCGGATCGTTCAAACTTTCTCTCGGCCTTGGAAGAGATGGTGCGGGCGGTTAAAGTCGCTCCATAGCAAAAGAACTGGGGACGACCATGAGTGGCGACGGACAACCGGGCTTTCTTTTTAATACCGGACCTGCCGGGCGGTGCGACGACTATAAAGTCGGCGGTGCGATGATGCGCTGGAACCCGGTGCTCGAGAAATTCTGCATCTGGTACTACGGCCGCAGCACAGATTTTCCCGAAGGAATGGCTCCTGCGTTGGGGTCCGGTTCGGTCGGGCTGGCCACATCTGACGATGGCCTCACTTGGGAGCGCTACGACGGTCCGCTTAAAGGCGGCGCGGTGATGGTGCCCAATTCTGATCCCAAGGCTTTCGATAGCGTTCACCTCGGAACTGGCGACATCGAGTTCCGCGATGGTCTGTGGCATCTCTGGTATTACGCTGGCGACGATGGCACCCCGGACTCGGCAAACCCTACCTACAGGCATCCCGGTTACAACTTGCATGCTGGCCTCGCCGTGAGCGAAGACGGCATCAACTGGCAACGCCGTCCGGGTAAGGCTTTCGGCGGCGCGATCGTTGGTAACGGCGAAGAAATTTACGGGGCCTTCCCCAATGTCTACCAACTGGGCAGTCGCACCATCTTGCAGGTCACAATTAAGGACAAAGATTTCAAAGGATGGATCACCCGCGTCTGGGCGTCGGAAGACCTGCAGACGTGGGAGTATCTCGGGCCGATGACCTGGAGTGATGATCCGCGATACTACGATTCAAACGGTGTCATCACCCGCCACGTCCTGCCCGATCCGGGCGGTGCGGGGGCGCCATGGATGATGATTTACACCGCAGTCGATGGCCGGCCGGAAAAGAAACAACAGCGCACAATTGGGGTCGCCGTGTCTGATGATGGCTTGAGCTGGCGGCGGCAGTTCGATGGCCCCATCTTTGTTGCCGCTGAGCAAGGCGCGTGGGACGACTACAATGTCGCCAATCCGCAGCTTTGTGTTCGCGGCGACGAACTGTGGATGACCTACTTCGGCTTCGCTGATCCCGCGTCACCTGGGGCCGCTGCCTTGCGTGGCATCGGCATGGCAGTCAGCAAGACTGGTGATCTCCGCAGCTTCGAGCGGATCAACAGCTAAGCGTTATTCTGCTGCACCAGTATTGATTTCTGGCTCCGGTACGGGGCCGTTTGCCCAAATACGCACGCCAACCGCAAGAACCAGAACCACCACGTTGCAAATACCCATCATCATAAACGGTGAGTTGGGGCCGATGATATCGACGAGTTGGCCGCCAATAATGGTGGCGAGCATGATCCCAATAGCACCCGATTTATTGAACACGCCGACCACAGCGCCGCGATAGTGAGCCGGCGCTTCCTGGCCAAGCAAAGTGCCCGACGCGACCACAGTCGAAGTCTCGCCCATGCCCGTAACAATACAAGCGAGGATAATCATGCCTCCGGCGGCGAACGGATCGCCAATCAAGCCGAGGCCACAGTATCCGACTGCGGCGATCCCAAAGGCGATGGCCACCGCGGTGGTGCGGTTGATCCGGTCACAGATCAGCCCCATGACAAATGCCCAGCACATCGCGGAAAACTGGATGACAGCGCCAAACAAAAATCCAGCGCGGGCCATAGCCTGTCCAGTTGTCATTCCTTGGTCGACCCCCACTTGAACAAACCACAAGGAAAAGAAGGTGCCGACGACGACCAGGTCTCCCCGCGCAATAAAGGCGCTGGTATAGGCCAGGGCAATGCGTGGATTGCGCTTGGCTTCCGCAAGGCCACGACCAAAGTTCTTAAGGACACTGGGCCTGTCTTTCACTTCCGCCGGTGGTCCGCCTTTGAGTCCAAGATGCAGAAGAATAGCCGTCACCGCACACATCGCCGTTGCGATCCAGAAGGTGTATTGACCCGCCTCCGCACCGCTGTATCCCATTTCCTCAAACCGCCGTGGCATTTGTCCAAGGACGGAGCCCATGAACAACACGCCGATGCCGTTGAAGATGGATGTCGTGCCCAACCATTTGCCGCGCGTGGTTTCTTGGATGATGTCGACCAAGCACGCGCTCAGCATCACCGGGACCATGGCCGCCCCAACGGCAACAATGATGCGGAACAGATAGAGCTGAGCAGTCGAATCGGCGAGCGGGTATATAAAGTAGCCGGCACCAAGCACGATAAATCCAGCGACAAAGAGAATCCGTCGCCCGGTCCTATCCGACAGCGCACCAACCATGCCCATTAAAAGAATGACTACGACTTCTTGTAGCGCGGCTAGGTTTCCGGTGAGTGCACCTTGTTCGCTGCGTGGAATATTGAAGACCTCTTGCAGCAGATAAGGCTGAATAAAGTTAACCAGTGTCAGCAGGGCCAAACTTGCTGCGGTTGCATACAGCAACGTGACGACGTTGATGGCTGAGAATCCTGGCGTAAACCAATAGATCAGGAGATGGAGTCCACGGCGGTCCGGTGGGTGGCGCTCCGCCAGTGTTTGCGTTTTTTCTTCAGCCACAGTGAATCCCCTAGAGTCTAACTAAATTTGAAAATTAATGTTGTGGTGGGTTCGGCACCCAAATGGATTTCTTAGGTGCCATCAATAGCCGTCGGATCATCGGTTCGAAATCGTCCAGGCTCATGTACTCCATGTCTGGGTTAAACGCAGGCATGTCGTATTTGTCGCAGAACGTTATGGCATCGTCGAAATACGGATGGCCTTTGTACGTGTCGCGCAGGTTCTTATCTAGGCCAATGTGTTCGAAATAGTAGTAGCCCTGAAACGCGTGGTGGTTGGCTATCAGCCAGTAATTCTTTTCGCTGATGAACGGTTCCAGAAGCGCGGCCGCAAACTCCCCGTGATTGAATGGTGCGAGTAGGTCACCGATGTCGTGGATGACGCAACACACCACATACTCTTCGTCTTCCCCCGCCTGGTGGGCCAAGGTTGCGGTTTGCAGGCAGTGCTCCAGCCGCGTCACCTTGTCGAAGCCCCGTGCTTCGGCGCGCGAATCATCCAGTTCTTTGAGGTGAGAGAGAATGCGGTCAACAAAGCCCTTGGTGAACGCGGAGTTCTGCAAACCCGGCAGAACCCAAGGGGCAAATACGGTTCCCCCCTGTGTGGGGTCAGTGTCACCATCGTTCATCGACATCTCCTCTCGTGCACAAACACTAGCATTTGCAGCGAGAAGCCCAAGAGGTCCTTGCCCCTCATGTGGGTGCTTTGTCCGATCTGCGGTTCAATTTGCTCTGACTTTTGCTATGACTGGCCCATGGTTGATCGCTTGACCCAAGAGACTGTCGCGTTTGCAGACGCGCTCGCCTTTGCCAGCATTCCGGCTGACGTGGTCGACGCGGCGAAGCGCTGTCTGGTCGATGGGATTGGTGTTGCTATTGCGGGACTTGAGACCGACGTTGCCCGTCACCTTAGATCCTATTCTGAATCGATCAGTGAACGTGGGTCGTGTCGTTTATTCGGCGATCCAGGCCAAACCGTGACAGCCTCACAGGCGGCCCTTTACTACGGTGCCTGTGGCAACGCGTTGGATTGGGATGATGTGCAACTGCCGGAAGGTGATGCGCGGCCCTTTGGCCTATTGATGCATGGCACCACGCCAATATTGGCAACGATACTCGCTGTAACAGATTTTATTCGTGCAGAAACCGGCAGGGCTGTCACAGGCGAAGAGTTTCTCACCGCCTTCATTGCAGGATGGGAGGTGTCGGGCAAGTTAGCGCTGACAGTGACGCCGGATCACTACTTCAATGGATTTCACACCTCTGGAACTTTGGGCACCTTCGGATCTGCGGTCGCTGCTGGCAAACTCCTTGGTCTAAGCGCAGAGCAATTGGCGTGGAGTATCGGTCACGCGTCCTCCATGGCGGCTGGTGTGCAGGCATCCATGGGCACTATGACCAAGCCTATGCATGTGGGGTGGTGCGCGGCGCGAGGAATTGAAGCCGCATTACTCGCCCGCGGCGGAATCGACGGCCCGACAGACGCACTCGATGGGCCGCGCGGCTATCTCACCACAACCAGCAACGGCGCGGATGTGTCTCGGGTCACGGGGCGTTTCGGTAACCCATTTGTCCTGAGCGACCCCGGTGTCAGTGCTAAACCCTATCCCTGCGGTGCCGTGACCCACCCGGGGATGGACGCTCTGGCCCGTGTCATGGTCGAGCAAGGTCTCGCGGCAGATGACGTCAAACATATTGTTGTGTCAGCTGGCAGTAAAATGTGGGGAGTCATTTCCTATCCGTTCGCGGAAACACCATTCCACGCCAAATATTGTTTCCCGTTCTTACTCTCGGCCATTGCCTTGCGTGGCTGCGCTGGCCGAGCGGAATTCAGAGACGCGTTCATTAAGTCAGACTCTTGTGTCGCTTTTCAAAAAAAGGTTGAGATTAAATCGGATGAGACTCTCGACACAGGTGGCGGTGATATTCTCGCCTCGCGCTTAGATGTCGAGACTCAGGATGGGCGCCATATCATCGTGGACGGGCGCAACGATTACCCAGGTGGCCCAGTTGTACCCCTTGATAACACGGCGATTGACGCCAAGTTCAGTGACGCCACCGCTGCCCTCCTGCGGCCAGAAAAAGCCATGGCGTTGAATTCCATACTGCGGACATTCGATACCCAGGCCGACGCCGGTGTCTTGTTGGATACGGTGGGCAAGATTACGGTCCCAGCACTATGACCCCACGCTCAGAGTCACCCGTTCGTGATGCCATACTCGATCATATCGAGGCCACGACCTACGACCGTCTTCCTGCAGCGGTGGTTGCCGCAACCAATGTAGTGATCGCCGATACCTTTGCCTGCGGGCTCGCAGGCAGTGCGGAGTCAAAAGCTAAGGTCGTCAGAGATATTCAACTTTCCCACTTTGGTTACGGCGGCGTACCGGTCTGGGGTACGGATCAGTTAATTTCGCCCATTGGCGCGGGCATGGCCAACGGCTATCAGGTTCATTGCCTGGAATACGCCTGCTTTCATGAGGCAGCGACCGTCCATTCCATGTCTGTGATTTTGCCGGCGGTAATGGCCTATGCGGACCGTTTTGGCCGAGTATCCGGCAAAGACATCATCACCGCGGTTAATATTGGCAACGATGTTGCGGCGCTACTTGGTTTATCCGCAACTAAGGGCGCACGCTTTTTCCGCCCTGGTGTCTGCGGGGCCATGGGCGCCGGCGCGGCTTTAGCGAAGCTCGCGGATTTGGATCGGCCCTCCACAACAGAGTTATTTGGCCTTATTTACAGTCAGCTGTCTGGCACGATGCAGGCCCATACGGAAGCGAGTATGGCTCTCGGTCTACAGATTGCGTTCAGTGTGCGCAACGTTCTGACCTCACTCGACATGGTGCGGATGTATGTTGCTGGGCCGGTCGATGTTTTTGACGGTCCGTACGGGTACTTCAATTTGTTTGAGGTGGAGGGCGACGCTTCGCCACATTTGGATGCGCTCGGCAAAAAGTGGCGTACTGCCGAGATTTCTTTCAAGCCGTTTCCATCGGGTCGTGCTTCCCATGGTGTAATCGATAGCCTTTCGCGCCTCATGCAGACGCACACATTCGGCGCGGGCGATGTGACCGAAGTCGTGTTGTCTGTTCCACCTTTTGTCCATCGTCTTGGCGGCCGGCCCATCAAAGCGGACATGAACGGACCCTATGCGCGTCTGTGTTTGTCGTACCTGGCGGCAAGCGTGTTGATCGACGGCAGTATCAGCGTTGGCACTTACACGCTAGAGAACATGGATAACCGGGACCGGACCGCCCTGGCCGAAAAGGTCAAAGTGAAGGTTGATGGCAATTCGGACGTCAACGCACTGGGACCACAGACAGTTTCGGTCACGCTGTCAGATGGGCGTACCGTTCAGGATTCAGTGACGTGTATTCTGGGTCATCCCGATAATCCCATGAGTGAGGCACAACATCGTACCAAGTTTATGGATAGTGCCGCTTCGGCCGCTCAACCACTTGCAGCCGATTTAGCCGAAACGCTCTATACTCGCCTATTATCGTTGCAAGAAGAGTCGGATGTTTCGGCTCTGAGCAATCTTGCCACTGGTTTTGACATGGAAAAGGTCCAGATATGAGAACCACACCAATCGCGGTCGCGCTGATCAGCATGCTTGCAATATTTGCTTTCGGTTCGGTTCATGCCCAAGACCGTAAGGTCATGACCATTGGTGCTTACACCGTCCCCAACACGCCATGGGATTTGAATTGGCAGGACGTCACCGCCGCCTTTGACGCGAACACGGATCTCGGTCTTGATCTTGAGCTACTGGTGCGTGGTGAAACCGGTAGTTCAGAAGAACGCTTAAATTCTCTTCGGCGCAATCGGTTGCAATTCGTCAGTTCGCCGCTGGGCTCCGGCGCGGCGATGATTCCGGAGTTGGCGGTCCTGCAATTGCCCTTCTTGTTTGAGTCCACGCCCGAATCTGATTTTGTTCTAGACGAATACGCGTTGCCCCGTTTCCAGGCCATGTTCGCTGATAAGGGGATCATGTTCCTGCGTTGGACCGAAGCGGGGTCTAATCACCTATTCGGAGACCGTCCGTTTCTGACCCCGGACACTGTCAAATCTTTCCCCATGCGTGTTCAAACCACCAAAGCATCGTCTGTTTACTTCGAGGGATTGGAAGCTGACGCGGTTTACATGAGTTCGAACGATATTTTGCAATCATTGCAGACAGGGCTGATCAACGGCGGCGAAGCTGTGACCATCTTTTATTGGATGACGGGCATCTTTCAGGAAGCACAGCATTTTACGTTAACCGGACATGCCATCGAACCCAGTTCCATTCTGTTGAATAAGAAGTTTTGGGACGGCCTGTCGCCGGAACAGCAGAACCTGATCAGCATCGCCTATCCGGGACCAATAGCGGCCCGGAATCGAGTTCGGGAGTGGATGACTAAAATCGAAGATGATCTGCCAGGGCTTGGTGTGACTTTGCACCGCCTGAATGATGAACAGCGCGAGGCATGGAAAACCCAGGCTCAGTCGTCCTATGGCGCCATTCTCGAGTCCATCGGTGGTGACGCCAGAGACATCTACGATCTTGTCCTTGAGGGTCAGGCTGCCTACGCCCGGATGAAGGACGAAGACAGCTAATCGCTGTCTCATCCGAAGGGGCCTGTTCCCTATTAAACCTCTGAATCTCGCTTAAATCCTGGGTGCGCCGCTTTCTGCGCATGCGTCATGTTGCTGGATGTCCTGATGTAGAAAATCAACATTTAGTAGCATTTCAGATTATTCACACTAGATATTGTATCGACTAGCTATCTTTGTTAGCCTATCTCGTAGGTTGAAGAACTCTTCGAATGAACCTTCAGAGAGTCGGGCAAGGAAAACAGTCATGAACGTAGAAGCCGGGCGCCGGCTCGATATTGAGCACGCGCATACAGATTCTGAACTCTTTCATCGCACCTGGTATCCCGTCGCGCTTGCCGACGCAGTCGTGCCCAATGGTGTCGTCGGGGCGGACTACTTAAATGGCCGAGTGGTTGTGTGGCGCAAGGAGAACGGCGAGCTCAGTGTGTTCAGCGCTTATTGCCGCCATTTGGGTGCGGACTTGTCACTTGCAGAACCTCTAGATGGCAAGCTGCGGTGCCCATTTCATCATTGGTCTTATGACGATGACGGGCAATGTGCAGACATCCCCTGTGCCAACAGTGTTCCTGGCTCGGCAAGTTTGTTTCAGTATCCGGTGGAGGAAAAGCACGGCTTGATTTGGGTCTTCAACGGTGAAGCCCCGGACTTTCCTGTCGCGGGGTTCGGCGACGCCGATGACACTGAAGTTGTCTCCGAAGCGCGCTACATGGGGCACATCAAATGTCCGGCCTGGGTGTTGAAGTTGAACACCCTGGATGTTCAGCACACCCGTGCGCTGCATAACCAAGACATTATCGAGTACCCCAATATCAGTTTGAATGAAAACGGCGTGATGGATTTCGATTACGTCGTGCGAGACAAGAAAATCGGTTTGTTCTCTGTCACCGGCCATTACTTCGGGCCGAATTGTATTGCCCTCGCCGGGACGATGGAATCCGGAGCCCTCAATTTTGTGGTGTCTGCCGGTACGCCGGTGCCCCAGGGTGGACACGACCTCTTTGTCAGCCTTGGTATACCGTTGACTTGTAACGGAGTTACTATGACTCGCGAAGAAGGCGAGGAGCATCTCGCCAATCTCTGGACTCTCTATTTAAGGTTGTTCGATGAGGACCTTGAGATCATCAATTCAATGCGATTCCGTTTCGATCATCTTATTGGTGAAGACAAATACATGAAACGCGTTGCCGACTACGCCAAGGCATTTCCTATCGGTAATCCCGGTTCAGCCTTTATTTCGTGAGTCGGCCTTGCAGTTCGTAAACAGCATCAGCGCTGGCTCTGACTGAACCGTCTGTCTATAAACGCCCTATCACTTATTCTAAGGGGGCGGTATGCCGGCACTCATCGTGATGTTTAATCTGAAAGATGGCGTCTCAGAAGACGACTACGAAGCCTGGGCGAAAGCTGCGGATCTGCCGACTGTGCGCGGGCATAAAGGTGTCGATGGCTTTGACCTGTTTCGGGCCAATAATCTGTTCCGCACAGAGAATGCGGCACCCTATCGCTATATCGAACTGATTCAGATCAACGACCTCGACCAGTTCAATCAAGATGTGGCTACGGACGTACAAAAGCCAATATCGGAAAAATTCCGTGAGATCGCCGACAGCCCTGTTGGCATGTTGTGCGACAAAATCAGCGACTAGGAGAACACCCGTGGGACGCTTGCAGGATAAAGTCGCCATCATCACCGGAGCCGGTCGCAAAAAGGGCCTGGGCGAGGGTATCGCCCGCCGTTTCGCCGAAGAAGGTGCGATCGTCATCATCACCGATATCGGTAAAGCCTCTGGCGATCACTTACCCGCCAATCACATCGGCACCTCAGAAGAAATGGAAGAGGTCGCGGCTGCTATCCGCACTGAGACCAGCGGCAATGTGCACACCATGGTGTGTGACGTGCGCTCCGAAGACGATATCGCTCGCACCATCGCCGAAACCGTTAGGCAATTCGGCAAGCTCGATATCGTCGTCAACAACGCCGGCATCGGCTACATCATGAAACCGTTGACCGAGATGTCGGTTGATGAGTGGGATGTGGTGCTCGACGTCAACCTCCGCGGACCATTCCTGTTCACCAAACACGCGGCCAAACAATTTATCGCCCAAGGCAACGGCGGACGGATTATCAACATCGCCAGCCAAGCGGCGAAAAGCCCGGCGCCCTTGTTGGTCCATTATACCTCTTCCAAGCACGGCATGATTGGTTTGACCCGCACCGCAGCTGCAGAACTGGGTGAACATGGCATCACCTGCAACGCGGTCTGCCCGAACCATGTCACCACTGGCCTCGGTGCTATTCAGAATGCGCGCCGAGGTGAAGTGCTGGGCAAGGACACCGAAGGCGTGTTGGATTTTCGCAAGGCCAAAATTCCCTTGGGCCGGGTAGGGCTAACCACAGATACCGCCAACGCCTGCGTGTTTCTTGCGTCAGATGAAGCGGCCTACATCACCGGTGAGGGGATGAACGTCTCCGGCGGTGAGGAAATGCACTAAGCCGCTTTTTGGTGGTCAACGATATCCAGCTCCGGGAAGCGATTGCCCGGTGACTTGAAGCGTGATTTGAGGAATCGGCCAAGGGATTTGCGGCGAGTCAGCCAAGCGATACGTGCGCCGTGTTCTTGGTTGGCCAACACGTTCTCGACCAGCCAAGGCGTCACGGTTTCAACTCTGTCGGCGATGATGTTGTAGATTTTCTTTACGAACTCCCAGCGCTCCGGCGGCATCTTTCCGCGGTCACGCAAAGAGAGATCGGTGATCACGATACCTGGGCTCATGTAGCCAACAATCACCGGGCTGTCTTTTGTTTCCTTGATGAGCGCTTTGGTGAAGTAGGTCAGGCCGAACTTAGTGCAGCCGTACAGGCTCATGCCCATTTGCTTCATGCCGTTGGAGCCGAACCCTTCGAAATTATACAGCGCACCATGGCCTTGTTCTTCCATGCCTTTGAGCGCGATCTGTGCACCGTTCATGGAACCAATGAGGTTCACTGCCGGCACCGCGTCAACTTCGTCTTGGGGCAGACGGCCGATGGGGAAGCGAGTGTTCGACATGCCCGCGTTGTTGATCCAAATATCAACGTTGCCAAATTCCTTTTTAGCGAAGTCCCACAACGCCTGAACCTGATCGTGTTGGGTTACATCGCATGGCGCTCCGGCTACCCTGGCCCCACTTGTTGCCGCAGCATTGAGGTCTGCGACGGCGCTATCGACAGCGGATTGGCCGCGCCCGCAGATCACGACGTTGACGCCGCGCTTTAGGAACTCAAGCGCAAGTCCATGCCCGATGCCGCGGGTGCCGCCGGTGACGACGGCTGTTTTTTGGTCTGTCATAGATGTTGCTCTCGTTTTGCGTTTTACGGACTCTAACACGGCGGACCTACTCTCAGGGGATGCCACCGAACCATTTTGGCCACGTGTCGGACTCGCTTGACCGCTGAGCGTAGCATTTCGTATGGGCTCGGTATGATCGTTCATCGTCCACACAAACATCCCGTTCCTTAAGGAAATTTCCATGGCTCAGAAAACCGCCGTCGTCACCGGCTCAACCAAAGGCATTGGTAAGGGCTATGCAAAGGCGTTCCTCAATCGCGGTGTCAATGTTGTGATTTCTGGCCGGTCGCAAGATACGGTTGATGCCGCTGTTAAAGACCTGGAAGGCGAGGGCAAAAATGGCGCGCGGGCTGCGGGTGTCGTTTGTGAGGTATCCGACGCCGTTGAGGTGCAGGTGCTGTGGGATTTTGCCAAACAAGAATTTGAGACCGTTGATATTTGGATTAACAACGCTGGCTTTGCTCGCTCAGGCGCGACCTTATTGCAGCTCACGCCCGATGAAATTGAAACCATGGTGCAGGGCAATGTCATCGGCACTATCAACGGTTGCCAAGTCGCGATACGGGGGATGACTGCCCAGGGCTTTGGCCGCATTTACAACACCTATGGCGCAGGGTCCGATGGCCGGGTGATTCCGGGCATGATCGGCTACGGCACCACCAAAAGCGCCGTGCGCTATTTTACCGAGAGCTTGATCAAGGAACTCAAGGGCAGACCCATTAAAGTGGGGATGATCAGCCCCGGCATGAACCTGACTGAAAACATGATCAATCAGATGAAGCGGGTACCGCCTGCCGTGCGGCCCAAGGTGATGAAGCCGATCAATTTGCTCGGCGACTATGTTGAAACAACTACGCCCTGGATCGTCGACCGCGTGCTCGCAGACGAAAAGATGGGCACCCATATCAAATGGCTGACCACCGGCAAGATTCTGCGCCGTCTCCTTATGGCGCCTTTTTCCAAGCGGGATTTGTGGGCGCGGTTTGATCTGACCCCCTAACACCATCCTCTTGATTTGGTCGCGATAACCCGGCTGAGACAGGGCGGGGCTGTGCAACCACATTGCGGTCAGGCGGGCTTATCGACGCCTGTGATCCTCGGGCCATGGCTAAGGTAGCCGCCGCTGCGACCGGTTCTTAATTCGGCGCGGATTAGTTTTTGGGGAATTACATGCAGCCGGATACATCGTGCCAGAAGCTCGGGCCCATATGGCTGGCGCCGGGCATCAGCCGCTTCAACGGTGTGGCATTTCTCTACGCGTCGTTTGTCAGCATTGCCTTCATTTCTCTGATCAATGTTCTCCAGGCTTATATCCTGACAGAACACCTCGCCATTCCCCAGGACGAGCAGGGCACGCTGACTGGTGATCTAGCGTTCTTTCACGAGATCATCACGCTCTTGCTTGTTGCGCCGGCCGGTATTTTGTCCGATCGCATTGGCCGCCGCCCGGTCTTCGTCTTTGGCATGCTGATGTTGGCGGTCGGCTTTGCCTTGTATCCCATTGCGTCGTCCGCATTCGAGCTCACGATCTATCGGTGTTTCTATGCTGTGGGCACAGCCTGTGTGGGTGGAATGATCGGCACCGTCATTGCCGACTATCCGCAGGAAATGTCGCGCGGCAAATTAATCGCGGCGTCGGGGATGCTCAACGGGCTTGGACTTGTTGTATTTGCGTCGGTCTTGGGCCGATTGCCCAATATTTTTAAAGAAGGTGGCGCGTCCGCAATAGAGGCGGGGC
>WLXB01000121.1 GCA_012103295.1 Alphaproteobacteria bacterium | reverse complement strand
GTATTTAATAATAGGTTCTTTTCCTACTCTTTCTATTATATCTGAAACCTCAGCTACTAGTTCTTCTGCCTTGTCTATTGTTAAGTCAAGTGTAGCTGGTTTCTTTAGTATTTGTTTTACAGTACTGCTTTTTATTTGAAATGATGGTAGATATTTTTTAACTTCTTTTTGTATTTCGTTTATTTTATCAGCTATTTTATTTACAGTTTCTTTATTTAGCTTGAGAACACCTTTAGCTACTCTAGCATTATCTAATAAGTCCTTAGCTACCTGTCTTAGTTCACTCTGATTTTTTATAGTAGACACTGAAACAATATCTGCTTTATTAAGTACATCTTTAACTACAGAAGGTGGATACTTCTTGTACATCTCAGCAATTACTTGTTTAGGCTTTACACCTTTCTTGCTTAATTGATTATAATATTCAGAGGCTTCAGCTTTTCTTTCACTAGGCTTTCTAGGTTGAGCAGGTCTTCTAGGTTAGTGGGTTCAGACGCTTCGTCTCCCTCTCCGCGGGCAAAGGCTAAATACCCATCGAGCATTCGCTCCATCTCATCGATGTCTTCTTTGATATCAGAAACATCTTCCGGGGCTGCGCCACCCAACATTTCAATCTGCAAGCGAAGACGAGTAAGCGGTGTGCGAAGATCGTGGGACACGCCAGCAAGCATCTTGGTCCGTTGATCTATCTGCCGTTGAATACGGTTGCGCATGGCTGTAAAGGCCAAGGCAGCTTGTCTGACCTCTCTGGCCCCTTCGGGCTTAAAATTGGGTACGTCGCGGCCCTTGCCGAAACTGTCGGCAGCGCGGGCAAGTCGTCGCACAGCCCGGACTTGGACGTTAAGAAACAACGCCGCGACGCCGAACAGCAGCATCGATGAACCGACCATCCACAGTACGAAAACATAGGTCGTCGAGCTGAATAAGCGTTTCCGAGGTGCAAGCACATGAAGCACCCCGCCAGGGAGCTGCATATTAATTTCTATTTCACGATCTGATCGGTCAAAATCTATCGTGAACGGTCGTTTTAGTTCTCGCCAAAGTTCGCGTGTCAGCACGTCAGGAAATGGTCCCTCAGCGTTTATGGTTTCCGATGCCGGCAGAGCCGCCCGTTGTTCATAGTCGATATCCAATTGCATCGTCTGTCGGGCCGACGATCGAATCCATGCAAAATCTTCCGGTGTGGGGTTATCTCTCAGATAAACCCGGATATGGGAGATGTCACCGGCAAGTCCTTGGGCCAAACGGCGTGACATGGTTTCCCAGTGATTGTCGTAAAAGATAAACGTAGAAATGATCTGCACGAGAATAAGCGGGATGAGGATGATTAGAGCGGATCGTCCCATCAATGTGGCGGGCATCCAACTGCTCCAGCCAGCCGTATCTATCCATCGCGTCACACGATTTAATAATGATTCGTTGCTGGTGACATTTTCAGTCATTGGTCAACCCGCGCCTTAATCGGTCCGCAGGAGGTAACCCGTCCCGCGTACTGTCTGCAAATAACGGGGTTGGCGCGGATCACTCTCAATTTTTCTGCGAAGGCGAGTCACTTGTACATCAATGGTTCTAGGATTGGCGTGGCCACTCTCGTCATTGCTGAGTTGGCTCCGCTGTACAGGTGTATTTGCGTTGATCGCCAATGTTCGGAGAAGAACGGCTTCGGCTGATGTGAGGTGTACAGAGTTGCCGTCCCTAACCAGAGTATTGCGTGAGATGTCATACCGGCACTCACCAAAACTAAGTTCGTGGACACTATCATCCGGCGGCGGTGGAGTGCGCCGAAGTATAGCATTTACCCGGAGGAGGAGTTCCCTAGGTTCAAAGGGCTTTCCCATATAATCGTCCACACCGTGTTCCAGCCCTTGGATTCTATTCTCCGCTTCACCCATGGCGGTGAGCATTAGGATTGGAATTTCACTGGAATCTCTAATGGCTCCGGCGAAGCTCATACCGTCTTCGCCAGGCATCATGACATCCAGAACAATCAAATCGAATTGCAGGGATTCCATGTGTTGGCGCGCGTCTCTGGCAGACGGAGCCCCAGTCACTAGAAATCCCTGTTCTTTGAGATACTTCTGAATTAACCGTCGCAAGCGTTTGTCGTCGTCGACAACGAGGATGTGGGCCGGTGAATTATTTTGGGCGGTATCTACCATCCGGCGGGCCTAAGTCTCGTCCTCATTGAATCGGCGGCGTGCTGATCCCTCCATGATCCCAAGCATGACTTTTCGGAAACCTTCTACAGCATCAGCACCGGCATTCTTGTATGCAGCGGCAATCCTTGCCCGTTGCTCGCTGGTTAACAAGCCTTCTAGCTCTTTGCCCTTTGTCGTTAATGTCAGCAAGCGCTGGCGTCGGTCCGTCGTTCCTGGCTGTTGATCGATGTATCCTTCATCTACAAGCTGGCGCAGTACCCGCGACAGGCTTTGTTTTGTAATCGAAAGAATATCAAGGAGGTCGCTCACACTCATGCCCGGATACTGTCCGACAAAATAGATCACGCGGTGATGGGCACGTCCGAACTTCTGTTTGGCCAATATCGCATCGGCTTCCGCCGTGAAGTCACGATACGCAAAGAAGAGAAGCTCGATTCCCTGTCTCAGGTCCTCGTCACGGAGGAAAAGAAGGTTAGTGCCAGGCTTGGTTTCGACCATAGTTCTGCGTCGCATCGCTTGGGGTTGAGGTCAATGGATTAGAATATACGTCAGTATTATTGACATATATTCAACGAGATGTTACGTCTTGATCCAGCTTTGATTAACAATGTGTCTCAAATAGGCCTAAACACGCTCTATCAGGGAAACAACCTATCATGTCCACGCAACCCTTCGACGATCGAGACGGATATATCTGGTTCAACGGAGAACTCCTACCGTGGCGGGACGCTAAGCTCCATGTCCTAACGCATGCACTCCATTATGCATCGTCTGTGTTTGAGGGGGAGCGAATTTACAATGGAAAAATTTTCAAGCTGGAGGAGCACACAGAACGGCTTTTTTATTCCGCTGAGACACTTGATATGGAAATGCCATTCGACCGGGACACCGTGAATGAAGCGTGTCTTGAGGCAATGCGGGCCAACGACATCAAAGATGGTTATGTTCGCCCAATCGCCTGGCGCGGTAGCGATCTCATGGGTGTCACGGCGAGGGGGGCTAGGGTTAACGTTGCGATCGCAGTCTGGCCTTGGCCATCCTATTTCTCACCCGAAGCGCGTCTTAAGGGCCTAAAGCTCGATTTGGCCGAGTGGAGAAGACCATCACCGGCTACGTCACCGGTTTTCGCGAAGGCTGCTGGGCTGTACATGATTTGTACGCTGTCCAAACACGCGGCAGAGCGTAAAGGGCTTGATGATGCGTTGCTACTAGATTGGCGCGGGCAGGTAGCAGAAGCGACCGGTGCGAACATCTTTTTTGTCATGGACGGGAAGCTACATACCCCGACGCCTGATTGTTTCCTGGACGGCATAACGCGGCGTACAGTTATGGGTTTGGCCGAACAGCACGGCTATGAAGTGATTGAGCGTGCGATCATGCCCGAAGAGATGGCCAACGCTGAAGAGTGTTTTTTGACCGGCACAGCCGCGGAAGTGACGCCTGTCGGCTCAATCGGACCCTATACCTTTCAGCCCGGACAAGTGTGCAAAACATTGATGGAGGCCTACGACATCACTGTTGGCAAAACGGAGCCAGCCAAAACAAGCGCCGCTTAGTCAGTCTTACTCCAACGCTCAGCACGTGTGTCGTCACTCTCTTTAGCATTGACCCAAGATGACTCCGTTTCGCTGTGCTCGCGTTTCCAGAACGGTGCCTGAGTCTTCAACCAGTCCATAATAAATTCACAGGCGGTGAATGCGTCGCCTCTATGGGTCGCTGCTGCGCAGACTAGGACGATAGGCTCACCAGGACTCATGCGGCCATGGCGATGAATGACCAAAACATCGTCAAGCGGCCAGCGCGTGCGGGCTTCGTTGCTGATACGCTCGAGTTCTTTCTCTGTCATTCCAGGGTAATGCTCGAGTTCGAGTGCGGAGATGGATTTGTTCCGCTCTGATTCTTGTTCTTGAAAATCACGGACTTGGCCAATAAATGTGGCGACGCCGCCCGAGTTGGCGTTGTGAGTCAGAAATAGATTGATTTCGGCCCCGGCATCAAAGGGCTCGCCTTGAACCTGAATCACCAAGCGCCCCCCGTTACCGGCGGGAAAAAGGCGATCTCCCTGGCCTCTCCAATGGTTGTATCAAAAGGGACATGAAGCTGGTCCAAGGCGACGCGAATTTGACTGGTATCGGCAAAGGCATCTGCGTGGGCGGGGCTTTGAGTTTTGAGCCATTCCATGAGATCCGAGACTGTCTTCACCTCGTCCGAGGGAGACAATTGCTCTTCGCCGATTCCGACTTTTTCTTTGACCCAGGCGAAATACATGACATTGAGGGTCACGCTGTACTACTCCGCTGCGCCACTATCATGAGGTGGCGTTGCGGCAGCGTCATCTTTGAGCATGTGGCCAAGGCCCTCCTTAAGATAGTCGTATCCAGTAATCATGGTTAATAAGGCGGCCAACCAAAGCCCCACTTCACCAATCGCTTGGGCTGGGATCCATGAGGGTGCATCCGATCCAACGATGAGAAACCCAAGAGTAAACATTTGTAATGTCGTTTTCCATTTCGCGAGCGTCGAAACCGGGACACTGACGTGGGTCTGAGCGAGAAACTCCCGCAATCCTGATACCAAGAGCTCGCGTGTCAATATGACAACCGCTGGCAGGTAAGACCAAGTAGACATACGTTCGAACCCAACCAACATTAGCAGCAACGCCGCCACTAACAGTTTGTCAGCTATGGGATCAAGAAAACGACCAAAAGCTGAGACCTGATTGCTCCGCCGCGCTAGATAGCCGTCAAAGAAGTCTGTGATACCTGCCACAGTAAACAGCCCGAGCATGACCCATCGAGTTGTCGGGCTATCCCAATAGAACAGGGCGATCACTACAGGTATGACAAAAATACGAGACAGCGTCAGAATATTTGGCAGGTTAAGCACGCGTTGAGTCCGTCATTGAATTGTTTGATTGAAGTTTAATGGTCCGGGTGGAAATGATCATAGATTCTTTTTGCCAGTCCCGCACTGATCCCCTCAACAGTAGATAAATCCTCGATGCCAGCCTGGGAGACGGCCTTGGCCGATCCGAAACGATGCAGTAGCGCCTTTTTCCGTCGCCCGCCGATTCCAGCTATTTCGTCCAGTTCTGATCGAACAATCGCTTTTGACCGCCGGTTACGATGTGATGAGATCGCAAACCGGTGGGCTTCGTCCCTCAGCCTTTGAAGAAAATATAGAGCGGGGTGCGCCGGCGGCAACGTAAACGGCGTCTTGTTTACCCTATGAAACTGTTCCCGGCCCGCATTGCGATCAGGCCCTTTTGATATGGCGACAAGGGGCACGTCATCGACCCCAAGATCCTCAAGGGTTTGTTGTGCTGTTGAGAGTTGACCTTTGCCACCGTCGAGTAAGACCAAGTCAGGCCAAACCCCTTTTGTCCGCTCCGGATCCTCTTTCTGTGCTCGGGCAAAACGCCGCGTTAGCACCTCTCTCATGGCACCATAATCGTCGCCAGGTGCTAAGTCGGTATTTTTAATGTTGAACTTGCGATACGCATTTTTCTCGAAGCCAGTTGGTCCGGAGACGATCATGCCGCCGACCATATGAGTGCCCGAGATATGAGAGTTATCATAAACCTCGACGCGCTCGGGTGCCGCCGGTAGGTCGAATATTTCAGCAAGAGAGCTGAGTAACTTGAGCTGTGCAGTGCTTTCTGCCAAACGGCGCCCAAGAGCCTCTCGAGCATTGAGGACGACATGATCAATCAGCTTACGTTTGGTGCCGCGCGCCGGAATTAGAATTTCCACTTTTCGTTCGGCGCGTATGCCTAGCGCTTCGGCAACCAGTTCTTTGTTGGGCGGACTATGACTGACCAATATTGTCGGCGGCGCCGCGGTCGTATCATAGAACTGGCCCAGGAAAGCCTCAATAATAGCGCCATCATCGTCATCGGCATTATGAGACGGGTAATAGGCGCGGTTGCCAAAATTTTGTCCACCACGGAAGAAAAATATCTGAACACACGATTGCCCGCCTGCACGATGTAGCCCAATGACATCAGTGTCGTCATTTGTCGGCAGATTAATATCTTGGTGGCCTTGCACATTCGTCAACGCGCGAATGCGGTCGCGGAAGGTCGCCGCGGACTCGAAATCTAGTTCGGCGCTTGAGGCTTCCATTTGCCGAGAGAGTTCTTCTTGTATTTCGTTGCTGTCGCCATCTAGGAAATTTTGGGCCTGTCGAATGAGATCGCCATAACTCTCCTTAGACACTTTATCCACGCAGGGCGCGCAGCAACGCTTGATTTGATAGAGGAGGCACGGTCGAGAGCGGTTGGTAAACACAGCGTCTGAGCAGGTCCGCAATAGAAAGACACGCTGCAGTGTTGCCAGAGAATGGTTCACTGCGCCGGCAGATGCGAAGGGCCCATAATACTGATGAGGCGGTTTGCGCTTACCCCGATGTTTGAGTATGCGCGGGTAGTCGTGCGTGCCGGTCACCATGATGTAGGCAAAAGATTTATCGTCCCGCAGAAGAATATTGTAGCGGGGCTTCAACTGCTTGATGAGGTTGCTCTCCAAGAGCAGCGCCTCCGCCTCAGTATGTGTTGTGACGACTTCTAAGTGATGAGTCTCCATGACCATCCGTTGCAATCGCATCGGCATGCTTTCGATCCGTGTGTACGACGTCACTCTTTTCTTGAGGTTCTTTGCTTTGCCGACGTAAAGAGCATCGCCCTTGGCATTCAGCATGCGATAGACGCCAGGTCGGCTGGGCAGGGTATTGAGCGCATCGGAAATCACAGTGAGGCCTTTGCCCACTGGAGAAGGCTCTTCTTTTAGGACCTTTGGCACGGCCTCTGCTGGGTCGTCCCTGTGTCCAGGCCGGTCGCTTCGCGTTCGCTCCATAGGTCGGATGTCGCACCGATGCCGTTTTCGGTCAACTACGGACCGTATATCCCTGAAAATCCTGGAAAATATTCTTCCAAGCTGTGGAAAACTCTGTGGGAATAAGGGCGCCAATCATTCTCAGGCACAGAAACTCGAATAAAAACCGATTATCGAGCGAATCCTGACGCAAAAACATAAGTCATTGAAAAACATGAATAAAAAAGAACCACAACCGGCCGGAGGCAAGACTATGGAGGATTATGTCTCCTAACTGAACAAACTTCACAGACTCGAAATTTGGTGTGCACAACTCGCTTGACTCGAGTGGTCCGTTAGCGGCGAATTTTGATTCGACGCGTACTTTCTGTGACAAATCAATGGATTAATGGGTGACGGGTGGGGTTAGCTGCCTGACTTGCGCTCGATTTCCACCCCTACGCTTTCGACATCGGCAAAAACGTCTAACTTCTCGATCCGGACCCTTACGGTATGGCAGTCGGGGTGCTGGAGGCAGGTTTGGGCGATCCTCTCGGCGAGGGTCTCGACTAAATTTGTGTGGCCATCACCCGTAATGGCCCGAATCCGGGTCACCACATCTTCATAGCAAACAACGTTTTCGAGCTGGTCGGCGAGGGGGTTGCCGTCGTCAGTCACGGCCAGGTCGAGATTAATACGGACCCTTTGCGGCGTGCCCTTCTCATGCGGGTGGACGCCAATATCACATGGCAGAACCAGGTCACGGATGAAGACGTGGCGGACCTGTTCGATGGCATCGGCAATCCGCAGCGGTTCAATAACTCTCGATTTGCTGACTTCACCCATTAAATATTTGTCCTTCAACTGGCTGGGTCCATCCCAGGTGTTCGCCGCTGTCTACAGTAATCATCTCACCCGTAACCGTGCGCGCCGTAAGCAAATACTTTACTGCCGCGGTGATGTCATCAAGGTCAACTTTTCTTTGGAGGGGTGTGGCTGATACCTGCCTTTGAAATATCTCGTCCGTCTGCCGTTCGTTTGGCAGTGTTGGGCCTGGGCCAACGCCATTCACTCGAATACGGGGTGCAAGTGCCATTGCGAGCGTTTGGGTTAGCGTCCACAGCCCAGATTTACTCACTGTATAAGACATGAATTCCGGTGTCAGATTGAAGATGCGCTGGTCGATAACATTGACAATAGCGCCCTCTGTTTCGCTTGGTAGGGCGCGCGCAAAAGCCTGACTCAATAGGAACGGCGCGTGGAGGTTGACGCCTAAGTGCCGTGACCAGGATTCTGTAGTGACCTCATTCCAGTTTTCTTGTTCGAATATGGACGCATTGTTTATCAGTGCTGTTACGGGGCCAAGGGTGGCCGTTACCGCTGGTATGAGGTGGGCTGCCGCTTCGGGGTTGCCGAGATCGGTGGCGAAGATAGCCGCCTGTCCATCGGCATCTGATATCGAATTAGCCAGAGCTTCGGCTTCCTCGCTCGAGCCAAAATAGTGAATTCCAACTGCCCAGCCATCTGCGGCCAAGCTCTGCGTTATAGCTTTGCCGATGCGTTTAGCCCCGCCAGTGATAAGTGCCGTCTTTGGCATGGTCTTTGTCATGAGAATACGCGATCAACCCCAATATACTGAATGGCGATATACGCTGTGTACAAAGCCAGGCAGGCAGTGCCCTCTTTCCGGTTCAGAACGCTGCCGGTCAGCATGAGGGGAACCAAGACGACCGCTGCGGCCGCCATGACCCATACGTCAAATGCCAAAATTTGCCCGCCCACTGGTACGTCTGCAACTGTCGCAGTGACGCCCATGACGCCTAGTATATTGAATATGTTGCTGCCCATGACATTGCCAACAATAAGGTCGGTGTGACGTTTGGCTGCGGCTGCTATGACAGTCGCCAACTCGGGCAAAGACGTTCCTATGGCCACCATCGTCAGGCCGATGACCTCTTCACTGACACCGAGGCCTCGGGCAATCGTGGTAGCGCCGCCGACTAGAAGTTCAGCCCCGACCGCGACCGCGACCAAGCCACCCAAAACCCAGATCGCGGCTCGCAATGGTGTAACGATGTCTGCGGGTGCAACGTCGTCCATGTCGATCATGCTGAGATCGTCGGTGCCATGTTTTTTCCCTTGGACGTAAGAGAAGAACAGGAACGCGAAAAGCAAGCCAACCATTACGGCACCGGACAACGCCACGAATGACCCAGTGAAGGCGATCGCTATGAAGAGGGCTGTGGCCCCTAGCATCAAGAGGCTGTCACGAAGAAAATGGTTGCGGTTGGCTGATATGGGACACATGAGTGCCCCCGCACCGATAATGAGGAGGATGTTGGCAATGTTGCTGCCCACAATATTCCCGACTGCAATTCCGGGGGCGCCCTCCATCGCAGCGCGAACACATACTACCAGTTCAGGAAGAGACGTGCCCAGGGCGACAATGGTCAGGCCAACGACAAGCGGTGAAATCTTTAGGCGCGCTGCAATCGCTACTGCACCGCGAATAAGGTAATCCGCACCGCCACTGAGTAAGATCAATCCGATGATGAGGTAGGCGTAGGGAATAAGATTCGTCAACTCATATACCTATTCTGGCAACCGTGTTTAAGTTGTCCTACGCGCACCGATAAGGCTTGGCAAGGTTCTGTATCCTTGCCTCCTATGACCTGCGGCGGTATCAAATCGTATGGTCGAAAAAGACAGTTCAGACACAAAGTCTAGGGTGCCCAGTAGGCAGCCGATGGAGCGTAAACTTCTCCTTATTCTTTCGCTTGTCCTTGTTGCCGTTTGGCTGGCTTATCTGATTGTTGCTCCAGGCCCTGGTCCTGATTCTGGGCCTGGAACCGCCCCTCCCTTGGCTGTGCCAACCGACTCGACTCTGCCAGATCAGCCTCTGCAGCAGTGATAATTTCCGTCGGGGCTGCTATCGCCAACGGAGTGCCGGTGATTATTCTGGAACCGGATGCCACTTAATTTGGCTGAAATCAGCGATTTTTACGCCCATTTGTTCACAAAGACCTGACTGCGAGCGCAGTCGCAGGTTGTGTTCTCGCCTGTTCGCTTCAGGTGCTCTAAGCTCATTGAACGTTGATCGATTCACTCCATTGCAGAGAGGTTTGTCATGATCACGTCACGTCATCATTCACTACAATCGTTCTTAGGCGCGCTTGCAGTCTCGTGCCTTTTGGTGTTCTCGGTTACAGCCGCAAAGGCCATGGGATCGGGTGGTTCAGACATAGAGGATGCTGAACTGGCTATCGAAGAAGGTGATTTTGAGGCGGCCGCTGATTTGTTGCGAACTGTCTTGGAAGACGACCCGGACAATGCGGATGCCTATAACTACTTAGCCTACAGTCAGCGCAACATGGGTCAAACCGATGAGGCCATGGAAAATTATGCGCGGGCACTAGAGCTTGATCCAGAACATAAAGGAGCGCTCGAATACCAGGGTGAGCTTTATCTGAAGTTAGGGAATAAAGCCGGTGCTGATGCAAACCTTGCACGCCTTGGCGCGCTCTGTCCGCGTGGTTGCGATGAGCACGAAGTGCTTCAAGCGGCGATAGAACGATTCAAGGATGGTAATTTGAGTTGGACGCCGTCGTTTCGTCGTCGGACGACTGGCGAGTAGTTTCTTAGTCCTCTTCCTCGACTCGTGCGATATAGGCTTCCAATAATCCTATGTGATCCGGAGCGGGTTGTTGCCAGGCAGATCTGGGCAGGAGCGTTGCTTTGTGTCGTTCCAAAAGGCGTGCGTACAGCCAGCGTTTGCGCGTTAGAAAGCTGGGTGGCGATGAAGTACGCGTGTAGGTCTGGCCTATCGAGGATAGGACGACCTGCCGGGAAAACCATGTAGCTCTGATTCGCGCCGTCGCTAAGCCCG
>WLXB01000120.1 GCA_012103295.1 Alphaproteobacteria bacterium | reverse complement strand
CGTGGCACCGGTTGCGATGAAGGCAAGCATACCTTCTGCCGGGATGGGATCGACCTCTCGATCCAGTTGAACATCTTCTCCCTCTGCCAGTGCCGCAAGGTCGGTGCTAGTGACCACGCCCTTGTCGATGGCGAGTTTTTCAAGGGTGAGGAACCATTTGTCGTAATACCCACGCGCCAGATATGTGGCCGGCGCTTCACTCTCCATGCGAGACCGCACATGATCCAGATTCACTTGCAGCGTACCCAGACTGGTCATCATTAGGCCAAAGGTCTTGCGTTCCCATTCTGTCTGGAACACCGGCTCGTCTTCTTTGTGTTCGACTGCGCCGAAGCCATGCATGCCGCCCATATCGTGAACAGAGTTTGTCACGCTTCCACCACACCGGTTCCGATCATCGCGTCTCGGGTCACCATGTCTGCCAGAGCCTCTTCACTGAGGTCATCTGTGCCATCGGGGCGCGACGGCAGCACCAGGTAACGCAGTTCGGCCGTGGAATCCCACACCCGGACTTCTCTGTCCTCGGGTATGGAGACACCGAACTCTGCCAACACCGCCCGGGGTTCGATCACCGCGCGGGACCGATAAGCGTGGCTCTTGTACCAACTGGGCGGTAAGCCCAACACTGGCCACGGGTAACAGGAGCACAAGGTGCACACGACCATGTTGTGCACGTTCTCCGTATTCTCCACGGCTTTTAATTGCTCTCCTTGTTGGCCACTAAAGCCAAGCTCAGCACAGGCCGCGGACGCATCATCCAGCAATCGCTGTTTAAAAGCGGGGTCGGTCCAGGCCTTCGCCACTACAGCGGCGCCGTTGCGTGGGCCGACTTTGGTCTCAAAGGTATCGACGACTGCATCAACCGCTGCTGGATCGACATAGCCTTTACGGGTCAGCGCGGTCTCTAACGCTTTGACGCGGAGGGTGAGGTCTGATGGTGGCTCAGTGTGGTCATGATCGTGTGAGTCGTGCGGCACAGGCTTGCTCCCTGGAATTAGAGGCCGGAGTGTAACGCGATTTTGGGAGGCACAGCTACCGTCGGGTGGGCCTCACGTTTGGTCCTAGAGTCGACCTACCTTTGTTGCAAACCGATAGCCCAGTCCATGGGCGGTAACAATGTGGATGGGCGCTTTGGGGTTCTCTTCGATTTTGGCCCGCAAGCGGCCGATCAATACATCGATCGTGCGGTCTGTATCCGGCTGATCCAGGCGGCCGATGGCATCTTGAAGAAAGTCTCGTTCCAGAACCCTGTTGGGGGCCCTTACGAACGCCGCCAGCAGGTCAAATTCTGATTTGGTGAGGTGGATGTCTTCTCCTTCAGGGCTGGTGAGCGTTCTGGCACTCTGATTCAAGGCCCATCCATCAAACTTGAACAATTGCTCGTCGGGACTGCCATGCGGCCCCGTCGTTGTGCGGCGGCTGAGTAAATTTTTCACGCGCAGCAGAAGTTCCTGAGGGTCCGTTGGCTTAGTGATGTAGTCGTCGACGCCAATTTCTAAGGCGGCAATGCGGCTATCTTTTTCCGAACGCCCGCTGAGAACAATAATTGGAACATCGGACCGCGAACGGATTTGCCTGGCGACGGTTAGGCCGTCTTCGTCAGGCAGGGTTAAATCGAGAATGACTAGGTCGTAATGTCCCGATGAAAAGAGGGATGACCCCTGTGCCGCGGTCGCGGATAACGAAATGTCATGCCCGGCGAACTCCAGCACATGCCCTACAAGCTGCTGGACAAATATGTCGTCTTCGATGACGAGTATTTTTGATGCTTTCGCCATCGCAGTCCGGACTTCCTAAAAAGGTCACATGCCAGCAAAGCTATGATTTAACCCATTATTTACTTTTACAAAATTTTTACAAGCCATTAATTTAATGGAAGTAACCACCCTCTATGTATCCTTTTACGGGAAATCTGAATTTACCGATTCCCGCATTTTTTCATCAGAGGGATGACCAACATGTCTAAGTTCAATTTCAAGCAAACCTCGTTGTTTGCCGCAGCTATCCTAGCTTTTGTCGGCTTTGCCCAGTCTGCCCAGGCGCAGAGTGACGACGTCGAAGTGACCGCGACTCTACGTGAGGCCGTGACCGTCACGACCGCAACCGACGTTAGTTTCGGTAACGTCGACGTCAACCTGGCCGGTACAGGGACTTTAACTATCAACCCAGACGGTTCGTTCTCAACAACTGGCACCGGCATCACATCTGCTGGTTCGCGCACCGTGACCGCGGGTCAAATCAATTTGACCGGTTCCAACGGCATCAACATCGATGTGTCCTGTGACGCCGCGACTGTCGCCAACGCCAGTGCGGAAGCCGTGTCTGTTCCGACCAACATCGCCAACGGCGCTTTGGCGTCTGGTACCGCCTGCACCACCGTAGGCGCGACGGCCATCACCGTGTCTCTGACCGGCGGCACGACGTCTTTGTTCATGGGCGCCACATTGGATCTCGCGAACATGGGCAGTGTCACCAACACCGGTGTCTTTGCCTCGACCAATGGCGGCGGTTCCGCTGCTACCGTTCAGGCGACTTACCAGTAGTCTCCGCGTACGGTTGATTCATCTCTCTTAGTTTGCGAAGGGTGCACCAAGTTTAGGGTGTACCCTTCCACTAAGGGGGGATGATCTTCCGGAAAAGCATTGGGGAGCTCGCTCAAGGGCGTATAAAGCACTCACATGCAAAACTTTCTCTCCATACGAATTTTGACCAAGGCACTGCGTTTGTTGTGCCTTGTTTTTCTTTTTTATGGCCTCGGCGGTGATTTCTCAGCCAGCGCCCAGCGCCTCAGAATTCAAGATGACTTGGATTTCGGGCTCGTCGATTTCTCAGCCCTGAGTGGTCGAGCCCGACTAGGGACAGACTCCTCAATTACATACACTGGGGGCGCGAGCGGCGACGGCATTGGCACTGCGGGGCGCTTTCGCATCACCGGTCAGAGTGGCACGACGGTCGATATTTCATGCACCAAGAACGGCAAAATCTCTAACGGTACAGATATCATCCGCATCAGAGGGGTGGAGTTGTTTGAGGGCACCACGGGCGTGCCCTACGGTGGCACGGGCGCTATTCGCTGCGATGGACTGGGATCCAATATTCTTCAGCTCGTGTCCGGCAATCAGAATTCCAATAGAGCCTTGATCGGTGCGAGAATGCTAATTGACGGGGATGAGACCGATGGGTCCTATGATACGCTGTCCTCCGGCGGGGACCCTCTCGTCATTGAAATGGTCATTCCATGAGAGGCGACCCTATGAATAAGCCAACACCCAGTCTTGTGCTTCGCGGCATAGCAATCAGCCTGTTCGCGGTGTTCCAGGCGGCCCTTGTGGACGTCGGGGTGGTATCCGCCCAGGCCCCAGTGTTTATCTCTCCGCAGCGGGTTGAGCTGTTCGACAATCGCCGCTCAGAAGTGCTGACCGTCACCAACCGAACGGAAAACACCGCGTCTTACGAACTGGCCCTTGAAGACTATTCAATGTCGGACAAGGGCGTGACGGTGAAGGTCGAGAGTCTCGATTATTCCGCCCGCCGGCTCGTCCGCTTCTCACCCCGGCGCTTTACTCTACAACCTGGGCAGACCCAAACCATTCGCGTTCTTGGTCGCCGCTCCGGCCAGTTGAGCGATGGCACGTATCGTTCCCATTTGGTCTTTCGTGAGACGGCCAACGACGAAGACCTTGGTGGTGGAGATTCAGGGTCTGGCAATACGAGCTTCGGCATCGGCTTTCGTTTCAACATTGCGATCCCAGTGGTCGTCTCTGTTGGCGAATCCGAGGGCGCTGTTTTTCTTGAAGAAGCAGAAGTTGTGCCTGAAGGAGTCGCGGTCAAATTCAAACGTGAAGGAAATTCCGACGCGGTCGCCCGCGTAAGTGTGCGGTGGGAAAAACCGAATGGTAAACGCGAGGATGTGGTGAGCGATATGGTCATCCGCATTTATCGAGAACGGGATTGGATTGAGCGTGTATTGAAGACAGCCTGGCCGGGTGGAGAGCCGCCGAGAGAAGGCAAGTTGATTATCACGCTGTCGCCAGAGTCGCGCAGTGAGACCGATGTTCTCGACGAGCTTATTGCGCCCCTGTCCTAATAGGGACCAGACCTTTAACAGGTTTCGACAGGGCTTGGCGGGGTTCGCAGTCGCCTTGGCGGCTGGGCTTTGTTTTGTCACGTCAGATATTGCCCAAGCTCAAAACGTAAATTTTGTACAACAGCTCAGCGCCGCCGCTGGGGTAGCCACGGCGGAAGAGCGGGCCGTTGGTTTGCGGCGGTATACCGATCGCGGCGGTCTTTCGCGGGTTCAACGGCCAGAAAGCCAGGCGGTCATTCTCGAAGTGCGGGTCGACAAAAAGGCCCTTGATGGAGAGTTCGTCTTTGCGTTTCGGCGGGAGGATGGTGCCGTGCTCGTCGGTCTTGGCGGGCTTAGCGACCTCCTGTCCTTTCCCCTTCAAGTTGATCCCGACAATGGCGTTGCTGATGGTTGGTTTCTAACCGAAGACCGGACGTTCAGCTTGAGCGTCGGCGCTGAGACGCTGGTTATTGCCGGTGCCATAAAGCGCTTCCCCGGTGAAAGCATTGAACTGCACGATGACGATATTTATGTCGCGCTGGAAGAACTCCAGAAATGGTTTCCGCTCGACGCGTCGGCGGACCTCATGCGCATGGCACTTTTCATTGACCCAACGGAAATGCTGCCGTTCCAACAGGCGGCGGAAAGACAGGCCGCAGCGGGCAAGCTGGCCAGTACCAACAGTTCGGTTTTCGGCGGTCAACCGGCCATGAGAATTCCTTACCAATGGGCTGCCGCGCCGGTGCTGAACGTGACGGCATCTGGCTCCATTGCCAATAGTGGCGGCAATTCGTCTGAATTGGCGACGGTCAGTGTTCAGAGCCAGGGTGACCTCCTTGGTTTCTCATCGAGCTTGAATGCTCTGATCGACTACCGCGAAAACAAAGTGGATCTGAGTACGCTTGACGTATTGCTCGAGCGGAACGACCCAAGTGGGTCCATGCTCGGCCCCCTCCAGGCAACCAACATCGCTTTTGGCGACGTCTTGATGCCGTCGGTGCCCTTGGTGTCGACCGCGCGGCGTGGCCGCGGTGCTTATATTTCCAATATTGGCAATAACCGCGCCTCCCAAGCCGACGACTTTGTCTTAGTTGGCAACGCCCCGCCGGATTGGGATGTCGAGCTGTACCAGGATGATCGTCTTATCAGCATCCAAACGGTAGAGAGTGACGGTCGCTACGAATTCTCCACTCCGTCGCTGCGTCCCGGCAGCAACGTTTTTCGCATCGTGGCCTACGGACCCAACGGGGAAACCGACGAGCGTACCGAGCGGGTTTTTCTCGGCCCGGGCCTGCAAACATCTGGCGTTCTTGCCTATGAGCTCGGTGCGGTTCAATCATCCGATGCTCTGATCAGTCTCGATGAGCAGGCGTTGGACGATGAACCGGGTTTTGTCGGTCGGTTCGAATATGGCGTCTCCGATATGTTTTCACTCGTTGCTGGCGGCGCCTATGGAACCATTGGCCGCCGCACCGGGGAGGGGGCTTTATTCGCTGGCGCGCGCGCCAGTGTCTTGGGCTATTACACCGCCGTTGATGTGTCGATGGAGGAGGGAGGCAGCTACGCTCTGTCCAATGAAATTCGTACGAGCTTTGGCGAATTTGATGCTTTCATGACCCATATCCAAAATTTCAATCCTTCCTTAGATGAAACCGACACGCGATCGGAAACGGTGATCGGTGTAGGTCATCGTCCTGTTGAACTCGGTCCTCTCCGCGTGGGACAGCGCATTGAGTTATCGCGCCAAAATAAGTTTGCCCGGGCGACGGCATACATCGCAGATCATCAGGTTGGGGTGAGTTGGAGAGACTGGAGCGCCAGTCACAGCACGAATGTTCAGTGGTTTGCCGGTGGCGATCGTGATGCTTCGGTCAATGGATCGTTTGCGTTACGGGGTCAGGCCATGGGCACCCGTTATCGGGTCCAGGCCGATTACAGTCCAACTCAAGATGATGTTCTTCAGAATATCTCGCTCCAGGCGCGGCGTCGTTTTGGCCGCGATATCACAGCTACTCTCGACATCGATCGTGAATTTGCCGGCGGGACCACATCCTTCGGTCTCGACCTTAGTGTGAAGTTCGACAAGTTCTCCATTGGCTTCGCCCCAGCAGTCGACACCAATGGCAACTACGTTTTTTGTCTCAATCTGCGGACGACGTTGTTACCGCAAGATCGCGCCCTCAGATATCGCTTTGCCGGGGCGGAAGAACGCAACGGTGCGACTATTTTGGGCGTGCGTGTGTTCGTCGATCAAAATGCTAACGGTGAATTCGATCGTGATGAAACGGTATTGCCCGATATCATGGTGACCGGTACGCGTCGTCGTGCTGAGGGCATGACCGATGAAGAGGGAGTCGCCTGGGTGCCGAATTTAATGCCGGGCCCACAAACCATCGTCACCATCGACCAGCGCACGCTACCTGACGTGACCTATCGCCCTGCGAATGCGCACCTCGTCGTGCAAACCCGTCCGGGCGTCTTGCCCGTCATCAATTATCCGATCTTGGTGCTCGGTGAGGTCGACGGTTTTGTGGTTGTTGATGACACCGTCGATCCTCTCGACTTTGATCCCGTCGGCGGCGTTAAGGTTCTGTTGCTTGATGCGGACGGAGTCATCGTTGATGAAACCCGATCTGAATTCGACGGCTACTACTATTTCTCGGATTTGAAACTGGGCGATTACCAGGTGCAGTTGTTGGAGCGGCCGGCACTTGAAGGCACGGGTGGCGAGTCGGGATCAGATCAAGGTTTGAGCGGCTCGGCGTCTCAGCTGCCAGTTATCCGGCCGATATCCTTGACCTCAGCGGAACCGTTCGTGGCTGACCTTAACTTCGTCGCGAGACCCCGCTAGGCCTTAAAATCAGCCATTTCTGTCACCCAAAATCTGTGTTCGCCTTGAGAACTCACGACTAAACAGCAATCTATAAGCGACTAAATAAGGTTTCGAGCATATAGGAAATCGCTCCGATACCTGCTAAAACCGGCATATTCGATACACTTAATGGTTGCCGGGTATGAGCTGCAGAAAGCGCCTCAATCTTGCTGGAACATTCGTTGTCGCGCTTCTTATTGGCGCGGAGCTAACGGATTCCCCCGCCTGGGCGGCTGGTTCCGCACCGGTGCAGGTGAGCGCCAATCTCAGACCAGTAATTTCGGTTACGGCTTTTCAGAATATCAATTTCGGCGACTTGATTGTTGGGCAGGCTCCGACGGGGCTATTCGAAATACGGCCTGACGGCAGTGTTGTCTTCACTGGGTCCGGCTTAACCCCGACCACCGTGATCACGCCACAAGCTGGGCAAGTCGATATTGTCGGGCAAATCGGCCAAGCCATTGATGTGTCCTGCGAGTCTGCTGTCGTGGCAAATGTAATTGATGAAGCCTTCCAAATCGGCATCTCAGTCGCTGAACTCGCCCAGGCCCAAAGCGTGTCCTGCGCAGGACTAGGGACTCCAGTGCTCACGGTTCCACAAACCCAATCCGTATCATCCGTGTTTGTTGGCGGTGCGATCAATGCTGCCGATCTCGCTGGCATCACCTCATTTGATATGTTCTCAAGTAACAATGCCGCCGGCGTCGCTGCGGTCTTCCAAGCTGTTTACCAATAGCCGACGCACCTCTCTTACATCTTCGCCCTCCCGCCGCGACCTGAAATACGGTACGTTCCGCGAATTGGTGCCGGACCCAGAGGCGACTTTGAGCAACGCGGAGAAAATCAAAAAACACGATCACGCGTGCGCCGCGTTCTGGGCGTTCTGGAATGCCTTGCCGAAGACCGATCATGTTCCTCATTTGAGTGACTATCTCGATAATGTGCCGCCAGACCTGCAGCCCAATGTCGTGATTATGGACCTTAGGTCTGTGGACGATATGTCCATCCGGCTGATGGGAACGACCATCACTGAGGCCGTCGGCGAAATGACGGGTTTGTCAGCCAACCCACTATATAGCGGGCAAAGCAGGTTGGCGGCGATTGGACAGGCGTGGCAGGCTACCCAGCATCCATGTGGCTATGTCGCCAAACGCACGCTGCGTAGTAAACGCGGCCAACTTATAATCTCAGGTGGGGTCGTCTTGCCCGTGAGAACTGATACGCCGGGCAGTAAGTCGGTCGTTAGTTACAATGAAATACCACCTGCGAGTGCGGGCTTGGCGAGTGACGACCAGATCGAGATCGTGCAAGAATTTTCCGAGAACGAATGGCTTGATATCGGTGCTGGCATCCCAGAATAAGCCAAAAATGAGCGATCACCTGCCGCCCGTTCGTGATCAGAGTTATGGTGTTCATGCGGCGCATGCAATTAACGTCACGAGTGTTGATCGCGGAAAGGTTTAGATAAAGTATGGGTGTCGATCCCACCCCAATCGTTGCCTCCATGGGACCGAACTTCTCGGCGTTTTGGACGTACTGGAACACCTTGCCGAAGTACGACTTGGTCCCGCATCTCAGTGAGTACCTGGATAGCGTTCCGCCCGACCTCCAGCCAAAAGTTGTGTTGCTTGATGTATCCTCGCCAACCGATGTCACGGTTCGGTTAACCGGCACTGTCGTCGCAGAGTTTGTTGGCGAATTGACGGGTACGAAGGTGGAAGACGTGTACCAAGGCAAGGCGCGAGAAATGGCAATCAAGTGTGCATGGATTTCTGCAACTCATCCCTGCGGGTATGTCGTCACGCGAACCGTGAGCAGCAAAGGTGGTCTGATGTTTAATTCTCAAGCCCTCATTTTGCCGCTCAAGACGGACACGCCTGGCTCAAAAACCGTTGTTAGTTTTAACGAACGACCCCCACTCGACGACAAAAAAGACACCCACGATCATGTTGAGGCTGTCATCAAGTACCCGCGACCCACTTGGCTCGATATCGGCGCGGGCACGCCAACGCAATGACCGAGGCAACGCCTGCGCCCGCACGTGTCGTCGATCTTGGTCCGAGCTTCGTTGCGTTTTGGGATTACTGGGCGGCCCTATCAAAAAGTAGTCTCGTCCCCCATTTGCGTGACTATCTAGATCACGCGCCGCCAGATCTGCAGCCTAACGTCGTGCTAACAGACGTTTCATCTCCAAATGAGATGACCATTCGTCTAACCGGAACGGCATTGGCCGACGTTGTCGGTGAAATGACAGGCTCGCATGCCGAACGCATTTACCAAGGCGAGGCTCGCCGTGCCGCTATTGCGGCCGCGTGGAGCGCTGCAAGCCTACCCTGCGGCTATATCATTCGACGCACTGTGCGCAGTAGGTCAGGAATGCTCTTTGTCTCGAATGGACTCGTCTTGCCACTGCTCACGGATACGGCAGGGTCTAAAACCTTAGCGGGGTACAACGAGTTGCCCCAAGCGGATACGGGTTTTGCTCGAGAGGGTCAGATTGAGCAGGTGCAAGAGGTCGACGCGCCCGTGTGGCTCGATATTGGCGCCGGCGTTCCCGCCTAGAACAGCGGGCGAGCCCGAATAAACATAAGGGCGAGCCCAGTTAGGCCAATCTAATGCCGCGTACTGCAGTTAAGCGCCGAACAAGGGCGTGGTCCTCAAACGCCTTCAGCCCTTTGACCAAAACATACGTCACCACCGGTTCACACAGAATGATAACAAGGTAAGAGCTGGCAAACGCTGCCCAGGCGCTGATCGGCGTTGCGACATCGCCAATCATCAACCAAAAGCCGACCATGCTGGTGACACCGGCATAGTACATGGCATCCAATTTAATAATTCTGGCCCAAGACAAAGTCGCGCCGGGTGTGCCGTCAAAAAACCGCCGTCCGGCAACAAGGTGCACGCTGATCAACGGCAGCATCAGCGACAGACTATTGACGCCAAGGTGATACAAGTCGGTGGGCTCAAACAGCGCGCCTTGGAAAACCAAGCCGATGCCGAACCCCAACAGAGTGGGTGTAAAGCCAAGTGTGAGATACATCACCATTGCGCCAACAAAGTGCAGTTCCGACGGCCCGACAGGCATGTGAAAACTTTGCATGAACAGCGAGAAAAATGCGGCGGCGACCAGGCTCTTAATCGGCGCAAAGGGGTCGCGCAGCAGAGTCTTCGCCTGTGCCACGCATCCCCATATCACCACCCCAATGGCGCTGGCGTTGGCGAGGGCAACTTTCGCTGGCGCAACATATCCTGGCTCTACATGCATCTGTCTTTCTCCTTACCGCGATAACTTTATACTGTCGTCTTCGGCCGCATAGGTTTTATTTCGGCAGGCCGGGTTGCCCATGCTCTCCACTGTCAGTTTGGCTAGGTCCCGCCGCGCGATCGGTTTGAGCGACATGCGGTCTTCGGTAAAGCGCGCCTTGCCGGTGGCCGCTGTTCCCTCCGGCGCAATGATGCCGGTGCGGATAATCACGTAGTTCAGTCCGCTGCCTCTCAAATCTTCTTCGGCGGCGTGGCGTTCAGCCATGCTGTCTTTGGTGCGGGCGCGCGCCGCAGCAGAATAAGCCATGGCGCTATCGCCAGTGCCAACAGAACTGAGAAAGATCACCTCCTCCGCGCCGTACATTAGGGCTGCCGCCGTCATATTCATTTGGGTGGTGTCCCAAAACCCAGCTTGGTCACCGCGCCCGCCGATGGTGTTGATCACCACCCGTGGCTTCGCAGCCATGATTGCTGCGTCCACATCGTCGCTGTCCATGGCGTCGCCGACGGCATAGGCCACGGCACGGCCTTCAAGGCGGGAGCGGTCCGATGTCGGGCGGACAAACACGGTCACCGCTTCACCCTTGGCCAGCAATTCGTCGACCACATGATATCGCTTCATGCAGGGCAAACTCCTTACCCCCTTGTCATAGCTAATGGTTTCAACGAATGCACTCAGTGAAACCATGATCTCCAACAGCTTCTCCTTAACCTCTTCGGCGGTTTTATTCGCGG
>WLXB01000119.1 GCA_012103295.1 Alphaproteobacteria bacterium | reverse complement strand
GTCTTTGATTATTCCCATAAACCCAGGAACAATCGAGACGCCCGCCTCGTCGGCCAGCTTCTTCGACGTAATCTTATCGCCCATAGCCTCGATGGCCCAAGCGTTCGGGCCAATGAATGCGATCTTTGCTTTGGCGCGTGCCTTTTGGAAATCTTTGTTCTCTGAGAGAAAGCCGTAGCCTGGATGAACAGCTTGAGCGCCAGTTTTTTTGCACGCGCGAATAATGCGATCCGCTTTGAGGTAACTTTTGGCCGATGCTGCCTCACCGATGCGAACCGCCTCATCGGCCATTTGAACGTGCAGCGCTTCTTTATCGGCATCGGAATATACGGCCACCGTTTTGATGCCCATCTTCCGCGCCGACTTAATAACCCGGCAGGCGATTTCACCCCGGTTGGCGATGAGAATTTTATCGAACATGCGTAGTATCCCCGTCTTGCGACCGTTTCTTCTTCTGCGTTAAAGCGGAATGTTGCCGTGTTTTTTCCACGGATTTTTGATGTCCTTGGTCCGCAGCATCGCCAATGCATTGCACACCCGACGCCGTGTGCCGTGGGGCATGATGACGTCATCAATAAACCCAAGATTTGCGGCACGGAACGGGTTGGCGAAGTTTTCTTCGTATTCCTTGGTCCGCGCTGCAATCTTTTTGGAATCGCCAATATCCTGGCGGAAAATAATCTCAACCGCGCCCTTCGCCCCCATGACCGCAATCTCTGCTGTTGGCCAGGCAAAGTTCACATCGCCGCCAATGTGCTTGGAACTCATGACATCGTAAGCGCCGCCATAGGCCTTGCGCGTAATCACCGTCACCTTTGGCACCGTTGCTTCAGCGTATGCAAACAACAGCTTGGCACCGTGCTTAATAATGCCGCCGTATTCCTGATCAGTACCGGGCATGAATCCTGGGACATCGACAAACGTCAGAAGGGGAATGTTGAAACAGTCACAGAAGCGGACAAATCGGGCCGCCTTACGGCTAGACTCAATATCCAAACACCCAGCCAACACCATTGGCTGATTGGCAATTATACCGACTGGCTGGCCTTCCATGCGGCCAAAGCCGACAATCATGTTTTTGGCAAAGTGTTCGCCAATTTCAAAGAAGTCACCTTCGTCGACAACTTTGCTGATCAGTTCCTTCATATCGTAGGGCTTGTTGGCGTTGTCTGGCACCAAGGTATCGAGCGAAAAGTCTTCACGACCGGGCGGATCAATGGTCGGGATCACCGGCGGCTTATCTTTATTGTTGAGCGGAAGAAAATCGAGCAATCGGCGCAACTGCAACAGGGCTTCGACATCGTTTTCGAACACACCGTCCGCCACGCCTGATTTAGATGCGTGGGTCATGGCGCCGCCGAGTTCTTCCTGGGTAACGGTTTCATGGGTAACCGTCTTCACAACGTCGGGGCCGGTCACGAACATGTAGGACGTATCTTTGACCATGAAAATAAAGTCGGTAATCGCCGGAGAATAGACAGCGCCACCAGCACAGGGGCCCATGACCATCGAGATTTGCGGCACAACACCCGACGCACGGACGTTCTGATAAAACACATCGGCGTATCCGGCGAGCGAAGCCACCCCTTCTTGAATACGTGCGCCACCCGAATCGTTAAGGCCGATGACAGGGGCGCCAACCTGAACCGCCTTTTCCATAACCTTGAGAATTTTGTTGGCGTGAGATTCCGAGAGCGACCCTCCGAAGACGGTAAAATCCTGGCTGAATACAAAGACGGGGCGACCGTTGACCGTGCCGTATCCGGTAATAACACCATCGCCCGGAACTTTTTGCCTCTCCATCCCGAAGTCGACGGAGCGGTGCTCGACAAACATGTCCCATTCTTCGAATGAGCCCGCATCAAATAGAACGTCAATCCGTTCGCGTGCCGTCAGTTTTCCTTTGGAATGCTGGACGTCGATCCGGCGTTGACCACCGCCTAATCTGGCTTCGGCCCGTTTTTCCTCGAGTTTCTTGACGATTTCGCTCATTGCGTCCCCTTTGCCGCTCTCCGGCGCCCCCTGGCCGGTTTTACGGTTTTCTGATGGTCTAGGGGATAGCATACCGCAGCCCCTGGGGAACGAAAAAAGACCGGTTCCGTGCGACTTTCAGGGGAAAATCGACAGTATTCATAGACAATGGTGGGGTAGGCTCCGTATACACCTGCCATGAACCCACTACTGAAACTTGCCCTGGAACTCGGCCCGTTGGTCGTCTTCTTTTTTACCAATAGCCAACTTGGCATCTTTACCGCGACCCTCGCCTTCATGGCGGCGATCTTGGTGTCACTTGGGGTGTCCTATGCGATCAACCGCACCATTCCCACTATGCCTCTGGTCACAGCGGTCTTTGTGATGATTTTCGGTGGACTGACGGTTTGGTTGCAGGACGAGACCTTCATTAAGGTTAAACCAACCATCGTCAATCTTCTGTTCGCGTCCATCCTTGCCTTCGGGCTTTTGACGGGACGCCTCTTCCTGAAGATGGTTCTCGATGCTGCCTTCGCTATATCGGATACGGGCTGGCTGAAAATGACACGAGCTTGGATAGGCTTCTTCATTTTTCTCGCCATCCTCAATGAAATTGTATGGCGGACGGTCTCAACGGATACCTGGGTTTCATTCAAAGTGTTTGGGGTAATGCCGATCACGTTGCTGTTCAGTTTCTCCTTGGTGCCAATCATCACAAAGCACGCCATTGAACCTGTGGACGAAGAAACACCCGGTACCGAGTAAAACTTAAGCGCTTAGTTTTAAGAACTTTTCGACCGCTAAGACTTCTGCAGCAAGGCTGGCAATACGGTCGAGTGCTTCTAAGTCTTCTCCCCACTTTTCCATTTGCCAGGTCTCATCAAGATTCGCGGCGCCGGCGACATCCGCACCAGATAATTTTCCACCTACGAGAGACAGGCCAAGCGACAGTGACGAGGTTAGACCCGCGGTTGCCTGCACGGACGTTAGCTCTGCCGTGTTGAGCCCAATAAGAATCTTCTCCGATCGTTGATGAGACTCTTCGGATTGAGACAAAGGCATTAAACCGGTCCCTACTGAGAGCTCGATCCCGTGAGTTTCCTGCAACCAATCAAGGACCGGCTGCCAAACGCCAGACTGCCGCTCTACCAGTTCAGGAGGATTATCAGCGCGGTAACAGAGAAGGTCTGTATCCAGATAACTCAGAAGGTCCGATACGACCGTCTGTGCATTTGGCGCAATACGATCCAAGGCCGTATTCAACAATTTCGTCAGCGGCATCGACCCGGGGTCAATGAAATCAACTTGATCGTCCCACTCAGCGCAGATCGCCGCAGCCAGCGCTTTAGACGATGTCTCAAGCTTGATACGACCTGGTGTATGCAGTGGACGCTCATCGAGAGTCATGCCGAACAAACCATCGGTCTCAATTACTGCGACAGTTTTATAGACGCGCTTTCGTCTGGTTTCCTGGGTCGGAAGCTTGATCCGGGTCTCTTTACTTTCCGGCAAGATGCCAGGTCCGCGCTGCTTCACAGGTATCGCCTGAGGATTGACCGCGCTCCAGCGCCCCTTCCGCCAACAGCGACGCTCCACCAGTCGCAAAGGCGCCGGCGATTGACCCCAAAGATTTAACTGCGCCGGCAGCGTCTATACCAATACCCGGGTTAGACAAAGGCCCACTCAGTTTGACGATCTGGGTTAGCTTGCCCATGCCAATGCCCAGTCCTTCCTTGGCCTTGGGGCGAATGTTCAAGCTCAGTTTTTCTTCGGCCAGATTGATATTCCCTGACGACGTGATTTCCATACGGTCGGAGACAAAGGCAATGCCCTTCTCAGACTGCGCGACCCCGTCCTGAACCTGCAAATTCACGACAAGGCATTGCGCAACAGTAAATTCTTCCTGAGCGACAAAGGGATTAATTTTAGACATCAACTGGGAAATGATATCTGCACCGGCGAGATTGATCGCATCGTTACGTATGCGAGCCTCACCCATACCGCCAACGATTGATCCGTCGAGGCTCGCCATCATGGCAGCGACGCTCTTACCCGCGCCCTTAAGGTTTACATCGAAGTCCAACGCACCATCCGTAATCACGTCGGTCGCGGCCATGTCCTTGGCAATGGACTCTGAAGACATTCCCTTGCCCACCGCCTTAATCGTGATCGAGCCAGCCGGTGCTGCAAACGCCACATCAGAATTGATTGAACCGCCTGCCATGCTGGCCGTTTGAGTTTGAGAGAATTTGCCATTCTCAAGGGACAAGTTGGACTGAAAATCAGTCAGCGCAAGAGCCTGGACTAAGACAATGCGTCCTATATCAATTTCTATGTCGGCATCTGCCGCTTTCAACGCATCCATTGGGATTGGATCGGCCGGGAATAACTTTTCAGTCGTCCCTTCCGTCGGCGGAAGTTTGGTGAGATCAATGGTGTCTGCCGTGATCGATCCGGTGATGTTTGGTCGTGCCGCCGCAAGGTCAGCGACTAAATCCGTATCAAACTCAATACCACCTAGATTTAGAGCAAGCTTGACTGGGAAGTCCCCGTCCATCGTAACCAAACGGCCAAGGGGCCCGACTTGCCCTTCGGCTGCAATGGCCTGACCGGCCACAACTGAGTCTAGTGAAACGTCCGTTCCACCAGATGCCGCGTCAAGCTCAAGAGAAGACACCGCAATCTCTGTCGCGTCGCCTGCAGATGTTAATGAGGCCGTGAGATTGTCGAGCGCAACCCTCCGGACATCCGGCGCCAAAAGATCACCCGAAACATTGACGCGGAGGCGGTCTAATGTCGCGGAGACGTCTGATCCAGCTTGAGTATCATTGAACGCCAATGTTGCGTTGTCGATTTCGATCGCAGAGATCGCCAAGGCGGTGGCTTCTGCTTCAGCATCGGCCGCTGTTTCTTCGCTTTGGAATTCCCAGTTGGCCTGCCCTTGTGCATTGCGCTCTAGCAGAATGTCTGGGCTGATGAGAGCAAGGCGATTGACTGTGATGTTGCCGAAAATTAGCGGCAGTAACGGTACAGACGCTTCAACACGTTCAATTACAGCCATGTCTGGTCGAGAACCCCATGACGCGTTTTGAAAACGAACACCATTCAGCTCGATCGCCGGACTCAGTGAAACGGAGAGCTCTAGTTCTCCCTCTATGGTCAGCGTACGGCCAGTCGCAGCGGCGACTTGGTCTTGAACAACGCCCTTATATTGATTGATGTCGACCGTTGCCAACGCGATGAATACACCGGCGATTAAAACGACGACAACCCCGCCGGCAATAATTGCGATCCGCTTCATGTCTGTGCCCCTTACCCCAAAACGTTTGCGATGACCTGCGACAGGTCCTCGATTGCCTCTACTATATGGTGAGAACCCGCACGCTCAAGCTCGTATACCGGGTGGTTGCCCCAAGCTACACCAATGCCAAAAACCCCAGCATTCCGCGCCATTTCGATATCAAAAACCGTATCCCCAATCATGACGGTGCGGCTGACGGAGACACCGGTCTCGGCCAGGGCCGACTCGATCATGCCCGGGTGCGGTTTGCTCGGGTTGGTATCGGGAGTCTGAATGGTGTCAAACCAACCCTCCATGTCATAGCGGGTGCAGAAATGATCGACGCCCGGGCGCGCTTTACCGGTTGCTATGCCTAACAAATATCCAGCCTCCCGAAGAGTCCGTACGGCCTCATAAGCACCGTCAAATAATGTTTCAGGGTTGGCGGGGTCGGCGCGCACCCGGAGAGCTTCCACTCGGTAAGCCGCAAAAATGTCGGCATGAGCATCAGCGTTCGCGTCTGGAAAAAGATCAGCGATCGCCTGGCCCAGAGACAAGCCAATAATCCGACTGATGTCTTCATCGGGTGGATGTGGCAAGCCCGCCTCCTTAGCCGCAATCTGCATCGCGTCGATGATGACCTGGCGGCTATCAACCAGCGTGCCATCGAGATCAAGAATAACGAGGGTGAGATCAGACACGAATGTGTCTCTTAGAGATCATCAGCTTCAGACTCTTCGAACCCAAAGTACTTGAATGTTTCTGCCATTTGAGGCGGAAGCGGTGCCGATACCGCTAGTGGTGGGCCGGATGCACGCGGAATTTTAATTCCTCGCGCAAAAAGGTGAAGCGCCTTCGCGCCCGGTAAATCAGCGAGGAAAGCAGTGCGGCCGCCATACTTCCCATCACCCAAGATCGGCGCATCTATTGCTGCACAGTGCACACGCAACTGATGAGTCCGGCCCGTACGGGGTCGAAGATCTAGCCACGATACTTTCTTAGCGGCACTGGCTATCACTTTAAAATCTGTAATAGCAGATTTGCCATGTTCGACATCAACGTGCATGCGTTCGTCGTCTGGGCCGCCGCTCTTTGCAACGGCAGCTTCGATTTGGCCATCTGGCACTTCAGGACAACCAATAACGACAGCCCAATAAAGCTTCTCGGTTTCTTGGTGACGAAACGCCTTGGTGAGCTCCGCGGCGGCCTTGGCAGACCGACCGAGCAATAAAACTCCCGCAGTGTCTTTATCGAGGCGGTGGACCAATCGCGGGCGGTCCTTTGCCTCAAATTTCATTTCGTCAAGCGCACCATCTATGTGCACAGTAATACCGCTGCCGCCCTGCACCGCTATTCCGGCAGGCTTATTAATCGCCAGCACATCATCATCTTTGTAGAGAACACTATCCCTCAACTGCCGAACCAAATCAGCGTTAGGTTCCATCGTTCGCCCGGGCCTTGGGTTGTCTTTAAAACTGTCCGGCATGGGCGGCACTCGAATTTCTTGCCCCGGCACCAGCCGAAAATTCGCCTTGGCCCGGCCGCCATCAACACGGACCTGCCCCTTACGCAGCATCTTTTCGAGTTGGCCATGGGTCAGCGCTGGAAAGTGGCGCTTAAACCATCTGTCCAATCGAATATCAGCTTCATCAGCGGATACCGAGCGGTGATGAACGCCACTCATGACAATAGCGCCCGCGTAAGAGCTATGCCGGCAAATAGGGCGCCAATGCTCAGCACGACCGAACCAACAACATAGCCACCGGCAGATACAACTTCATTGCGTTCAATTAACGTCGCCACATCGAGAGAAAATGCCGAGAACGTTGTGAAGCCACCGAGCACCCCGATCATAAGAAAGGCCTGCCCTGTTTGACCAACATACCAGCGCAAGGCAATTGTCGTAACGATGACCCCCATCACGAATGAACCAAGCACGTTGACGGACAGAGTCCACCATGGAAATCCGGTGCCGAATAGGCGTTGGACGATCACCGTCACCATATATCTAGCGGCCGAGCCTACGGCTCCACCGGCAGCGACAGCAGCAACTACGCTCCAGTTCATTGGTCGTCCTTTAGTTTCGCATTCTTATCGCGGCGGAGTTTATCCCAGTAGGTCAGCCGCTTGCGGATTTCTCGCTCGAAGCCACGTTCAGGTGGGTCGTAATACGTTTCACGGCTCATGTCGTCGGGAAAATAATCCTGCCCAGAAAACCCATCCTCGCTGTTGTGATCATAGGCATAGTCCTTGCCATAGCCGAGGGTCTTCATCATTTGCGTTGGTGCATTGAGAATATGCTTGGGCGGCATAAGAGAACCGGTCTTTTGCGCCGCCTGCTTCGCCTGACTGTGTGCGCGATATACAGCGTTGGACTTGGGCGCTGTTCCCAAATACAGAACCAATTGGGCAATCGCGAGGTCACCTTCCGGTGACCCCAGACGATCGTAGGTATCCCACGCAACCAACGCTTGGGTGAGAGCCTGCGGGTCGGCCAGCCCTATGTCTTCAACAGCAAAGCGAGTCAGCCGGCGCAGGATGTAAATTGGATCTTCACCGCCATCCAGCATGCGGGATACCCAGTAGAGTGCTGCGTCCGGGTCTGACCCGCGCAGAGATTTATGCACTGCGCTGATGAGATTGTAGTGACCCTCACGATCTTTGTCATAGACCGGCGCGCGTCGCTGCAGCGTCGCTGCGAGATCAGCAGATGTCATGGGATCGGCCTGCGGTTGAAGCGCAAGCAATTCTTCAGCCAACGCCAACATATGCCGCCCATCCCCATCAGCCATGGCACGGAGGGCTGACCTTGCGTCTGAATCAAGTGGTAGTTGGCGCCCTGCCTCTTCTTCGGCCCGCACCAAAAGCGTTTCAAGGGCAGCAGCATCAAGACGATGCAACACCAGGACTTGGCAACGGGAGAGCAAGGCCGCGTTCAACTCAAAGGATGGATTTTCCGTCGTCGCGCCAACTAATATAATCGTTCCGTCTTCGACCACCGGCAAAAAGGCATCTTGCTGGGCTCGATTAAAACGATGAATTTCATCGACGAACAGCAGCGTGCCCTTCCCCTTTGCCACCCGGTCACGCGCCGACGCAAAAACTTTCTTGAGATCAGCAACACCCGAGAACACCGCTGAAAGCGGTTCGAAGTGAAGATCGGTCTGTCCGGCCAGAAGCCGGGCGATTGTGGTCTTACCGCAACCCGGTGGCCCCCACAAAATGACTGAGGAAATGCGGCCAGATTCCAGCATACGCCCCACTGGACCGACCGTATCAAGAAGGTGCGCCTGGCCGACAACAGACTCCAAGTCACCAGGCCGCAGGCGATCGGCAAGGGGTTGGCTCGGCGCCGGTTGAACCGAGGCCGTAGAGGAGTCGAGGTCTTCAAACAGAGAACTCACAGCCCTATGGAGCGCTGAATTACCCGTCCGCCACGCTTGACGGAAAAAGTCCATTGGCGAGTTGGACGGGCGAGAACGGCCTCCAGATCGCCAACATCGGCGATATCACGGCCGTTGATCGCAAGGATAAAATCGCCAGGTGAAAGCCCGGCCTGGCGCGCAAAACTGCGACGCTTAATGCGAAGGACAATCACCCCTTCTTCAGGCTCAATTCCCAGTTCCTCCGCCAATGCCGGGTTTAAATTGGCAATCGTCGACCCGCCAAACGGCGGCTGTTGATCGGATAATACGGTTTCATTCCGCGGTGGGTTTTCAGGCGGCTGCACCAACCGAACCTCAACGGTTTTCTTCGCCCCATCGCGAACCAACTCCACTTCAGCACTTTGGCCAACGACCAATGTCGCCAACCGGTACCGTAAATTTTCAGCATCCAATATTTCACGTCTGTTCACCGCAATGAGAACGTCACCAACCTCAATCCCGGCTTCGTCGCCAGGACTGCCGGCGTAGACCGTATTGACGATGACTCCGAGCGGTCGATCCAAACCGAGCGCCTCGGCAATTTCCGAAGACACGGATTGGCCACCGGCACCTAGCCACGCTCGCACCGCCCGTCCCTCTTTCAAGATACTATCGAGTACGACACGCACCATGGGGGTTGGAATCGCAAAGCCAATTCCAACACTTCCACCATCTTGAGAATAGATCGCCGTATTAATACCGACCAAACTGCCGTCGATAGACACCAGGGCCCCGCCAGAATTTCCCGGGTTGATGGCCGCGTCAGTTTGGATGAAAGATCGAAAATCTGATACGCCGACATTAGACCGCGCGACTGCTGAAACAATCCCACTGGTTACGGTTTGCCCAACGCCAAATGGGTTGCCGATGGCCAGCACCAAGTCACCAACCTCTAGAGCATCAGCATCGCCAAGCTGTAGCGCCGGTAAATCAGCCGGCGCGTTGTTGATCCGCAGCACTGCGAGGTCTGTTCGCTCGTCTGTGCCGACAATTTCTGCATCAAACTCCCTGCGATCAGAGAGCACCACAGTAATTTCGTCAGATCCCGCAATGACATGATTGTTGGTGATAACAATGCCGTCGTCCCTCACGATGACGCCAGAACCGAGCGAGTTCTGAATCCGCTCGCGCGGCATGCCAAATCTTTCGCTTCCTTCGTTTCCAAAGAACCGTCTAAAAAATGGATCGTTAAATAGACTTGGTACCCGTTGCTGTACGACACGTTTTGTATAAACGTTTACGACCGATGGTGCCGTGCGCTTAACAATAGGCGCAAAGCTAAGTTTGATTTCACCATCTGACGTCGGGACACGAACAGCTTGCGCGTTTGCCGGACCAATCAGGACCACCATGGCGACGGCTAAGGCTGTAATCGGGTCTCTAAAACGCATGGAAATTCTCCTGCTTCTCCCGAGTCCATTCATACCAGAAGACGGGCTCCGTTGGGACCACCACGATTTGCACGTCAGTCAGCATAATAAAAAAGGCGGACTATAACGTCCGCCTTTCTCAAAATTTTAGGGTTCGCAACGAACGCCTTACTCTTGCGGCAATTCCTCGTCGACGACTTTCTCCTCAACCGGACCAGAATCAAGGCCCTTGGCGTCAGCATCCCGGTCAATCAATTCAATGACAGCCATCGGAGCTGAATCACCATATCGATAGCCAGCCTTCAAGACGCGCGTATAGCCGCCAGAACGATCTGCGTAGCGCTCAGCAATCGTCGAAAACAGTTTTGAGACCACGGTCTTATCTCGAAGTTTCGCCATAGCTTGACGGCGAGAATGTAGGTCGCCTCGTTTAGCAAGGGTAATCAGGCGTTCTGCGTAGGGGCGTAAATCCTTCGCCTTGGGAAGCGTCGTCGTGATCTGCTCATGTTTGAATAGGGCGTTCGCCATATTCGCAAACATTGCCCGACGGTGTTGGCTGGTACGGTTTAACTTCCGACCACTCATTCCATGCCGCATGATGCTGTCTCCTTACTATCTGAGGCCTCGCGCACGAGACTGATCTAAATTACCCCCTGCCAGAAACTTCTGAACAGGTGAGGTGAGCCCTCTTGGCTCGAACGGTGTGCAAAAAATGGCGTTGTTAGAACGGCTCTTCGAGCTTCTTTGCCAGATCTTCGATATTTTCAGGTGGCCAGTTGGTCACTTCCATGCCGAGATGCAAGCCCATCTGAGCGAGAACTTCTTTAATCTCGTTCAAGGATTTGCGACCAAAGTTCGGCGTTCTGAGCATCTCTGCTTCGGTCTTCTGGACCAAATCACCAATGTAGATAATGTTGTCGTTCTTCAAGCAATTCGCCGAACGAACTGACAGTTCCAACTCATCGACCTTACGCAGCAGATGTTTGTTGAACGGCAAATCTTCATCAGGACGCTCATGGAATGCCTGACTTGGCTCTTCGAAGTTGATGAACAA
>WLXB01000118.1 GCA_012103295.1 Alphaproteobacteria bacterium | reverse complement strand
ACGAGTTTTGACCGTGTTCATGAAATTCGAATGCGGTTTGAAGTGCTCCGCCGCGACGCTGAAATTAAGATGCTGAAAGCCGTTGCCAAAGGTGCAGATGAAAAAGCTGAGAAGAAAAAGTTTAAGGCTCGTTGCAAAGAGCTTGAGGAGCAATGGGATTTTATTGCCGATACCAACCTTGGTGGCGAATTCCTCCCCGAGGAGAAGCAAGAGCGCGTAAAGAAAATTGCTCCGCAAAAATGGTACCGCAACTTTGATCGCACCAAAGGCTTGTCATGGACCGACAGCCTGCTCATTGAAAAACAGCCACCACCTCCCAAAGGGTGGGAACAATTGTTGGCTGACCTGCCGGAGCATGCTGAAGCGGAGTATGACTTGGGCGAAATCAGAAATTTGTGCATTTCTCGCGGCACGCTCAACGATGATGAACGCAATAAGATTAACGATCATATTGTTCTGACGATCGAGATGCTTGAGGAAATGCCGTTCCCGAAAACTCTTGGGCAAGTTTCCGAATACGCGGGCGGTCACCATGAAAAAATGGATGGCACAGGCTATCCTAAAGGCCTAACGGCTGACCAAATGTCAGTCCCTGCACGTATCATGGCGATTGCTGATATTTTTGAAGCTCTGACCGCCGGCGACCGACCTTATAAAAAGGCCAAGACGCTTAGCGAGGCTGTAAAAATCCTGTGATTCATGAAGAAAGACAAACACGTCGATGCTGAGTTGTTCGAATTGTTCCTGACGTCCGGTGCTTATCGCGACTACGCGGAGCAATTCCTCCGGCCCGATCAAATTGACGATGTCGATATTTCTAAATACGTCGAGACAAAACAGGCTGCTGAATAGAGTTCGCCACAATATGGGCGCGATCAGTTCCGATCTCGATTAAGACTAATTCACAAATGTACGGCGAGCATGGCGGCTGCGATCAGCAGCCCGACGTCTCGGTTTGACCTGAATCGCTCAAGACAATTCGCCGCGTCGTCCCTATCGAGCGTTGCTGCTTGCCACGTCAAATGCACTGCGGCGAACAAAAGCAACATCCCCGTTATCCATGAAAACCCCACCATGCCGGCGGCCAATGCAAGTAGGATGATTGTTAACGTGTACATGGCGATGACGAATGGGAGTGTTTGAGGCCCCAACGCAAGAGCAGTTGATTTCACACCAATAAGAACGTCGTCCCCTTTGTCTTGGTGGGCATAGATGGTGTCGTACCCCAGCGTCCAAAAAAAACCAGCCGCATAAAGCGTGGCGGCGGGCCAATCAAGCGACCCAGCTACAGCCGTCCAGCCCATCAGGGCGCCCCAGTTGAAAGTCAGCCCCAACCAAGCCTGGGGCCAATATGTGATGCGTTTCATGAAGGGGTAGGTCGCGACCAGAAGCAGCGAGCCGATTCCCAGCCCAATCGTTATTGCGTTCAGTTGAATGAGAACGAGAAATCCAACGAGAAGCTGCAGCGCAAGAAAAGCCCAGGCCTGGCGCACGGAGACCTCGCCTGACGGAATAGGACGTAAGGCCGTGCGCGACACTTTCGCATCGAAGTCTCGGTCAACAATGTCGTTAAGGGTGCAGCCTGCGCCTCGCATCACCGCGGCACCAAGCGCGAACAAGAGGAGAAGGTCGTAGCGCAATGCGGAGAAGCCAGCGGGAGTGGCGAGTAGGATCGACCAAATACAGGGCCATAACAGCAACCATGTTCCAATGGGACGGTCTACGCGCGCCAACTTCAAGTACCCGCGACTCCAGGTCGGGGCATGCCGGTTGATCCAGCCGGTCTGGGATATGTCTGATTTATCAGGATCGGACGCAGGTGATGGTTTGGTCTCAGTCATGCTACCGGTAAAGTAAGGAGAACGACCGTCCGTAACAATGCTCCTTTGGACTGCCTTTATGACAAGTTCCACCGCACCCCTTCGTCTTTACGTGTCCAGCGACCTCGCCGCGGGCGTGGAGTTCAATCTATTGCCCGATCAAGCCCGCTATATTGCTCAGGTGATGCGCAGAAATACCGGTGATCCTATTCTTCTATTCAACGGTCGTGACGGCGAGTGGCGTGGCGTTTTGGCCAGTATCAGTAAGAAAAGTGCCTCAGTTCTAGTTGAGCAACAAACGAGACCGCAAGGCGTCGAACGCGGGCTGAAACTTCTGTTCGCGCCTGTTAAGCGCACGGCTACGGATTTGATTGTGCAGAAAGCGACAGAGTTGGGCGTTACGTTATTGCAACCAGTCATAACCCAACACACCAACAATGATCGTGTGCGGACTGACCGACTAGAAGCGATTGTTGTGGAGGCGGCGGAACAGTGCTGCCGCGTGATGGTGCCAGAAGTTTGCGAACCGATTGCGCTTTCGGATGCGGTCTCCGATTGGCCAGATGGCCAGGTTTTGTTTGTTATGGATGAAACAGGAGGAGGTGACCCCGTGGCGGACGTTATGACGGAAAGTGCCGCCCGCAATATGGGCGCTGCCGCGTTCGTGATCGGTCCCGAAGGGGGGTTTGCTGAGACAGAGCTTGACCTGTTGCGTTCCCTGCCGTTTTCTAAGTTTGTTTCCTTGGGGCCGCGCATTCTTCGTGCGGATACGGCGGCTCTTGCTACGCTGACATGTTGGCAGGCGTTGTGTGGAGACTGGCGTCCTGGTCCCTCATAGGGCTCTGGCACCTACCATTTTGAGGCCTGGACCATTAAGTACACTTCATGACGTCATTTCCATCCGAAAAGTCTGCCCCCATTACCAGCAAGGATCAGCTTGCTGCTTACGCTGAAGCGGGCTGCAAGCCGCAAGGTCAATGGCGGGTTGGAACAGAACACGAAAAATTTCTCTATTGTCTCGAGAGTTACAAAGCTCTGACCTATGGGGGCGATAGTGGCATCCGCGCCGTACTCGAGGGGATGCAGAGATTCGGCTGGGAGCCGGTATTCGAAGGTGAGAATGTCATTGCGCTAAACGCGCCCGGGAAGGGGTCAGTTAGCTTGGAGCCTGGCGGTCAATTTGAACTGTCCGGCGCACCGCTTGAAACAGTCCATCAAACCTGCAGTGAAGTGACGGAGCACCGTACCCAGGTCAAAGAGGTTGCAGAAGAACTGGGTTGTGGATTGCTTGGTTTGGGCATGACGCCCAATTGGCGCCGCGAAGATGTCCATTGGATGCCAAAGGGCCGGTATAAGATCATGCGCGAGTACATGCCCAAGGTTGGCAAGCTCGGCATCGATATGATGACCCGCACATGTACGGTGCAGGTTAATCTCGACTACGCTTCCGAAGCCGATATGGTCAAAAAGATGCGCGTGTCTTTGGCATTGCAGCCGATTGCGACAGCGTTATGGGCGAATTCACCGTTCACTGAAGGTAAGCCCAACGGTCTGTTGAGTCAGCGGGCCGCCGTCTGGCATGACACCGATAAAGATCGCACGGGCATGATGCCCTTCGCATTCGAAGACGGCATGGGCTTTGAACGATATGTGGACTTCGTGCTCGATGCGCCTATGTATTTCGTCTATCGCGATGGTTACGTCGATGCTTCCGGTCAATCGTTCCGAGATTTTATGAACGGGACGTTACCGGCGTTGCCCGGTCAAACCCCGACTATCGCCGACTGGGAAGATCACTTGTCTACCGTTTTCCCTGAGGTGCGTCTGAAGAAATTTCTTGAAATGCGAGGCACGGACTCGGGGCCTTGGGCCCGTCTTTGCGCCTTGCCGGCATTCTGGATGGGGCTGCTTTATGATGACCAAGCGCTCGATGCGGCGTGGGACCTGGTGAAAAGTTGGACCAGCGATGATCGTGAGTCCCTTTACCGCACCGTTCCTGCAAAAGCGCTAAAAGCTGAGATCGTCGGGCGGTCCGTACAGGACGTTGCCCTTGAGGTTATCGACATTGCCCGCGCCGGCTTAACGCGACGTGCGTGTTTAGATTCGGCCGGAAACGATGAAACTGGATTCTTGTCACCCTTGCAAGAGATCGCCGCATCAGGGATAACCCCAGCTGAGCAAATGATTGAAGCGTTCCACGCCAAATGGAACGGTGACATCACTAAGATTTTTTCCGAATACAGCTATTAGTGCGATCCGTATGACTGATCAAATAGATACAGATAACCAGCCCTTTGAAGAGTGTGACTCTCTCGACCAAGTGCGTGCGCATATCGACCGGCTGGATCATTCCATCGTACCGTTGTTGGTTGAGCGCAATCATTACGTGATGCAGGCCGCTAAACTTAAAGGTGATGTTAATGCGGCTCGTGTGCCGGCTCGGATCGAAGATGTAGTCCAAAAAGTGCGGGGTGTCGCGGAAGCGCGCGGCAGCAATCCCGAGATCGTTGAGGCGATATACCGCGCGATGATCGAAATAAACATCCAGCTCGAGCAAGAGCAGATCGAGAAGAGAAACAGCGGCGGCTGATGATTTCTGATTCGGTCATTGCCGAAGGGCGGGGTTATCGCCTGAGACCGTTACGGTTGGGTGATGCCAAAGTCCTCTCAGAGTTTGCTGAAGATGAGCAATATTGGCTATTTCTTGCGGATGGCACGCGCACGCCTGATCAAGTCAGGCAATTGGTCATGGATTCGGTTTCGGCGTCGTCTCGCCCTGATGCCCGTGAAGTGTGGTGGGCTGTTGAAGATCCCGCCACTGGAGCGGTGATTGGTACGGCGAACCTCAAATACATCGGAGAAAAGACCGACCGCAATGGATCAATCGGTTGCACCCTTGCGCCGGATTCTCAGGGCAGGGGGCTTGGCACCAGGCTGGGCTGGGCTTTGGTTGCTCTAGCGTTTGAAACCTACAAGTTGCACCGGGTTGAATGCACCTGTGCTGTCGACAACGATGCCTCGTTCCATATTATGAAAAACATCTACGGTATGGTCCACGAAGGCGTGCGACGTGAGTACCGTTACACCACCCGAGGGTGGTGGAGTTCTCACGTGTTTTCGATACTTGAGGGTGAGTATGCGGCGAAAGAGAAAAAGTAGAGACTCTAAATCCCGGGATCAGTGAAGAACTTCGGGTAATCTTTTTCTATGCGCTTGCGTAGCCAAGATGGAATGCCCTCTGGCGTTTCGGTTTTTTCCGCCAGGTAACGCATCATCATATGGCCCGGTACATCATCCATCTCCAACCAGCCAGACCAGGGGGTGTCAGCCGCAATGTGAGCAAAGCTCTTGGCGCTCAACAGTTCAGGATTCTGAACGTCACGCGTATCAGCTGAGAACGTGATCATCTCGGTGAGCTGTAGGTCGCCGCGCCGAGTGTTGCCCGTCGGGACTGGCTCCGCATCGCCAGGGCGGAACATCAAGATATCATCGTTAAAGAATATACGGCCTTCACCAAACAGCGGTGGCCCAACCTTGTTGATGAATGCGGCTGGTGACTCCCACTCGACATCTGGAGTGAACCCGCCGGTCGGGTTGATGCGGATAACGGGGCCGGGCACAGGAGGTTGATGGCGCACGGGCACCAATTTTCCCGTGATCGGATTGTCGTAGAACTCATCGATCAACGCACCGGTCTCAGGGTGCTGCGTGTAATTGCATTCGACGTAACGCAAATCGATCGTGCGATCATCGCGTACAGTCATGCGATGTTGGCTGACACCCTCGCGGCGAAACATCAGTTGTGCCACGCCCCCGTCGGGTATGCCATAGACGTGCGCGACGTAGTGATAAAGGCCTACGCCGCCATCTAATCGACCGCGCACTTTGGTGTAGGCGGTCAGCCAATCATACGGATTGGTAAAATCATATGGCCCGGCAAGGGCGCCGTCTGCCGTGCGGTTGTCTTGCGCGCTCCGATCGCGATCATTTTGGCGCCCTCTTCCCTGCCCACCTTTGTCCTGACCAAAGGCGTGTGCACCGAACATGCCCGTGCCGGCTGCCACAATTGACCCAGAGGTAAAAAATCGACGACGGGAGAAGGGTGTTGGCATCTGAAACCTCATGGGGCTGGGAGCATTGAGAAATCACACTCCCCGAACTGCACGGTTCTGTCCACCCTTTGAGCAGGTGCCTCATTCTGCGCTAGAGTGCCTTAACAGGCCCAGGTAGGGTCCAGCCCGACAACGCACAGCCGCAATAACCCAGCAGGGGAGATATCTATGACTTTTAAGGGAACCGGCGTTCCGCTAATCAATCGCCGCCAGGCGCTTCAATTTTCTTCGGGCATTGGCCTCGGGGTGGCAGCGTCGACCATCTTGGCCAAACCAGCTGAAGCTATCGGCGGTATGGGCAATGACGCACGCATTAATGGTCCGCATCTCGATCTCCGCACGAAAGAGGGCAACATGGAAGCCAGTGGCCGAATATACGGCAACACCGATGCGGGTGTGCCCAAGTTCGGTTGGTATGACGGCTATGTCATGGGTGTTGCACCTGGCGGACCGGTTAAGAACATCTGTGGCTTCAAGGGCATGAGTGCAGCCAAGCTTATTCCCAATGAAGGCAAGCCAGGCTGGCGTAAAGTGTTACGCGAGGTTGGGTTTTATTACGACCTCAAGACCGGCGAGATCTTGGAAGAAATGGTCAACCCGTATACCGATGAGAAAGTTCGGGTGGTCCATGTCGCCAACGATCCGTTTAATCAAACTATCGAGCCGTATTATCCGCCGCCGCCCAACTACGGCGGGCTCAATGAGCAAAAAGAACCAATGCCGCAAATCCCAGTCATCTTGACGTGGAATGTTTCCGGTGATGATCGTCTCCTCATGGAGCGTCATATTCATTTGTATTATCCGGCGGCCCTTGAGCCCAGCAAATGGATCCGTGAAAGCTCAGGCCCGATGAATCGGGTGTCCGAAATGTTCTTCTTCAATATGTCCTTGGCGGACATACAGAACCCGGACCTGACATCTGTCGAGTACTCAGGCACTTGGGGTCGGATCACGCCATGGCTACCGTGGTTGCTGATGGGCCAAGCGCCTGGGAATGTTGTCTATCAGACGTTCATGGGTGGCTACGACAAGTTGGAAGATATTCCGCAGGATATTGTTGAGTACACGGCCAAGAACTATGAGAAGTACTTGACGCCACCGCCGGACGATTATGGTCCGTCGCTTTCAAGCCTTGAGATGTATGCCCGCGAGCAGGAACCGGTTCAGCCTGGCGGCGTGTAAGGTTGGGTCAAGACAATGAATGTGAAAGAGGCGCCTTAGGGCGCCTCTTTTTTATGCGGGTGGTTTCTCGCTCATTGGAAAATCCACATGGATGTGGTTGCCGTCCGGGTCACGGAAGTTGACCTGCACCATTCCCACATCGGGCATATCGGCGAGATCATAGGCGCAGTCCTCGCTGTCGAGCCGCGCGAGAAACTCAGCCATGCCCGACGCTGTGAAGGCGAAGTGTTCGATCTGTAAATTGCCGTGATCGGGCTCTGTCGGGCCGACTTCGATGAAATGCACCCACGCCGCGCGGTAGCTCTGTTTTACAGAGTCTAGGCTGTCGGTCATTTTTTCTTCGGCATAGAGCCAAGCGCCACCGGCACCGCCGAAATGTGGGCGTGGCCCCGGGTTGAGGTCCATAACCCTCTCGTAAAAGCCCAACATCGCTGCAAGGTTAGCGGTGCGAATGTTGATGTGGTCGAGGGTGAGGTTCAGTCCCATGCGGGCGCCTATAGAGCTTCTGGAGCAATTACAAACTTACGCCGTTCGCTGCCTTTCTGGGACACGATTCGTCCAGCCGTAGGCCCGTCAAAGTGTGCGGGCATTAAGGTGATGTCTTGGTCGGTCAGGCTGTCGACCAGGGCCGCGCGGGTTGCGTTGGCTTTCGCTTTGTCTTCACAGAACGTGGTGGTCCATTCCGGATGGGCGATCCCTATGGGGCTGTGCAGCACGTCGCCGGTAAGAATGCCTTTGCGTCCACCGCTATCGACCTGCACGCAGTAGTGCCCTGGCGTATGGCCGTGAGTCGGTAGAACGGTTAGAGCGTTGTCCAACGCAAACTCGGTATCGATGATTTCAGCTTGCTGTGCTTCGATGATCGGCAACACGCTTTCCTGGAAAGAAGGCGCAATGTAAGCGGTTTGTGCATCCTTGGCTCTTTCCTTTGAGGCGTCCAAGTCGTTCTTAGAAAAGACGTACTTGGCTCGCGGGAACGTGGGTACCCAGCGGCCGTCTTTCATTTGTGTATTCCAGCCCACGTGATCCGCATGCAAATGAGTGCACATGACGTAATCAATTTCTTGCGGGGTGACCCCAACAGCCGCAAGGTTGTCAAGAAATGGTCCTTCGCGTTTGCCCCACTTTTCGAGCATGCCGCCAAAGGTTTTGTGATTGCCAATACAGGTATCAATCAAAATGGTGTGGTAAGGCGTGCGGATGATGTAGCTGTGAAAGCTGAGAATGATCGCCTGGGCTTCAAAATCGTAGAAGTGTGGTTCGAGCCATTGGCGATGCTGTTCGACAAGACTGAGGTCCTCGGCGGGATAAGCCCTAGCCGCTGAAAACGGTTCGATCATATCAACGATCTTTTCGATTTTAACGTCACCAAAAATTTGTGGTTTCATGGTGTGCCCTTCTTAGTTTGTTTCGATCTCAGCCAGGTGGAAATTGAGAATGTCGTTCCACGGTTCCCAGTGTGTCACCCGATGATGGATGCCGTCGAGCCCAACGATGGGAAACAACATCAGCGTCGCCGCCTGATCTCGGTAGTGACGGACAACCTGCTCGGTCAGGGCGCGGCGTTTATCTAGTTCCAAGGTCACCTCAGCTTCGTGAATGACCTTCTGTATACCCTGATCGCAATACCATGGATTCGGACCTGCGCAGGCGTGATTAACGGTGCGAGTTACAGGTCGGAGCCCATCGCCGGTGTTGTTAAAAAAATCTGCCATCAGCGCCTGACCACCCAACTCTCCGCGCAATGTTGAACGCAGCAATTGCGGGTAGGTTATGAGGCGGACGTCCATGGTTATGCCAACACGACTCAGGTCGCTGGCAATCTGTTGCAGGATTGAAGAGTCGTTTGGCAGGAAACCGGCTACTGTTTCAACCGCGAAGGTAAAGCCATCTGGGTAACCGGCTTGCGCCAAAAGTTGGCGTGCTTTGTCTGGGTCATAGGTATACGGTTTTAGTGCTGGGTCGTAGCCGACAGCCATTTTTGTCGCAGGTTGGCTGGCGGGTTTCACCAAACCAGCAAGCAAAACTTCGGCAATGAGCTCGCGATTCACGGCGTGGTTCAGGGCTCGCCGCACCCGAACGTCGGCGAAGGGCTGATCAGGTTCTCGCGTTTGCAATGCCATCACCAGTATGCGGGTCGGGTTGCGCATTTCAGCGCGATGCCCAAAACGCTCCAGTATGCTGATTTGATCTGTACTGATGACGGTAGCGATGTCGATTTGGTCGGTCTCAAGGGCGTTTAATCGTGCCGATGCGTCGGGCACAAATAGGGCTTCCAGGCCATCGACCTTTGGTGCGATCCAAGAGTCCCTGTTGGCGCGCATGGTGACACGGTCTGGCCCCCATCGTTCGGACACAAAAGGCCCCGTGCCTATAGGGTTATCGACCAACCCTTGAAACCCGACTTCACTTACATGGCCAGGCGCAGCAAAATATAGTGTCGCTAAGTAGGCTGCGGTCATGGCATGTGGTGTTGCCGTGTGGATGGCCACGATAAACTCGTCGATGACCTCGACCCGCGGGTAATAGGTCATCTGTCGTTGCCACAGAAATCCTTGAGCTTCCTCTGTGCGTAAGCGATCAAATGTAGCCTTCACAGCCGCCGCATCGAAGGGCTCACCGTTAGAAAACCTTACGTTTTCGCGGAGCTTAAAGTGCCACTCTGTGTCGGTGACTAGGTCCCACGACAAGGCCAGCCAAGGTTGGATAACGCCCTCGTTGTCGATCCGCGTAAGGGAATCGTATACCGCAGGCCATATGAAGTTCGCCGTGGCGGCGCCACCTACGTGGGGATTACCCTTGCTAGGTGGGCCAGCAGAGAACGCGATTCGGAAGGTCGACTCCGCGGAGGCCGATGGTGACAGCGTCAAAAGGCCAAATACCGCAAATAAGGAAAGCGCGATGAATTTCATCGGGCAAGCCTAGTGGATTTGGCGTCAGCGGTCGTGAAGTTCTACCAAATGGTACATAAGGCGGTCGTTCATAGGGACCCACGTCTTAACCCGCTTGTGTACGGCGTCTAATCCAACCACGGGGAACAAAAACAACGATTGAGCGACGTCATGATAATACGTCACGATTTCTCGCGTCAGCCGGTTTCGTTCCGTAATGTCCATCGTGCGTTCGGCTTTATCGATAACCGGTTGAATGACCGGATCACAGAACCATGGACCGGGTCCGGTGCAGGCATGATTGGTGTTGAGCAGAGGCTGCAAAGCGTCGGCATAGCGGTTGGTGAAGTCCATGAGGAAGCCGTCCCCTTGCAACCGTCCCATTATGGTGCGTTCTAGTAGCTGTGGATAGGTCATCAGCCGCACCTCCATCTTCATGCCGACTCTGAGGACATCCGATGTAATTTGCTGCAGGATCGCGGCGTCGTTGGGGAGCACCCCTGCGAGAGATTCAATAACAAAAGATACGCCGTCTTCGTATCCGGCTTCTACAAGCAGAGCGCGCGCGCGGTCCGGGTCATAGGGGTAAGGCTTGACGTCCGGCGCGTAGCCAACAGCGGCTGGTGTAGCTCCTTCGTTTATAAGATCTCTAGCCTTTTGATATATTGAAAACGCTTCTGCGTCTTGGTATTTAGATGCCGACAACGCAAATCACACACACGGCTTCTTCGTGGCGGAGGGCGATTCATTCACCCGCAAGGTTTATGGCGCAATGAGCAATCTAACCATCGCCTTTGGTAATGCTGAAATCGGAACGGCTGCATTTGAGTTCACGGGTTCAAACTGGACTGATGCTGGCAATGGCGGAACACTTACCTTTGCAGCTCAGGCGGCTGGTGGTCCTATCGTTGGCACTGATAGCGAAATCCACCTTGGGTCTGACAGGTATGACCTTATTGAAACAAGTGTTGATTTTGGTCTTGAGATGACACCAAAAGCTGATCTTGACAGTGCAAACGGTCTTGCTGGCTACAAAGTTATTCGGGCAATGCCTAAAATCACCTGCAAGTTTTATTTCAATGAAACCCTCTTTAACACTCTGCAAGCCGAAAACACGCAGGATTTGCTTTTACAGCTCGGTAGCACTGCCGGGT
>WLXB01000117.1 GCA_012103295.1 Alphaproteobacteria bacterium | reverse complement strand
GCAATAGCCCCTTTATGTAATCTGATGCGTATGTATTTGGGGCGCGGCGATCTTGATCAAAAATCCATCGGGGGAAAATGCCGTGGTCTGGCCTCAGACTCCAGCGCGTGCTGTTTTCTATGTCTACAAAAGGAATTTCACCGGTTTGCTCAACGGGGACCAGTTCAGATTCTGCTGCGATAGCGTCGAGGTAGTTAAATACGGCGGGGTTGGCCCCGAGGATGGCATGGCTCCCGTTGTCGACTGAGGTGTTGAGCTGCGCGTCGAAGAAGGAACGGCACCGGCCGCCAGCCTGTTTTGTGGCTTCGTAGACGACCACTTTGTGCCCGGCTTGTGCAGCTGACACCGCACAAGCGAGCCCGGCTACCCCAGCCCCGACAACATGTAGTGTTCCGGTCATGGGCAGCTCAGGTATGCGGCTGAAAAATGAAACAACTTTTCAATTTTAGACAGCCGAATCCTATTGCCATTCGGACTAAATTCAGCCGCATTGATTTTGTGAAACAGCGCTTCGTAGGATCGCAACATAATCCAAGCGGGTCGCAGCGTTTTTTCAGCCTGCTGAGGCCATAGCGCACGGGCTTCGGTGAAACGGGTTTCTGCGCGGTCAATAACGGCTGCAAAAGCGCGCGATAGATTTGGGTCTGTGAGCACAGCGATAGGGTCGCGGGTCCCAACGCCCGCAATCTTCAAAGCGTCTTCAGGAATGTAAAGGCGCCCGATTTGGGCGTCCTCGCTAACATCGCGCAAAATGTTCGTTAGCTGCAAAGCGTCCCCAGTTGCCGTGGCGAATGCCTTTGCATCGTCACCGCGCCACCCCCAAATCGCCAGACATAACTCGCCCACCGCCCCTGCAACTTGTCCACAGTACTTTTCCAGAGCAGTCCAGCTCGGTGCAACAATCGGGCCATTAACGTCTGCTTCCATTCCGGCGATAAGGGCAAGAAACGGATCTTCGGGCAAATCAAAACGTTCAATCACGTCGGCAAGTCCACTAGACAGGCACTCATAACCCTGGACCGTACCGCCGTCAGAAAACCATGAGCGCCAAGTCTCGAGCGCTGTTAATTTGTCGGTGACTGGCCCTGGCCCATCGGCAATGTCGTCAACTGTGTGGGCGAAGGTGTAGAGGGCGAATAAGGCTTCTCTCTCCGGCTGATTTTGAAAACGCATGGCCCAATAGAACGACGATTTTGCTGATCGCACCTGGTTGGCGATTGCGGCATGTGTTTGCTCTCGCGTCATGGTCGAAGAAGCCTTAGCAAACCGCGCCCGCCCGCAAGTCCCCAGTCTAGTCCGGACAGAGACACTGATGTTTTAATTGGGTCTGTTCGCCTTAGTCGGTGAGATAACCGCCGCGCTAACGAAATACAGATCGTGGCTTCCGCGGCGAGACCGCGGTGTCGGATGACCCGCGGCAGAGTGGCCGCTGTGGCGATTAGGGTGTCGGTGTTGTCCAGTATCCGATTCAATACCGCCCGTAACTCAGGTCTTGCCATCGAACCGCCGAGTTCATGCATTGCTATACCATCGGCGTTCATCCAGTCAGTGGGAACGTACACCCGTTGCAATTTGGTCCAATCATCTGAGGCATCTTGAACATGATTGAGAATCTGCAGTGCACTGCAAAGGGCATCTGATTCGGGTATGCCTGATGTTTCGCCATGAAGCATCATGAGAAATCGGCCAACTGGGCAGGCTGAATATTGGCAGTAGTTAATTAGGTCGGCCCAGGTTCGGCAGGGATTGTTGTCAGAATCCCAGAGAAAGGCTTCCAGGAGGTCGCTTGCCAACGTGAGGCTGAGGCCACGGTGCGTGAGCTGAGCCCGGAGGCTCAGAGCGGCGTCGGTTTCGTTGGCGTGTTTATCGCTGACCTGTCCGTTTCCCTCCAGCGCGCTCCTCATGGTGAAGAGTCGTGTTTTCTTGTCTTCTGGTGACAGGTCCGACGAGTCAGCGATATCGTCGGCTAAGCGGGCAAATCTATAATAGGCGTGCACATCCGCGCGCAGGTGGCGCGGGATGAGCAGGCTTCCCACAGGAAAATTTTCGTCGCGTCTTGTTTTTTGATTGGTCATGAATGGTGCAATGGACGAGGGCGGAGAGGTAGTGTAGGCGAGGATGGAAACCTGGACCAGAGACGGATGCCAACGGACACGACCCTTTCTTACGCGGCCGATCTTGTTAAACGCTATGACCGCGATCGCTTTTTAACCGCTCTATTCGCGCCAAAGGGCGCCCGAGAGCCGTTGATGACGCTCTATGCATTCAATGTGGAGATTACTCGGATCCGGGAAACCGTGACTGAACCGATGATCGGACAAATGCGCCTGCAATGGTGGCGCGATGTGCTGACAGCCATTTCTGAAGGTGACGGTCCTCCGAAGGGGCATCCGGTGGCCGAACCGCTTGCCGCGCTAATAGAATTGCGGTCACTACAGCTTGATCCTTTCCTGGCGATACTTGATGCACGGGAGCAAGATCTGGCTGAGGAACCACCGGCAACACTGATCGACCTTGTGTCGTATTGTCGCGGGTCTTCGGCCGGCCTGGCTGTTCTTGGATTAAACGTGCTCGGCATTACAGATGAGGTGTCTTGCAAAACGGCAGAAAGCATTGCGACAGCCTGGGCGCTCACTGGGACCGCACGCGCCGCTCGATATCTCGCCCTTTCTGGTCGGTCAATGCTTCCGGCAGACGCAATGGCGAGGCAGGGGCTTGCCCTTCAGGATTTGCAGAATCCGGAATCCGCCAAGCCGTCGGCCGATATCGTGTCTGATATTTGCAACGCCGCGTGCGATCACTTGGCGGCAGCCCGTGAAAACAGGAATGCGGTTGACCTTAAAGGACTGCCGGTCTTGCTCATTGGAACACTTACGGACTCGTATCTCCGCACGCTGGCACGGGCTCAGTATCAGATTTTCGATCCGCAGGTGATTCGGCAACGCCCTGCTGTTGCTCGTCTGTGGTGGAACAACTGGCGGAAACGGTATTAGCTTATTCGGCCGCTTGTGCTCTGCTCTCAAGCCAGGTTTGAAGATCGCGTTTGGCGCGCGCCGCATAGGCACCCTTGCGGTCGCGGCCTTTGAGGCGGCGACCGTTTTCTCTTAATCCTTCCGCTCCCTCAAGGTCAGGAAAGAGTCCGAAATTCACATTCATGGGTTGATAGGTGTCTTCATGAGCACCGCCGGTTATGTGACCAAGAAGAGCACCCATAGATGTCGTTGACGGCGGCGGCGCAAAGGACTGACCCGCCCGCTCGGCTGCCGCGAAACGGCCAACCAGCAAACCGATGGCGGCGCTCTCGATGTAACCCTCACAGCCTGTGATTTGCCCGGCAAATCGTAACCGTGGCATCGCTTTCAGGCGGAAAGTCTCGTCAAGCAAACGGGGAGCGTTGAGGAAGGTATTGCGATGAATACCACCAAGGCGAACGAACTCGGCTTTTTCTAGGCCAGGGATCGTGCGAAAGACCTCTGTCTGGGCACCGTATTTAAGCTTGGTTTGAAAACCGACCAAATTATACAACGTGCCCAGGGCATTATCTTGGCGGAGTTGAACAATACCCCAGGCCTTCGTCTGCGGGTCATGGGGGTTCGTTAAGCCAACTGGCTTCATTGGCCCAAAGCGAAGTGTTTCGCGCCCTCGCTCAGCCATGACTTCGATGGGAAGGCAGCCTTCAAAGTACGGCGTATCTTTTTCCCAATCTTTGAACTCTGCTTTTTCCCCGGCGATTAGCGCATCCATGAAGGTGTTGTATTGAGTCTGATCCATGGGGCAATTGATATAGTCGGAGCCTTCTCCCTTATCGTAGCGCGACTGAAACCAGGCCTTATCGAAATCGATGCTGTCTTTGGTGACAATCGGCGCGATGGCGTCAAAAAACGCCAATGACTCTTCGCCGGTCAACGTGCTTATCGCTTCGCTCAGTGCGGGGGAGGTGAGCGGTCCAGTTGCGATGATGACGCTCGACCAATCCTCTGGCGGCAGGCCGTCGACCTCACCGCGCTCAATGGAAATCAACGGCTCTTGTTCGATGGTCGCCTGAACAGCTTCTGCGAAACCATCCCGGTCCACTGCGAGTGCCGAACCCGCCGGAACGCGATGGGCATCACCACACTTTAATATCAGGGACTCCATTGCCCGCATCTCGTGATGGAGTAACCCGACGGCGTTATAGTCAGCGTCATCTGAGCGGAAAGAGTTGGAGCATACCAACTCGGCAAGATTATCTGTGTGATGGGCTTCTGTCCTGCGTACAGGCCGCATTTCATGGAGGACGACAGGGACGCCAGCACGAGCGATTTGCCAGGCAGCTTCCGAACCGGCGAGACCGCCGCCGACGATGTGAATGGGGTCAATGGATGGTGTCATGCCGCGGACATAACGGGACTGGTGGCAACTGTCCAGAGGTGTTGTAAAAGTCGGTTCTCTACAGGCTTGGCGCAGGATGGTAGTCTGGCCAAATATCGTTGGTTGAGGTGGCTTGAATGGAAGATCAGAAGTTTTATGTGGTTGGCGGAGAATACGCTGACACTTCCTTCGAACATTTGGTCCACGGCGGCGAACCAGATGTTCACGGTCCTTTCATCGAATCTGAGGCAAAAGACTTTTGGCGATCCATAACAGGTAAGACCATCGATAACGCCATGGTCCGGTATGTCCTCAAAGCGGAAGAGGAAATCAACGGTCCGATTTACTGGGTTGTTGGCGGGGAGTACGCAGACACAACGTTCAAAACGCCTGCCGACGGCAAAGCCATTGAGGCCTACGGCCCGTTCGAGAAAGGGGTGGCGTTGGATTTCTGGCGCAGCATAACCGGTAAAACGGTCGACTATGCGCTGGTTCGATATGACATCCGTGAGAACTGGAGTGATCGCTGACGCCTACCGTGTCACCGGGTAGCGCGAGACTTGCAAGGTTCAGCTAACAAGACCAATGACGCCTCCTGTCATTCCCGTGGCTAGGTTGCCGGCGACCCACGCTTTCATTCCTAGTGCCAACGCTGTGCGTCAGTTGTCCGGCGCGAGCGTGCCAATGACAGAGACCAGCATGCCGACGCTGGCGAGATTGGCAAAGCCGCACAAAGCGTAGGTCATGATTAGTGTGGAGCGTGGTGATAGGGCATCAAGGTCCAGGCCGGTGAGAGCTTGGTAGGCGACAAATTCATTGAGGACGGCTTTGGTGCCCATGAGTTGTCCGGCTGCGAGGGCTTCGCTTGGTGGAATACCGAATAAGAGAACGATGGGCGCAAATACCCAACCGAACAGCCGGTCGATTGTGACAGCGGCACCACCGACATCGGGAAGCAGGCCGAGCATCTGATCGCCGAGTGAAACAAATGCAAAGACGACGATCAGAATGGCAATGATAGCTAGATAGAGTTTCATGCCATCCGTAGTGCCTTGGACGACCGCATCAAGACTGCTGTCGTATGACAGGCTGTTGAGGTCTTGGTCCGTGTTTGTTGTGGTCGCTTCGCCAGGAATCATGACGCGAGCAATGAGGAGCGCAGCTGGAAGTGAAATAACGGACGCCGTAACAATATGGCTCGTCGCACCGGGCAGTACTGGTTCTAGAATGGTTGCGTAAAGGACAAGGACGACCCCTGAGACGGTTGCGAGTCCTGCCGTCATGACCACGAACAAATCTGCTCGATCCAATTTGTTGAGGACACCTCGGATAAACAACGGTGATTCAACGACACCAAAGAAAAGAGTGGCAGCGGCTCCTAAGCTGGCACCTCCGCCTATGCCTAGGCTTTTCTGCAAAGACCGTGAGAACCAGAGAATAAGGGTTGGCAACAATCTCCAATGCCACAATAACGCAGCCAGCGCGGAGACGACGATGACGATTGGCAATATTTGAAAGGCGACAATGACCGACGTTCCGTCTCCAGGAACGGGAAACGGCGCAGGGCCGCCGCCGGTGTAGCCGAACACGAAAGCCGTGCCATCCCGCGCAGCCTGATCAAGGGCTGCGACGCCTCGACTCAATACGGACAAGGCGGTCCAGACAAAAGGAATTTTGAGGATAAGGATGGCGAGCACGATTTGAACAAGCAATGCGATCCCAACCCACCGTGCTGACACGGCTTTTCTATTTTCGCTGATTAGCCACGCCAGGCCGATCAGGCCGAAAAGTCCAAAAAGACTTTGAACTGAAAAAAGCGTCACGATCTCACGTGCCTCATTTGCTTAGCATCCACCCATACTTAGGGAATTTACTGCCTAGCTTGGCATCAAACCCGAGCCAGTGCCCGGACGGGTACACTATGAAAATAATATTCAGGATAAAAAAGGGTAGGAGCGAGGCGTCGTAGTAGCCGCCTATCGCAAGATTGAAGAGGATAAAGAATCCGCCAAAGCTGGAAAGGCGGGTCGCGATTCCGAGAATGAGGCCGATGCCGACGGCAAGTTCGCCAAGGGTCACTACCCAGGCGATCAAAGGATAAAGAGGTATGGCGAAATCGGTAAGGTAGGAATACGCAAATGAGTCGGGATTAAGTTCAGTAAGTCGCTGAAGGAAAACTTTTTCGAGTAGGTCGCTGTTCAACCAGCCTTTGAGCAGCTTGTTAAATCCCGCCAGCAAAAAGAAAAGCCCGAAAAGAAACCTGAAGATAATGTTCAGCAGGATGCCGATAAATTTACCGGGATTGGTTTTGATCCAGGAAAGCGACCAGGAAAATGGATCAGCGTGATTATCTGCTATACCCGTCATGGTGTGGACTCCTCATTGCTGAGTCCAGGTATGATGAGGCCGTTCTCAATCATCGCCATGGATTCAGGAATACCAAGTCGTTTACATGTGCCGATCTCATCTCCGCCTTCATTCATCCAGGAATGCTTTGTGCGATCAATTCGTGTTTTTTCTATTTGAATCTCCGATTCTGCGACACTGAGATAGGCGGTCAGCGGAGTTTCAGTAACGGTTGCATCGCTTGAAAATTTATACACGGTGGCTGGCCGACTCTGACTGGTGACAGGGTCGAACCAGCGCGCAAAATAATCCCATATGGTCGCTATCTGCCCCCAGAACGTCTTGTTCTGAAAATAGTAGAGCGTGAAGTCTCTGTCGGTCGTGGAATCCGCTGGTTCCGGCCGACACTGAACATAGGCCTCGCACATGGTGCATAGCTCACCAAATTGGCTCATCAGCATGGGGTAGTCGCCCCAGTCTGGGGTGCCCATTGGGTCAGCCGAGGCTTGTGCCCATACTTCCGAATTGAAGCCAGAAATCATAAGGAACCCGACCAGCGTCCAGGCTGTGATTGCCTGTCGAAAACCTGTCATAGCTGTGCATCTCCCCCAAGCTTATAGTGGGGAATTAGACCAAATTACGGCGGGAAGGGACATACCAAATGGCACTACTTTGGAAAGCGACGGCAATGCAAACCAACAATGTCATCGTTAACGCGGCGAAAACCCGCGAAGAGGCGATGGCGATTGTCGACAAGAGTATCGACCGCTGGGAAGAGTTGATCATGTGGGCGGCCGGGCGGGGCGGCGGCATGAAGAATCTCGTCGTCTTTCCGGAGTTCAATCTGCAAGGGTTTCCACTGGGTGAAACATCAGCCGAGTGGATAGAGAAAGCGTGTTTTCAGATTCCAGGGTGTGCGCCGGTCGAGCGTTTGCAAAAAGTTGCTCAGAAATTTGGAATTTATCTCGGCGCCAATGCCTATGAAGCGCCGCCAGAATGGCCTGGACGTTATTTCAATTGTTCCTTTCTAATCGACCCGTCCGGTGATGTGATTCTCAAGTATCGTCGTATTTCGACTGCGCAGGCGGCATCGCCGCATGATGTGCTTGATGAATATCTCGATGAGCATGGCATCGAAGGGCTTTTCCCTGTCGCAAAAACCGAGATCGGCAACATTTCGATGATGCCCTGCGGCGAAATACTTTGGCCAGAAACATCACGTTGTCTCATGATGCGCGGCGCCGAAGTGATTTTGCATCCGACTTCCGATCATGGTCGCTCGGAAAACATGGCTTGGGAATCTGCCAAGCGCGTCCGCGCGGCAGAAAACATGGTCTATTTCGTTTCTGCCAACGCTGGTAAAATAATTGGAAGCCCGCCGAATGATACTCATGCCGGCAACTCAAAGATTATCGACTTTCAAGGACAACTCATGGTCGAGAGCGGTGTGGCTGGAGAGTCCATCAACGCATCGGCTGTCATCGATATGGATGCATTGCGTCGCGCGCGTTGCACGCCGACAGGTCCGTTTGGCGTCAACAGACTCGCCCGCCTCAGAGCGGAGGCTTACGCACCAGTATTTAATGATGCCGCATTTTATCCAGTTAATCTGTGGGCCGATAAACCGATGGATTCCAAACAACGGATTCAAGATGCCTTGATCGACGTCATTAAGAAAAAAGTCGAGGATGAAACCTTTAATCCGCCGTCAAAAGGTCAGGCCCTTGAGGGCTACGATCTTTGGGGCAGCTGATGGATAGGATGGTCAAAATGAAAAGACGAACACTGATGGCAGGGCTAGCCGGTCTTGCGGCGGCACCCGTTTTAGGTAGGGCGCGGGCGGCAACTTTACCTCAAACACTAGACCCGACTGACCTTACTCATCTCGGTCTTTTGCAAAAAAACTCGTTTACTCAACGGATGACCGGCCACTGATCTGGTGGATCCGTGGCAATAAGTACGGCTCGATCAACGGTGAACTCACACCGCTGTGGACGCTAAACGTCGTGCTGTTCAAGTTTGTGTCGCACAACGAAGATGGCAGTTTTGATTCTAAATCGATGGAGATCGTCTACAAGACCGATGTCGAAACGGACGAGCCACTGAGTAAATGGCGGAACCCGTATAATGGGGAAGTCTATGACGAAGAGCCGCTGATTATGGGGCCGCTTTCCCGAAGGTTTACGGATGCTGGTCCGATCAGTCAGACACAGCTTCCAGGCGCGCAGATTCAGCGCAGCGGGTCACTGGGACCTGCCGAAATCGCGGGAGACAATGTTTGGCTCATGTCCGATGCCTATGTTTTGGTTGAACGCGAGGGGCAGAGCCAATTTCGGGCCAATGATTTATCGACCTACCATGGCAAGGTATCAGATGTGTTGAATCCAGACCTGGCCAGCGCGCCGGCAACAATGGCCGTTCACATTGTGCAGAGTTGGCACCCCTGGATGAATATGGGCGATCGGGAAGGGACCTTGATCACCCGTATCAGCGGTGCAAAGTGCTTTGCCGTTGAAGATATCCACCCACGTATTTTGACGATGGTGAAGGCACATCACCCAGAGATTGCTAAGGATTTTGTTGCTCGTTTGAACGGGCCGCCGGAACGGTTTGATCGTTAGTTCAGTTGGTGCCCTGGTGGGTTACGCATTGTTACCCAATACACCTTGGGTTGATTAGCCTGTCATGCTTGGATGTGTTTTCGGGATAGTAATTGAAGGAGGATTCCTATGCTTAAGAGCTTCTTGATGGCCGCCGTGGCGACCATAGCGATCGCGAATTCCGGTGGCGCACATGCTGAAACGGCACCGCTGTGTGCGACTCCGGACCAAGCCATTGAAGTGCAAGCCGTCTACAAGGTTAGTTCGGGCGCACGTCTGGTTCCGGCGATGGCGGCACGTCAGCTCGATATACCAGAGGTCGTCATCGCCAGTGCTATGCCCGCGGTTGATATAGCTGGGACCAGCGCGGAGGGGTTTGAGGACATTTGGACCTCAGTGACCCAGTGGGAAAAAGCCTTCACTCTGATCATCAAAGAAGGCCACGTTTTTGAAATCGATAGCGCGGTTCCGGCCGGAAAGCGCTCAGAACGGAGCAATTATTTCAATTTGGATATTGATGCCCCGTTCGGCGGCCATATCCGTAGTGACCAGATGTCTGCAATTTACGCGCTGGCTTTGCCTGGCCGAGGGGGCTCTGTCGCACGATCGATTCATTTCTTCGATCAATCGGGTGTGACCGCATTCAGCGTGGTTATGGGTGGAGAGGCAGGTCAACCCGATGAAGCTGACATCAAACGGTTTGACGCGACAATGGATCTCGTCAAATCCATGGGGTCTGTCTGTCCGGGTTAGATGTTCGACGTAACAAATACGTCCGAACCGGAAGAGTTAAATTAGAATATTTACAGGCCGAATTAAGCCGCGGTCTCAGCCAAGACCTTTAAGCGTTTGACGTCGCCTTTGAGTCCGGCGCGGCCACCGGCGGCGGCGAGGGCCGGAAGCCATTTGAGAGGGCCTGGCGCTGGTCCGTCGGTGGTGAACCGTATCACTGCGCCGTTTTGTTCTGGAATGATCTCCCATTGTGACGTGCCCTTGATCGCACCCTCATGTTTGAAGGCGATGAGCCGTTCCTGTTCATAGCCGGTGATTTCGCTTGTCCAACGTAGTGTCATTCCAAGGAAACCGCCTTCGCGCTGCATTTGGGCACCAACTCGGTAGGCTGTCTCGCCGTTCAGGAATGACACGGCAGAAACCGCCTGCATCCACGTTGGCTCTAGGGAAAGGTTGGTCATAACCGCCCAAATACGGGCTGGACTCGCGGTGGTTTTAATCTCGGCGGAAAAGGTAACCATGGGGCTCAATCCCTTGTAGATAGCGGATATTAGACTGAACTCTCAAAGATTAAGTCATGGAATTTTGAAATAAAATTACGTCTTCAATTAACAGGCTGTTTACCTTCCCCGCGCACGCTCCCGGGTGTGAGGTATCGTTTATCTATTGGGAGCTAAGGCCATGTTAGATCCATTTAACACAGAAGAAGGCCCAGGCCGGGCTTACATCGACATTAACGCTGAACTCGATACATTCGAGTTTGAGGAAGAAGTCGAACTTGACGCCGAAGACTTTAATTTCGCGCTTGGTCGACCGACCGAAATGGACTTCGCCGACGAATAACCAGGTTAGCGGACCCGTCTCCGGGTCCGCCTATCCACTGGAGTATTTTAGGCGGCGGCGCGCTTGATTTGCGGCTGCCCAGGGCGGTTCCGTCTACGACGGCGTTTTTGTTTTGCTTCGCCTTCGGTTTTTCTGTTGCCGTCTGACTTGCCTGATCCAGAGGTCTGCCAAGGCTTCTTCTCGCCGTTCTTTGGGCCCTTGCGATGGCTCTTAGCCGGCTTTTTCTTACCAAACTTCTTGCCACCGGACGGTCCGTCCTTCCGGCCCAGCTTCGCGCGAGGCGGTGGTGTACCACCGGTGAGGCTTTTGCCGATGAGCCGCCC
>WLXB01000116.1 GCA_012103295.1 Alphaproteobacteria bacterium | reverse complement strand
TTGGATGATATCGGGTATGTAAAAACCCAACGCGAGCCGCTAGCTCCCGAAACGCTTCTTCATTACGAGGTGCGTTTTCGATGATAGACACGCCAGTTTCAATAATCGAATCAAGCCAAACAAAAAGAGCGTCATCGTTGCTAACGACATCATTGAAATCAAAGGTTGGCATATCAAGAGTTTTATCCCAGGTTTTTCGAGCCAAACTTCGTCCAGTTTCACTTTGACAGTGTACCCTCAGCCACGCGGAATCGAATATACTTTCATGGTCGGATCTTGGATCATCCCAAACTATTTTCAGGCTACCATCCTGTTCGACGTCAACGGAATTGCTGGATGGAGATAATGGCATTGTCAGTGGGTCATTGCCTGGGTTAACACTCAGGGTATCATCCTGAAAACACTGCTTACATCGACATGCATCCATTAACCACAGATTGTTGTAAACGCTCTTATGACCATCTTTCCAAAGAACATCAATGGTCTCACCATTTTGTGTAGCAGAATCGATTTGAAAAGATGATTTAACTTGCTGGTTTTGTGCTGTCATAAATACCTCCCAAAAGAGACATAAGTAGGGGACGTTAAGACAGATTCACTGCCCCCCAAATAAGAATAATATTGAAGATTCATACTTCCTGGCTTCTCCCTCAATGTCCATTTTCACAGATATCAGGGAGAAGATCATTTACTAGGCTTCCCGGTCCGCCAACATTTGAAGGACCCTGTCGGAGCATCCGGTTAGCCATGCCTCAGACATACCACTTTGTTTACCTAATAACATTCTCCACCGACTACGAGTCGTTTCCCCTTTGACATAGGCACCGATAACCAACCGTTTTACAAATGATCCAATGGCATTTCGGCCGTGTAAAATTCGGGCATTATCAAATGCGAGTATTTGCCCGGGTTCCAGTAAAAACTCCTTAATGAATCGTTGATCCTCAACCACCTGGGTAAATGCCTTGTATGCGTCATAAAATGCTTCGAGTTCTTCCTGGGGCATATCAAAGGGCGCTCTGGTATTCTGTTTGTATCGAATCTGTCGAACGTTTTCTTTTTCATCCAGATCAATAACATGGCTAAGTTTATATAGGTCCAATTGATACTTAGTGATAGAAGCGCCTCCCTCTTCCTCAACCCTCATACGTCGTCGACAGCTTGGAACTAATGATTTGGTGAGTTGTTTATAATGCTCCGGATGATTCTCCTTGAAATATTTCGCTACATTAAATCCATCTACAACGGTCGAATATCCATCTTTCCCAGTGCTTTCACTTTCGTATTTCAAGCAATACAAAAACTGGGGGGCGAGCGGTTTTTATCGCGTTCAGCCGGATGAACAGGGTGTTGAGTTGCTGTTCGGCAGCTATGTTAAGACCACTCAGCCGGGCCTCAATTATTGGTTCCCAGCACCGATTGGTGAAATTCAAACCCCAAAAGTTACGCTAACCAATCAAATTACTGTTGGCTTTAGAGGTGTTCCAAACACCACCAATCAGCGTGACGTGCCACAAGAGAGCCTCATGTTGACTGGCGATGAGAACATCGTCGACGTGGATTTTGTTGTTCAGTGGCGTATCCGGGATGCTGGCGATTTCCTCTTCAATATTCGAGCACCGGAGCAGACAGTTAAGTTAGCTGCAGAGAGCTCAATGAGAGAAGTCGTCGGGCAGAACACTCTCGACTTTGTGACCACTGGTGGCCGTGAAGTTGTCGGACAAACCGCTCAGACAGTGCTGCAAGAAATTCTCGACAGTTATGGGGCAGGCATTAGCATCCTGGAAATACGGGTGCAGGGCGCGAACCCACCGCCGGAAGTGATCGACGCGTTTAACGATGTTCAAAGGGCCAATCAGGACCAAGAGCGTTTGCGGAACGAAGCGACAGCCTACCGCAATGACATTGTTCCCCGGGCGAAGGGTGAGGCATCGCGGATGATCGAAAATGCATCCGCTGAAAAAGAGAAACTTATTCGAGAAGCACAGGGTCAGGCCCAGCGCTTCGACGATTTTTATCAAACCTACAAGAACGACAAAGATGTGACCGCGCGGCGCCTGTATCTAGAAGCAATGCAGGAAGTCTATAGCCGGTCGGAAAAGGTCATCATGGACGAGAACGGTCAGGGCAGTGGGGTCGTCCCCTACTTGCCCCTTAACGAGTTGCGCGGCAACCGGTCGCAGGGAGACAACTGATGAAATCGGGTAAGCTTCTTGCGCTCGGCGTTTTTGTTCTGGTTGGGGCTGTTGCACTCACTGGAACGCTCTTTACGGTTCACCAAACCCAACAGGCAATTGTGCTGCAACTTGGCGAGACCAAACGTGTCATCATTGAGCCAGGCCTGCATTACAAGATCCCGCTGTTGCAGAATGTAATCTACTACGACAACCGTGTGCTTGACTTGGATCCACCCAGTCAGGAAATGCCGTTAGTCAATCAGTTGCGTATTATTGTTGATGCGTTTGCCAGGTATCGCATTGTCGATCCCCTAAAATTCTACCAAGCTGTGCGCACTGAAATCGGTTTTCGTGACCGGTTTGGGACAATTCTCAATGGTAGCGTCCGTGATGCCCTCGGGCAGGCGGAACTTGCTGACCTGCTCACCAAGAAGCGTGTTGAGGTGATGCAGGAAATTACCCGTGGCGTCAGCCGTCGGGAAAGCGAGTTTGGTGTCGAGGTTGTAGACGTACGCATTGGTCGCACTGACCTGCCGCCAGAGACCAGTCAGTCGGTTTACAATCGTATGAGATCAGATCGTATTGCGCAGGCTGCGTTGTTGCGGGGGCAGGGGCAAGAAACCAAGGCGCGTATTGAAGCCGAGGCAGACCGCGAGCGGACTATCATTCTCGCGGATGCTGAGCGAGAAGCTCAGATTCAGTTGGGCCAAGGCGAAGCAGAAAGTCGCCGTGTCCTCAACGATGTCCACGGCAAAGACCCTGAGTTTTACGCCTTTATGCGGTCAATGGAGGCCTATCGTGGTTCCCTGAATGAAGGGACAACGATGATCCTCAGCCCGGATTCAGAATTCTTCCGGTTTTTTGACGCCCTTCCTGCCTCACGCGACTAAGTGGCTCGAAACGAGAACGGGTGACAGGCTTGCTACCCGCTGGGTTTAAATTACGAAGCTGACAGAAAACGGCCATGCGCCGTTGACTGTGTTGTTGAGCATCCTCATTTCCGACAAGAATGGTCTTTAAGGCATCGAGGACAGCCACGTTAAACCAAAGGAGGCCCATAGATGGCCCGCACCGCTTCCCTTTCCACTCCCAATACTGAGTCGGCGTCTAACGTCATCGCATTGTGGAGTGCCGCCGTCGGTATAGCCCTCGTGCTGGTTATGTTTCCTCGGATCGCAGATGCTCAGCGAGTTCCCCAGACTTTCGCTGATGTCGTTGAAGATGTCATTCCAGCTGTGGTTAACGTCTCCACCACTCAGCTCGTTGAGCAAGGCAATCGCAGCCGTGGACAGCGCCGCATACCGCAGATGCCTCGCGGCGGGCCCCTGGAAGACATGTTTAAGGACTTCCTTGAGCAATTTGGCGATCAGATGCCGCAAGGTGAGGATGGTGACGGCGATAGCGACCGTCCCAAGCGACGAGCCTCTTCTTTAGGGTCAGGGTTTATTATTGAAGCCGATGGTCTGGTGGTGACAAATAATCACGTCATCGAGAACGCCGACGAAATCAGCGTCATCCTTGCCGACAACACCATTTTAAAAGCGACCGTTATTGGCCGTGATCCGAAAGTCGATCTCGCTCTTCTTAAGGTTGAAGCGGACGAGCCACTACCGACAGTGAAGTGGGGCGACTCAGATAAGATGCGCGTCGGTGATTGGTCTGTGGCCATTGGTAATCCGTTCGGCATTGGAGTGACCGTTACCGCCGGGATCGTCTCTGCGCGTTCTCGTCAGCTCAGTAACGGCAATGCGTATGACGATTACATTCAGACAGATGCTGCTATCAATCGCGGTAACTCCGGTGGACCGCTGATTAATATGAAAGGTGAGGTCATCGGCATTAATACGGCAATCTTCTCGCCGACTGGCGCCAGCGTCGGAATTGGGTTCGCTTCACCGTCAAACCTCGCACAGTCTATTATCAACGACCTCAACGAGTTCGGCCGGACCCGGCGCGGGTGGTTAGGCGTAAAAATTCAAACTGTGACCCCCGAGATTGCAGAGAGTCTTGGCCTTGATAGTGCCCGCGGTGCTCTCGTCGCAGAGTTGGTCGAAGATAGTCCGGCTGAAAAAGCCGGCGTTGAGCCAAGCGATGTGATCCTAACTTTTGACGGTAAGCCCGTCGAAGAAATGCGCAATTTGCCTTTGATCGTTGCAGAAACCGACATCGACAAACGCGTCAAGGTAACTGTGTGGCGCAACGGCAGGGAAAAAAGCCTCAACGTTCGCATCGCTGAGTTGGATGAAGAAGAAGTGCAGGTCGCCGCGCGGTCTGACTCGCGCTCGCGCAACGACGAGCCGGACCGTAAAGAGATCGGTGAGCTAGGTCTTACTGTTGCAGAACTGACATCCGACATTCGCTCACAATATGACTTGCCCGATGAAATTACGGGTTTAGTCATCGTGGATGTTGACGGCGATAGCGATGCTGCGGAAAAAGGCCTGCGTCGTGGCGATATCATTGCTGAGGTTCAACAAACCCCGGTTGAGACGGCTGCGGATGCTGAGAAGGTGATTGCCGACGCCCGCAAAAAAGATCGAAGCGTCGTGCTATTGCGGATCCAATCGGGTGAAGACTTCCGTCTTGTCCCTGTTAGAATTGGTGAAAGTTAACTCCGTTAGGCCATTGGCAGGGGCGATCCATGCGCGTTGACTTCTATCATTTACAGAAGTGGCCGCTGGAACGTGCTTTGCCGCAAATCCTCAGCAAAGTCCGTCAAGCTGGCCATCGTGCGGTGATCCTGGCGGGCTCTGAGGAGCGCGTTGAGAGTCTAAGCAACGCCCTTTGGACCTTCGACCCCAATTCCTGGTTGGCCAATGGAACAGCCAAAGACGGTCATGCGGCCGACCAACCCATATGGGTGACAGACCGCTCCGAAAATCCGAATCAAGCGTCTGTCCTGGTGGTCACTGACAGCATGACTGCGGATGATCTGGCCGCCTACGAGCGTTGTCTTGATCTGTTTGATGGCAATGATACCGACGCCGTCAGCGCGGCCCGTGACCGCTGGCAAACGGCCCGTGGCGACGGCCACGAGTTGCACTATTGGCAGCAGACAGATCGCGGGGGATGGGAAGAGAAGGCCCAAGCCTAGGGCCTAGTAGCGAGGCCTCGTATCCCAATGCTGGTGTGTTGCCTCTGCGGGCCGTGTTGGCTATAACCCGCGCGACTTAAGCCGACACTCTAGGTTCGGCTTTTCCACCGATTCTGATGAAAATGGACGCATAAATCATGGCTTTAGAACGCACCTTCTCGATCATCAAACCCGATGCCACACGCCGGAATTTGACTGGCAAAGTTGTTTCAATGCTTGAAGAAGGCGGCCTGCGGGTTATCGCTCAAAAGCGCGTGAAGCTGGATCAGGCCAAAGCCGAAGGGTTTTATGCGGTCCATAAGGAGCGCCCATTTTTCAACGATCTTTGTGCGTTCATGACCTCCGGTCCGGTGGTTGTCCAAGTGCTCGAGGGTGAAAATGCTGTCGCCCGCAATCGTGAAATCATGGGCGCGACCAATCCGGCCGATGCAGACGAGGGCACAATTCGGAAAACCCTTGCCGAGAGCATAGAAGCGAATTCTGTGCATGGGTCAGATTCCCAGGAAAATGCGGCAATCGAGATCGCGTACTTCTTCAATGAAGACGAAATCGTTGGATAGCAGACCGTCTGCCTAGGTAAGCGGAGAAGCCGGTGGTGCCATTGCCTCGACATCCGCGCCTCGGCTTTTTTGTTTCCCATCGAGGAAGCAACATGCGGACAATCGTGGCCGCGTGCCAGGCAGGTACTTTAGTGGCCGATCCGGCCCTGCTGATTAGTAACAATCGGACAAGTGCAGCGCTGGAATGGGCCGCAGAAAATTCTCTGCCGCACGTCCATCTCAGCCCAAAAACCACTGGCTCTGAGGACGCGCTAGATCAGGCTCATCTCGACGCGCTAAAAGAGGCTAAGATCGATCTCATCGTTTTAGCGGGGTATATGCGCAAGATCGGGCCGCAGGTTTTGGCCGCTTACGCCAACCGTATTCTCAATATCCATCCCGCTTTGCTCCCGAAATACGGTGGTCAGGGCATGTACGGTGGGCGAGTCCATGAAGCGGTGATTGCCAACGGTGACTCGGAGTCCGGTGCTACCGTTCACTTGGTTGACGGTGACTATGATACGGGCCCGGTTGTCGCCCAGGCCAAGGTTTCAGTTTTGCCAGGTGATACACCTGAAGACTTGGCGGCAAAGGTCCTGGCGCAGGAACACCACCTCTATACGGAAACCCTGATTCGCATCGTATCCGGAGAGATTGATCTCGATACTTTAGGGTAGGTCCCTAGGACAGGCCCCAAGTTTCAGCCAATTGATCGATCCGCACTGCATCACCGTCGCCTCGCTCTGAAACAACACCAATGCGCCGCGGTGATTCACCTTTCTCCTTGAGAATATCCAGTGCGGCTGTTTCGTCCTCGGCCGCAACGATCACGATCATACCGATTCCGCAGTTGAAGGTGCGGGCCATTTCCACCGCGGACATACCACCAGCTTGACCGAGCCAGGTCATTATTGGGGGGAGGGGTAGGGCCTCTGCCGTCAAGTCGACGGCCAAATCGTCAGCTAGGACGCGCGGGATATTCTCCAATAGTCCTCCGCCCGTAATGTGTGCGAAGCCATGAGCTAGACCGGCCTTAACCAGGGCCAGGCAGGGCTTGATATAGATTCTCGTGGGGGTCAGCAGGGCATCGCCAAGAGATACTGATGAATCGAACGGTGCCGGGTCGTCGTATCGATGACCGGTGAGCGCGACCACTTTCCTAACCAGGGAGTACCCGTTGGAATGAAACCCTGATGACGGTAGACCAAGAACAACATCGCCCGTGCCAATATCGCGGGGCAAAATGCCGTCTCGCTCGACGGCACCGACCGAAAATCCTGCGAGGTCGTACTCATTCTCGCCATAGAGTCCTGGCATTTCTGCTGTCTCGCCGCCGATCAGCGCGCATCCAGCTTCTCGGCATCCGGCGGCAATACCGCTAATCACAGCCGTTGCAGCCTCTATTGAGAGTTTGCCGGTCGCGAAGTAATCAAGAAAGAATAGGGGTTCGGCACCTTGGACGACCAAATCATTGACGCACATTGCGACCAAATCGATGCCGACTGTATCGTGGCGTCCGGCTTCAATGGCCACGAGCAATTTGGTGCCGACGCCGTCATTACCCGCGACCAAGACTGGGTCCTTGTATCCGGTCGCTTTAAGATCAAACAAACCGCCGAATCCGCCGAGGGCCGAATCGGCACCGCTTCGGCCCGTCGATTTGGCGAGTGGCTTGATGGCTTCCACCAAAGCGTTGCCGGCGTCAATATCGACCCCGGCGTCTTTGTACGTTAAACCGTTGGAACGGCGGCCATCGGCCTGAGAGGACTTAGAAATGTCAGCCTCACCTAGCGCGGCGAAAAGAAGCCGTACCATAGCCAAAGACGGGCGCGTTGCAACGGCCCGCTGCAACTTCTTTGTCGCGTCAGTTATTGCAGCGTTCGCAGGCCTGCCAATTTTGCTCTCTGGTGGGCCCGTTGTTGCTCAATCGCAGGTCTTTACGGTCAGCGGGGTAGGCATCGACGCCCGTGGCGGTACAACCACTGAAGCACGAGCTAAGGGCCTTCAGGACGGCCAAATCGCCGCAATGGGTCAATTGTTCCGTCGGCTTGTGCCGAATATGTATCAGGCCGATCTGCCTGACTTGTCCAATCGTGATGCCATTGATTTGGTCCGAGATTTTTCAGTCTCTAACGAGCGGACAACATCTGGGCGATATCTCGCTGAATTAACCGTTCGTTTCCGTCCGGACTCGGTCCGGTCGACTCTAAGATTCGCCGGTGTGCCGTTTGCTGAGACCATCAGTAAACCGATTGCCATCATTCCCGTCTACCAAGAGTCTGTCGTGTCTGATCCGGTCATTTGGTCGGATTCTAATCCGTGGATGGACGCGTGGGGCCGGGTCCCACCTGCAATGGGACTGGTTCCGCGTCAGCTTCCGTTTGGCGACTTAGAAGATTTATCAAACTTGCGCATTGAAGATGTTATGGCTCGAGATCAAGGACGCTTGCAATCCTGGGCGAGCCGCTATGGCGCCGATGACGTCGTGATTGCAACCGCGTCGTTATTGGGCAGTCTTGGGGCGGAATCGGTACGCGTTACGTTATACTTCACGCGGACAGGCGCAGAACGACGACTAGATGTACCGGCTTCAGGTGGTCAAACCTGGACCGAGTTGTTTATTGCTGCCGCTGCGAGGTCCTGGGCTGTCGTTGAGGACGAATGGAAGAAAGAGAATATGCTTCAGTTCGGTGTGACAGGACAAATCACCGCCTTGGTTCCGTTGAACGCGCTTGAAGATTGGCTCACCGTAAGGGCACGCCTGGAACAAGTCCCCCTAATTGATCGCCATGAACTGCAAGCAATCACGCGAGATCGGGCTCAAGTGACGCTTTACTATCTTGGTGACGAGGATCAGCTAAAGTTGGCTATGGCGCAAAGTGACTTGGGTTTCGTATGGCAGGATGAGGCCTGGGTGATTGAGGATCGCGCCGCCTCGACAAATGTCGTGCAGACTTTTGGCGCAGAAGAATCTGCACCATCGATGCCGGTGCCAGCCTCATCGTCGATATATAGTCAGCCGATTGAGCAATCACCGCCACCGGCTTATCCATCAGGGCTGTTTAGCAACAGCGCATCTGAGCGGAGGCCCTAGCGGTTTTCACTGCAGGCTCGTCATGACGGCATCACAGCAACTCCCATTGGAATTGGGCCATAGACCGGCAACTGGACGTGCGGATTTTCTAGTGACTGACGCCAATCGAGAGGCCGTCGGTTGGATCGATACCTGGCCAAATTGGCCATCCCATGGACTTGGTCTGTACGGTCCGCCTGGTTGCGGAAAATCGCACTTGGTTCACCTCTTCGCTGCGAAAGCGGGAGCCCACGTGCTCCATGTCAACGAGATATCTCAATCTGACCCTGTCGCGTTAGTGGCTAAGCACCACGCCCTGGCCTGGGACAACGCTGATGCTGTTTCTCATGAGCAGGCCTTGTTTCATCTTTTCAATGTTGTCCGGGAAGCCGGTAAGCACCTATTGATTGTCGGACGAACCGCGCCAGCGCGGTGGGATGTGAGCTTGCCCGATCTTAAGTCTAGGTTGAACGGCATGCCCTCCGTCGAAATACGCTCGCCAGACGATGCAACCATAACTGCCGTATTGGTAAAGCTCTTTCGTGATCGGCAGCTAGAGATTACTCCCGACCTCGTGGAGTACATTCAGAAACGAATTCCACGTACCTTTGTTGCCGTGCAAACCTTGGCGGAGCGCGTCGATCGTGACGCTTTGGCCCAGAATCGAAAAATCACTGTTCCTTTAGTCCGGGGTATTCTTGAAGGCGGTGAATTTGATGCCGTAGCACCTGATTAGTCTGCTGTGGGGTCATCCAGGGTGCGGGGTTTGATAAAGCGCTTGAGTTGACCGCAAGACTTATCGAGCAGGCTCCAATGTTTGCAGTCTATAGACAGTTCAGCGAGTGCTCCGGTCGGGTATTTAGAAAGAGCGTCCGAGAGTCCGGAATCCTGCGTTTGCCGGCGGTCGATTAACTGACGCAGCACGTCTTCCATGGTCGGATTATGGCCGACTATTAAAACGCATTGCGCGGGGTCGGCTTGCCGCAGATGTGCACAGGCATCGGCGGTTGAGGCGAGGTAGAGCCCGCCCTCATAGGATACGGGCAAGTCCGGCCAAGCTGAGAGGATGGGGTCCAACGTCAGACGAGCGCGACTCGCTGTCGAGCATAATGCTATGTCGGGCTTCAGGCCGGAGACGGCCATATATTCAGCTATTTTTTTTGCATCGCGCTGACCGCGCGGTGCTAGCGCACGCTCGTGGTCTTTCATTGCGGCCTCGGCGGCTTTGGCATGTCTTAAAAGAAGGAGAGAAAGAGTCACGCGTTCGTCCAATAATCGACAGGGTGCGAGCCCACATGATACAGTCAGAAGCCCGTAATACATTGTGTTTTCATGGAAAATTTTGTGCGGGTACTGCGGTCCCTGGTCATAAACGGGCAATCGGCGGTCGGGATCAAGCACCGCTGTAAAATTTGCAAAGGAACTCTCGAGTGAGTCCACAAGACAGTACATCTGTCGACAACAGCGCTGGCCAGTCAGCGATAAACCTTGAGAGCAGTGATCGGTTTATTAACCGCGAGCTTTCTTGGTTGTCGTTCAATACGCGTGTGCTTGAGGAAGCGGAGAACACCAATCATCCTTTGTTGGAACGCGTGCGCTTCTTGTCTATTTCAGCGTCCAACCTTGATGAATTTTACATGGTGCGCGTGGCCGGTCTAAAGGGGCAGGTGAGGGCAGGCGTTGTACAGCGCAGTGCCGACGGTTTAACGCCGCAAGAACAACTGACCCAAATCAATGCGGCGGTGCGGGATGTCCTGCGCCATCAAGATGCCTGTTGGAAACAATTGCAAACAGAGCTTGATCAGGAAGAGATCCATGTAGTTTCCAGAGATGAACTAAACGCGACGGATAAGGCCTGGTTGCAAGACCGCTTTATGGAACACATTTTTCCAGTCCTTACACCACTGGCGATTGACCCAGCCCATCCGTTTCCTTTCATTCCAAACCTGGGCTTATCCCTCATTCTGCAATTGGTGCGGATCGAAAACGGCGAAGGAATGCGGGCATTGGTGCCGATGCCATCACAGGTGGATCGGTTGATTCGACTCCGCGGTCGTAAGATTAGATTTATTACACTCGAAGAAGTCATCACGCTCTTTTTCGACCGTCTTTTCCCAGGCTTCAAGGTCATGCAATCGGGTGTTTTCAGGGTTATTCGTGATAGTGAAATGGAGATCGACGAAGAAGCTCAAGATTTAGTGCAGAGTTTTGAGACGGCCCTAAAACGCCGTCGTCGCGGCAGTTGCATTCGGCTCAAAGTCAGCGCCTCTATGCCGGAGGATCAGGTTGATCTGATCTGTGATGAACTGGAAGTCT
>WLXB01000115.1 GCA_012103295.1 Alphaproteobacteria bacterium | reverse complement strand
GAAGAAGCGTTTGCTGATGAGATGACAGAGCGAGCGCGCGACCTCGGTTTAACAGGTAGCAATTTTGCGAATGCCACGGGCCTACCTGATCCTAATCATTACATGACGGCCGAGGATTTGGCTTTGCTCGCTCGTCTTATCGTTACTGACTTCCCGGAATATTACTCGCTCTACAAAGAAACCGAATTTACCTACAACGACATCAAGCAATTCAATCGCAACCCTCTGCTTTATCGTCCGGGCGGCGCGGATGGCCTCAAGACAGGACATACCGATGCAGCGGGTTATGGTTTGACGGCCTCTGCCGTTCGCGATGGCCGCCGATTATTATTGGTCGCAAACGGCATGGCGAGTACGCAAGCTAGATCTGAAGAGACCGCCAAACTGATGGATTGGGGGTTCCGGAATTTTACCAATAAGGATTTGTTCCGGGCCGGAGAGATGGTTTCAGATGCCGAGGTTTGGCTTGGGCTGGAGCCAACAATCCCCCTCATCATCGAAGAAGACGTTACCGTGACGATACCACGCCAAGCGTGGCGCACCCTTGATGTCAAAGCTGTCTACGAAGGACCGATTGCCGCGCCGATTGAGCAGGGTACATCAGTTGCTAAATTGGTCATCAATGGAGACGGCATGGATGCATTGGAATATGATCTCGTTGCCGGTGCGTCGGTCGCTAAGCTCGGCTTCACAGGCCGGATTCAGGCTGCTGCCACGCAGATCCTTTTCGGTTTCTCTAGCGGCAACTGACGCGAGCCTCGGCTCCAAAAAACAGGATTAATCACGTGACGCGGGGTCTATTTATTACCCTAGAGGGCGGTGAGGGCAGCGGTAAATCGACCCAAGCCAAGCGGTTGCAGGCAGCCCTAGAGGTGCGTGGGCAGACGGTTACCGTGACCCGTGAGCCGGGCGGCTCTCCTGGAGCCGAAGCCATTCGGTCACTCCTTGTGACCGGTGCGGCAGATCGTTGGGACGGCATGACCGAAGCGTTGCTGCTCTTTGCTGCTCGACGGGATCATGTAGAGCGGACAATCAAGCCCGCGTTAGATGCTGGCTCCATTGTCATTTGTGACCGATTCACAGACTCAACTATGGCCTATCAAGGGTACGGTCATGACTTAGGTCGCGAACCCGTAGAACAACTCAGCGCGATCGTTCTCGGCGATTTTAGACCTGACCTAACACTAATATTGGATATCCCTGTCGAAGAAGGGCTCAAACGAGCCGTTTCTCGGGGCGGCGATGAATTGCGGTACGAAGATATGGACGTCGCGTTTCATCACCGTCTCCGTGACGGATTTCTCGACATCGCCAAACGTGATCCAGAGCGGTGCCGTGTGATCGATTCTGTTGGAACTGAAGAAGAAGTGGCGGCCCGTCTTCAAGCCGTTATCCTTCCGGTGATAGAGTCATTTCATGGCTAGAAAACCAAAGGCAGCTGACCCCAACGATGAGATTCCATTGTCGCGGGACAATCCCTACTTCTCTGGGCATGACGACGCTGAACAGACGTTTTTAGATGCCTGGTCCTCTGGCCGCCTCGCTCACGCTTGGTTGATTTGCGGTCCACGTGGGATTGGCAAGGCGACCTTAGCGTACCGTATGGCCCGGTTCGCGCTATCCCAACCAAATGATGCGGATCAGGGGGCAGGGCTTTTTGGTGATCCAGAGCCACAGGCGGAAAACCTACAGATGTCCGGCGAGCATCCGGTTTTTCGACGGGTCGCGGCTTCGGGACATGGGGATTTTCGCGCCGTTGAACGCGCCTGGGCCGATACAAAACAAAGCAAACGCAAGGCTACGATATCCGTCGGTGAAGTCCGGGGGATCGGCAGTTTTTTGAGGTTAACACCAGCCGAAGGTGGGTGGCGCGTAGTCCTGATCGACGCCGCGGACGAAATGAACCGCAATGCCGAGAACGCGGTTCTTAAAGTTCTTGAAGAGCCGCCACAGCGAGCCCTGATATTTTTGGTATCGCACAACCCTGCGCGTTTGCTGCCAACCATCCGTTCACGGTGCCGGCGCCTGGATTTGTCCCCTTTGCCAGCGCAAACCGTCGCCACGCTCCTCACGCGATATCGGCCAGACCTCGACAGCAAGGATACTGGACCGTTGTCTGTGCTGGCTGACGGATCGGTCGGACGCGCCTTGGAGTTAGCAAACGCCGGCGGCCTCGATCTGTTTCGCAGTTTAATCGGTGTCCTCGCAACCATGCCCAAAATGGACATTGGTATGGCCCATGCCCTGTCTGATGCGACGTTCAAAGGTGATGGCTTTCGTACAGTGGCAGACCTTCTGACTTGGTGGTTAGCTCGCATGGTTTCAGTCACAGCCCGAAATGATTGGGCCCATACACAGGAAATCGTACCCGGAGAACACGCCATTGCCGATCGGCTGTGCGCAAGTGCTGGCCTTGATCAATGGGTGGAGGTGTGGGAAAAGATCGCCCGCCTCTTTGAACGTGCCGATGCAGTGCACCTCGACAAAAAGCGGACCGTTCTCAACGCGCTTCTCGCCATAGAACAACGGGCAGCCGGATAATCCGGAAGCTCAGGCCTTGGCGCCGCGCTGGAGTTGGTTATGGCAATCGGATCAGACAAGACCTTTTACGTCACGACGCCGATTTACTACGTCAATGACAAGCCGCACACCGGCCATGCCTACACAACCATAGCCTGCGATGTATTGGCGCGTTTTAAGCGGCTTGATGGCTACCGCGTTAAGTTCCTCACAGGGACGGACGAACACGGCCAGAAAGTTGCCAAAGCGGCAGCTGAAAAGGGCGTCAGCCCACAAGCCTTCACCGACGATGTGTCCAAAACCTTCAGTGATCTGACCGAAACCCTGGACGTGACCAACGACGACTTTATCCGGACCACGGAAGAACGCCATATCAAGGCCTGCCAAGCCCTGTGGACCCGCATCGCTGAAAAGACAGCACCGGACGGAAAACCTTGGATCGTTTTGGATAAATATTCCGGCTGGTACTCGGTGCGTGACGAGGCCTACCACACGGAAGATGAGCTTACCGTTGGGCCAGATGGCAAAAAACTTGCGCCCAACGGCAATCCCGTCGAGTGGGTGGAAGAGGAAAGCTACTTCTTCAGGCTTTCAGCGGCCGAGCCCTTGCTGCTGGACTACTACGAAAGCCATGCGGATTTCATTGCGCCGGTCAGCCGCCGCAATGAGGTCACAAGCTTTGTTAAGGGCGGCCTGCGTGACCTCTCGATCTCCCGCACCACGTTCGACTGGGGCGTCCCGGTTCCCGGCAACGACAAACACGTGATGTACGTGTGGATCGACGCGCTGACAAATTACATGACGGCTGCCGCCTATCCTGATGAAAACGCTGAAGAATACAAATCGTTCTGGCCAGCTGATCTGCATATGATCGGTAAGGATATCATTCGCTTTCACTGCGTTTATTGGCCGGCCTTTTTGCTCGCCGCCGGCTTGCCTTTGCCGAGGCGCATCTTTGCCCACGGCTGGTGGACCATCGAAGGCCAAAAAATGTCGAAATCCCTGGGGAACGCCATCGATCCCAATGCGCTGATTGAAGATTACGGCCTCGATCAGCTGCGCTACTTTTTGCTGCGGGAAGTCCCCTTCGGCAACGATGGTGATTTCTCTAAGGCGGCATTAATCCAACGTGCCAACGGTGAGCTTGCTAACGAATTCGGCAATCTGTCACAGCGTGTGTTGTCGATGATCCATAAGAACTGTGAGGCTAAGGTGCCGACGCCAGGCAATTTCACGCCTGACGATGCTGACATCCTCAATGCTGCTGCCGAGATGCTCGATCCTGTCCGTAGCGCGATTGATCACCAAGCCTTTCATGATGCTCTGGAATCCATCTGGACGGTCGTGCGAGCGGCGAACGGCTATGTAGACAAGCAGGCACCCTGGGTGCTCCGCAAAGAAGACCCCGAACGTATGGCAACGGTGTTGTACGTGCTGACCGATGTCATCCGCTTGTTAGCCCTGGTTATGCAACCGTTCACGCCGCATGCGACAGAGGACATTCTAGATCAATTGGCGGTGCCCGAAGATCAACGAGATTTCACCGCCTTTGACCCTGGACATGCGCCAGTGCCAGGAGAAGAGTTACCCAAACCCGAACCAGTTTTCCGGCGTTTGGAACTGGCAGAAGACAGTGTGGAGTAGGGGTCTAACCCAGCAATGTTAGTCGATAGCCATTGCCACCTCGATTTCCCTGACTTTCAGGACGACCTGGAAGGCGTAATCAGTCGTGCCCGCGCGGCGGGTGTGGGGCATTTCCTGACCATTTGCACCCACATCACTAAGTTTGAACAAGTGCGCGCGATCGCGGGACGCTTTGATGACATGCACTGCACGGTGGGTATTCACCCGCACGAAGCCGAGAATGAGCCAGAAATCGACAAAGCGCGGCTCTTGGACATTGCCACGAACGACGCCAAAGTCGTGGCCTTTGGGGAGACGGGATTAGATTTTTTCTACGACCACAGCCCGCGTGAAATTCAAGAACGGCAATTTCGCACGCATATCCAGGCGTCCCGCGAAGCCGGACTACCCATAGTCATTCATACTCGCGATGCCGACCCCGAAATGAGTCGCATTCTTGAAGACGAAATGGCTGCTGGTGAATTCACGGGGGTTATACATTGCTTTAGCTCTGGCCCAGAACTCGCTGAAAAAGCTGTAGATTTAGGACTTTATATTTCACTATCTGGGATCGTCACCTTTAAAAAAGCGGAAGAGCTGCGCGACACCGCAAAGCGTGTGCCTTTGGATCGTGTACTGGTTGAGACGGACTCGCCATACCTGGCACCTGTCCCAAAGCGCGGTAAACGCAATGAACCTGCGTTTGTCGCACACACGGCGGCATGTGTGGCTGATCTTCATGGCTTATCGCCCGAAGACCTCGCGAGCCAGACCACCGAGAACTTTTTTAGGTTGTTTAGCAAAGCCGCAGCGTAGACGAGACCCATGGCCGAACCCGCAGAAATGCTGACACCCCGTGTTGAGGGTCTAAAAGTCACCATTCTAGGCTGTGGCGGAGCAGGGGGCGTACCGACCCTCGCCAGGGGATGGGGCGCATGTGATCCAGAAAATCCAAAAAACAACCGGCTGCGATCCTCTATTCTGGTGGAGACAGACAACACTCACCTGCTCATTGATGCGTCACCCGATATGCGTGCCCAATGCTTAGATGCGGGCATACGAACCCTTAATGCGGTGGTTTTTACTCACGGTCATGCTGATCACGCCAACGGCCTCGATGAATTGCGGGAAATAAACCGCGCGCTTGGCGGACCACTTGATATTTGGGCCAACGTTGAGACCATGAAAGAGCTTGAAACCCGCTTCGGCTACGCCTTCCAGGGTATTCCAGCGGGCCAGCCGATTTTCCGACCCTGGCTGGTGCCGAACATCATCGACGCACCGATGCCGTTCCGCATCGGTGACATGGAAATTACGCCCTTCGTCCAGGACCATGGTGTGATGGACACGCTTGGTTTTCGTATCCGTGATTTCGCCTATTCGACGGATCTCATGGCGTTGCCCAAGGCGGCCAGGGCTGCGCTACAAGATCTCGATCAATGGATTGTTGGCGCTCTAACCAATGACGACGCCCACCAAACGCACGTCAGCCTAGACCGGGCATTAGAGTGGATTGCGAACCTCAAACCGAAGCGAGCGATCATCACCCACATGGGCCCAGGACTCGATTACGACTCAGTTTTGGAGAAATGCCCGCCCGATGTAACGCCAGCCCATGATGGGATGACCATAAAACTATAGGCAAGCGCCGTTACACGCGAACTCCGAAGGCCTTTAATAAAGCCGCATCAGCTTCGCGTGAGATACCGCCGCCGGTGATTGGCGAGGCGTAGAAGGGGACCCGTTCACCGCTCCCTTTTTCATATTCTGCGAGCGCGGCATTAAATCGATCGGTGTGTTGTTGGCCTTCTGCCGTCATCGCCTCCGGCAAGGCCGGCGCCACGAAGCCCACGTTTGCTAGCAATTTGAGGCCATTCAGAACACTCTTAAGCTCGACGCCACTATTGTCGACAATCGTCCGTGCCGAGGCTGGCCCCTTACTCAACGCGGTCTTGATCGCGGCATGGGCATCCGCCGTCAAGCTCACGCCGCCACGCGGGAAATTGAAATGCTGGGGCAATTGACCGGCTAGTTTCATCGCGCAAAACCGCTGGTCCATCAAGGCTTCGGTCTGTCTATCCGACGTTGTTAGCGGTGGGTCTTTGACAAAAATATCCTTGCGGAGCAGGGGGTTCATAAAGAAGTCCCGAGCACTCTCACGCAGGAGAGGATTGGGAATGCTGCCAAGCATGGCTTGGGCCTCAGGTGTCATATGGAACACGTCGAAGGCGTGGGTAAGATCGGCGCTGCCGGCATAACTGAGTCCGGCGCTAGCCAATTCATCGGCCACTTGCACCAGTGAAAACAGAGACCAATTCCCATTCAGGTACTCATGAACCATATACCTAGCGTCTGTTTGGAGCGCTTTATCGAGCAGTCTCCCAGCTTGGGGATTGACCCCAAAGAATGCAGCTCCAGCCGCCCGCATCCCATTAACCATAGCCGCCGCGTTGCTAGCACCAGCGAATGGGTCAGAATCTGTGAGGTTAGTATAATCATAGAAAAACTGCCGCATGGGCGCAGCCGATGCCCAGCCAGTGAGACCATTGTAGCTGAGATAGACAACCCCGCCGGGCTTAAGGCGTTTGTGCAGGATTTTGATAATTTGTTGGCGGCTCTCGTCACTGACCCAGGAATAAATGCCATGCAACGTAATGAGGTCAAAATCAGGCGTATCATGGTCGAGAAACGTTTCGAAACTGGCATCTAATAGGGTGACGTTGGGTACGTTTGCCGCCTGTGCGAGAGCCTTAGCACCTGAAATATGCTCGGCGTTAAAGTCAAATCCCCAGATATCAGCGGTTGGGTCAACCGCTGCCGCGATGATCGGCGTTAAACCGAAACCGCAGCCGATGTCGCAGCTGGCAAATGCCTCAGACGACGAGAAGGCTGCCGGCAATCGGGGACCAAGTCCGCCACTCAGAAGCGCATAGTGAAGAAACGCCGGTGTTTGCTCTTTATAGAAGCCGGTGGTGTACGTGTGAGACGCGATATAGCCATCTTCGGAATAAGCTTTGGGCATAGAGAGAAATTCTTAAGCCGTGCAAGTTTGACCAGGAATACGCGCGGATCATACCGTACTGCGCGTTGGTTTAAAGCACAGAGAGCCCAGGTCAGGTTTTATGATTCAGAACAAAGGGTTACGCATAGATAGTTGGAGCGTAACGTGAAGCGAACTTGAAGGCGCAGGCCTGTGTAGTGGTGCAGGCAATGAATGAAGACAGAGGCATACGAACGTGGTCAGACAACCAACGCATAGAGAAATAAACTAAGGAAACAACTGGATTTCTGTATATCTAAACTATTCATAATATACATTATGCGACAAATGGGCTTTAGCTGTTGGGTCTCCATCGGGCTCACCCACACTTTCCTCACATCGCCAAACTCATCTGGTTTTCATCCACATACTTCGGTGGCTGATGCAGGGTCTTCGATACCGGCCTGGCAATGAGGTTGCTGCCTTCATACGGGCGGCACATCCGCTTTAGCGCGTTCGGCGCTGTCGATGGTGTCAGCCATAGGTCCATCATAGAATCCGTAAGGATGACGGGCATGCGATCGTGAATCTCAGCGGCGATCTCGCTGGGCTCGGTTGTAATGATGGCAAAATGGCGTTGGCTGGTTTTTCGGTCGACCATGAAAATGCCGGCCAAAACAAACAGGCTGCCACCCTCGCCCTCAAACATCCGGTTTCGTGACGCTAGTCGTTCACTGACAGCGCCACCGTTGTTGGCCGGGCCATCAAGCGAGAACCGCCACGGCGTCCGTGAACCATCAACCTCCTTCTTCCATTCGTAATAGCCCGTCGCCGGTATCACGCAGCGGTGCTTTTCAAAGGCCTTGGCGAAGGTTGGCAGCACATCGACGGTTTCACAGCGGGCGTTGATAATCGGGCTGGATCGGCCTTCCGGCGGCGGAAAGCCCCAGACACCGAGGTCGAGGCCCTGTTTCCCACCAGCCATGCGGATAAACGGCCGTTGATCGGTTGGGCGAACCACTGCTGTAGGCTGAGGATCCGCCTCTTTCAGCGGCTCACTGGCTATGGAGAGTGCATAGAGATCGTGGATATCTTTCCACGCCTTATAACCCGATAAACTGCCGCACATGGCTCTAACCTCAATGAGAACAATATAGGAACATTTATAGGCCTGGTAAGTATGCGCGGCTACCAATCACAAATAGAATCCTAACTCCGATGAAGTTTCGGACAACACAGGTCCCGCGTCCAACCTCCACCCAGAATGAAAAACGGGCATGCAAGGAGTTGCTCCCGCCATGCCCGCCTCCGTTCGTTATAGATCGCGGTATTTAACCGGCATCGCCCTGCAGATTGAGCCAGCGGCTGCGCTTATCCATCAAGCCTTTCATGTCCTCGCGGGTTTGCGGTAGCTCAGCCCGGGGCACATCGAGAATATCGATGGGCACTTCCTGCACGAACTGGTCAAAGATCGGCTTGACGACTTCCATCGGATAACGAGGAATGCGGCGATCCTTCCTCAACTCCCCAATGTTGAGTTCCGCTTCGACGATGGCTTCTGCATCGCCTTTCTCCTGGGCCAAAATTCGGCCACCTGGCGCGACGATCAATGAGTTGCCGCCAAACCCTTTCGGGAAGTTCGGGTTAGACGGGAACGTGATGTTGGACATGCCCGAGTAGACGTTATTGTAATAAGCAATCCCCTGCACATCGACTTCCGAGAAACCCGTAGCTGTGCGTAGCATGATCTCGACGCCGCGCATGGCAAACGCAGCAAAAACAAACGGGTCGATCTGAACCGTGCTCACCGCAATGTTGCCGAACTCCGTCTGCAGAACCGGAAATTCTTCTGCGATGCCATACTTCGCCCGGAATTTAGTGCGAACGTTTTCGATCGTCGTTGTTGGGATTTCGCCACCATCATCGGTGTAACGCGAGGCGTTGCGGGTTTTCCAATAGGTGTGTTTGATCTCGCCATCACGGCCAATGACCGGGTTAAGACTAAGAATGTGGCCAGGCCAATCCGGGTCGGTCGCGTAGCTGCCGAAGATGATGTAGGTGTCACAGGCCTTGGCAAACTCACCGATGGCTTTTGTCTCAGGTCCTGGAACTTGAATGGTGAATTTCAATTTTTCTTCACGGGTTCCAGAAGAATATCCTGTCAGCGGAAATTCATTAAACAGAATGAAATCGGGCTTCTTGCCTTCGGTACAGGCCTTGTTGATCCAATGCCCCATGCGACGGACATTTTCTTTGAGCCCCGCTTCAACACTTTCAGCTTCTTGAAGCAACATCGGTTCATTCTGTACGACCTTGAGGACGACGACGTCTTTTTCTAACGGCACGGTCGGATAAGACCCATCAGCCCGAACCAACTCTGGCACCGGTTGGGCGTTGAGTTCAGCTGTCCAAACACTGGCGAGCAGTGCGCTGCACAGCCCGATGGATTTCATCATTGTCGGTCTGGTTTTCATGGCCGTTTTCTCCCTTTTAGCGGCTGTCTTTGTGCGTCTGTTGTCTAACGGTGCCCCTGCCCTAGGGTTGAGTCAATGGACTCAAATATACCTAATTCGGTCTTTTTTACTTGCTCCGCAGCGCCACGATGGGATCAAGCCGAGCCGCTCGAAGTGCCGGAAAGACCCCGAAGATCACCGCGATGACCAACGAAATAAAGAAAGGATAAGTCGCCGCTTCCCATGTCAGGATCATCGTCCATCCGGTGAGCTGGCTGCCAATGAGAATACAGGCGCCGCCGACAAGAATTCCGACTATTCCCCCCATCAGCGCCAACAATACGGATTCCGTGAGAAACTGACTCAAGATGTCGCGCGGCCTAGCACCGACAGCGATGCGAAGGCCAATTTCGCCATACCGCTCTCGGACTGAAAGTAACGACACTGCAAGCAAGCCAACACCACCAAGCCCCAAGGCCAGTGCAGCCAAACCGACAGTAAGTTCACTAAAGGACCCTTTCATTTGCTCTTGAGTCGCGAGCAATGAGTCTTGGTCTTGTATCTCGAAGTCGTCTGTGAAGTTTGGCCGGTCATAACCATGCTCATCGCGGAGTAACGCTGTAATGTCTTTATTGGCTATATCGATCGCCGGTTGGGAAACCGCTTGGACAAAAATGCGCGATAAATAATCGATGTTCAATATCCGGCGTTGCGCTGTGGAAACAGGCACAACAATTTGGCCGTCGTCGCTGGTTCCATCCGGGTTGAGCCCCTTGCGTTTGAGAATGCCGATGATTGTAAACGGCACATTACCAACCAACACGCGCTCACCCAAAGGCCATTCACCAAAGTAGAGATCGCTCACGACATCGGCGCCTACAACAGCGACGCGGCGACGGTTATCAATGTCATCCTGGTCGATGAACCGCCCAGCAATAAGATTAAATTTTTTGGCTTCCTGAAACTCGGGCGTGGTGCCAAGAATGGTAAAGGATTGAGCGATACGACCCACTTTCAACGTTCGCCCGCCATCAGCAATTGGTGCAGCCCGTTTCACGCTATCCAATGCTTTGATCGATTCCCAATCGTTGAGCTTTAGTGTTTGATACAATTGGCTGGCACCGCGCAAAGCGTCGGTCTCAGTGCGGGCTGCGTTCACAGCAAGAAGATTCTCACCAAGTTGCTGAAGCGTTTTCTGAAAGGCACGTTCGGCCCCTGCCCCGGCACCGATGAGAATTGCGACAGCCGCAATCCCGATCGCGACGCCACTGATAGACAGCAGCGCGCGCGGTCGAGACCGGTTGATCGCTCTAAACGAGAAGCGGAGGTTTTTCTGCCACTTCATTGATGTGCCGCCGAATTATCTGAGAGCGTTCACCGGATCCATCGCAGACGCCTGACGCGCAGGCATCACACCGGCAAATATTCCAACCAGCACAGATGCAGCAAGACCAAGTGCCAATGATCCTAGAGTTACGACCATCGGCACCTCACTCAAATTGCCGTAGACAACCGCTGCTATAATGCCAAACCCAGCCCCGAATACGCCGGAGGTCAATGCGACGACGACCGTTTCCGTCAGGAATTGGAAATTGATCTGGCCGCTGTCCGCGCCGACTGCTTTCCGGATGCCA
>WLXB01000114.1 GCA_012103295.1 Alphaproteobacteria bacterium | reverse complement strand
TCACACCTGACTTGCAAAGTCGCCACGATGGCACTTTTGCGATAACGACGTCGACACGTCCACAATCCTCGGATACTGCCGCATCGGAAAATGACAAAGACACGGTTCTGTCCGCCGCACGATAGACGCATCCTTCGCTATCACAGGTTAGGACATTTGCATCTTGCCACGCTTCATTGGATTGCTGCCAAAGTTCTACCCAGACACCGCGCGTAAACCCTTCGCGACGGCCGGGGGAAAAAACCAGCCGCCCATCAGATCCCTTTACAGCAATGACCTCAGCGGTCTCATTGATCAGCACATCGGGCACCCGGCTATACCAGGGCTGAAGCAATCCAATAACCAGAATCAGTGCCCCGCTCCACCGACCGACGCCTTGCCATAGACAAAGAACAAGACCGCCAATACCGACGCAAACAAGAGCCCATACGTTCGCCGGCGGTATTGTGAAGGTCGATCCTGGAAGTTCCGCTACGAAGCGAGCGATGGCGTCGACGGCATCTATTCCGGCGCCCATTGGGACCAACGCCAGTCCTTCGAGCCCAAGTGGCATTAGAACCAGCGCGAGAAGCCCACTCGGCATAATCCACAACCCCATAATTGGGACTGCGAGAAGATTGGCCAAAAGCGAGTAGCTCGGCACCTGATGAAAATGAAATCCCGTAAACGGCGCGGTTGCGGACGTCGCGATTAGATCAGTAACCAAGATTGCCGCACAATAGAGCAGCAGCGCCCGAACGGGCTGGAAATTGCCATAACGATCCCACAGACGGGACCGCACGTGAACACGCTCATAGACCGCAATTAAGGCGATGACTGCCGCAAATGAGAGCTGAAAACTCGCGCCCACCAATGCGTCGGGCTGAAACAACAACACTGCCATAGCAGCCCAAGCCAACGTTCGAAGCGAGAGTGCCGTTCGGTCAATCAATACAGCGAAAAACACAACGCCGATCATGATGAACGCCCGTTGCGCCGGTACGTTTGCCCCTGAAAGAACAAGGTAGAAGAGTGCCGCGCACAAGGCAGCCAGTGCGGCGAACTTCTTAGTGTCATAGCGCTCAGCAATCGGAACGACCAGCGCCACACAATACCGAAGCACGAGGAAAGCCAGCCCTGCGATAAGACTCATATGCAGCCCAGAAATCGCTAGCATGTGAGCTAGTCCAGCCTGCCGATAGGATTCTTGTAATGATTCTGGAACGGCGTTGCGCTCACCGGTTACGAGCGCGCGGGCGACCGCACCAGACTCATTTGGCAATTGTTTAGCCAATCTTTCTCCGACCCGGGCGCGAAAAGCCGTGATTTTGTCAGTCCACGGCCGCTCAAATACATCTGTGTTGTCTAGAGTTCGCCACTGACCGACTGAAAACCCCACACCACCGAGTTGTTTGAAAAAGCTGTAACGCTGAAAATCAAAGGCACCCGGCGCCACGGGTCTGCCCGGGGGTCTTACAATTGCTCGCACCTCAAGTCTCTGCCCGACCATTGGATCCCCGTGGCTGCCGGGTATCCGAATACGAACCCGTTCGGGTGTTGCGCTGGCTTCAAGCGTCGGGAATTTCAGTCGATCAAGCGTAACTCGCACGGCCGTGCCACTCGGTTCAACCTGGATTACCGTCCCGGTAATGCTGGTTGGTCCTATTTCTTCCAATAATATCGGGGCCGCAACTGAATACGTGCGCCATTGCGCGGCGGAAAAACCCAACGCCGCCAAGATCAAGACAAACGTTGCGGCAGTAAGAGCGGTAAAGCCACGGGACCGGCAATAAATGTGAACGGCGATACCCGCCATCATACTGATGCCACCAACCCAATGGGGTGGATCGACGGGCAGAGAAAAAAACAGCCCGATACCCAAGGCTAAACAGGATGGCCACCACAGGACCGCGTTAGGAACTTGGCGTGTAAATTCTTCGCCAATCCAAGCCACCCACGCCGACTTTTCGGCGCCATAAGCAGGCGTCTCAACTTCAGCAATACCAATGTCGACTAGACGATCTCTTTCTGCGAGCTCACCCACGTCTTTATCCTGCCTTAGCGCCATTCGAAACCGGCTATCACGCCGTTTCCCTTGAACAGCCAGTATGCTACAGCATCGACCGCAAAGGCAGTCCTGCGCTTGCCTGTTCCGTGATTATTGATTGCCGCATTATGACCGTCGTCACTCGTTTTGCTCCCTCTCCCACCGGTTTTCTTCATATCGGCGGCGCACGCACGGCGCTGTTCAATCGCTTGTTCGCCAAACATCACGGCGGACGCTATTTGCTGCGCATCGAAGACACCGATAAAAAGCGTTCAACCCAGGAAGCGATTGACGCGATTTATGATGCCCTGTCCTGGCTCGGCCTCGACTGTGACGGTGAGCCGGTTTCCCAATCGGCTCGACGAAAGCGCCACGCCGAGGTCGCACAGCAATTGCTCGATAGCGGCCACGCATACCGCTGCTATGCCTCTCCCGAGGAACTGAGTGAGATGCGAGCCGAACAAAAGGCAGCTGGACAGCCAACACGGTATGACGGGCGCTGGCGGGATCGTGACCCGTCAGATGCCCCTTCAGGCGTTGATCCCGTTATTCGCCTTCGTGCGCCACAAGACGGCGAAACCGTGTTAGAGGATCTCGTTCAGGGCCAAGTCACCGTCGCAAATGCTCAGCTGGATGACATGATCTTGCTGCGGTCAGACGGGTCCCCGACTTATATGCTGTCGGTCGTAGTCGACGATCACGACATGGAAATTACCCATGTCATTCGCGGGGACGACCATCTCACTAACGCCTTCCGGCAAATTCAGATCTTCAAGGCACTAGAGTGGGAACAACCCATTTATGGCCATGTCCCGCTGATCCACGGGCCGGATGGTGCCAAACTCTCGAAACGCCACGGTGCCCTAGGCGCTGAGGCCTATCGCGACATGGGATTCTTACCCGAAGCGTTGAGAAACTACCTTCTTCGTCTCGGTTGGGGACATGGCGATGACGAAATCATTTCCGATGACCAGGCCGTCGCATGGTTCGACGGCTCTGGCCTGGGTAAAGCGCCGGCCCGGTTTGATACCGCAAAGCTGACGGCCCTCAATACCCATTACCTAAAAGCCGCAGACAACGACAGTTTGGTTGGGTTGATTACGCCTGGGCTCGAACAAAACACCAGTGCAACAGTAGATGAACTGGCATCGTCGAGACTGAGCGCCGGCATGGAAAGCCTGAAAGAACGGGCAAAAACACTCGTTGATCTGACCGAAAGCGCCGCTCTATATGTACGCCAGCGACCTCTCGAAATGGAGGCCAAGGCGGCGAAAATCCTCACTGACGATGCCAAGGCTGTTCTTGCTGCAGCGCGAAATGCACTCGCTGACCTCCATCCCTGGACAGCAGAGGCACTGGAAACCTGGGCCCGCGAGTACGCTGAAGCGAACGCGCTTAAGCTTGGCCAGCTGGCTCAACCCTTACGGGCTGCCGTCACTGGAAGCAATGTTTCACCTCCGATTTTTGAAGTTATCGCCATATTTGGCCGCGAAGAAACCCTGAATAGAATTGAGGATATTGTCGAAAGTACCTGATTCTTATAGGTTTTTCGCATTCACGGTTTGGTCATTGTAATGGTTTCATGCCGCGACCAATTGATCAAAACGCCTCCGCGTATTATAAGCACCGCAGCAAATTCAATAAAACAGAACGGGGCTGGCACATTCTGGGAGCTGTCCGCCCGTTGATGGAAAGGACCGCATCATGGCCAAATCCGTAACCCTCACCGTTGGCGACGATAAATACGATTTTCCCGTCCTCAGCGGATCAACAGGTCCCGATGTCGTCGACATCCGTAAGTTCTATGCCGAGACCGGTATGTTCACGTATGACCCCGGCTTTACCTCAACCGGGAGCTGTGAGTCCGCCATCACTTATATCGATGGTGACAAGGGCATGCTTCTGCACCGCGGGTATCCAATCGATGATCTTGCAAAAAACTGCAACTTCGAAGAAGTCGCGTATCTGCTGCTAAACGGCGAGCTTCCGAACAAGAATGACAAGGAAGCCTTTGAGCATGACATCACCTATCACACGATGCTGCACGAGCAGATTCACAACTTCTACTCAGGCTTTCGCCGCGATGCGCATCCAATGGCCATCATGTGTGGCGTCGTTGGCGCGTTCTCGGCTTTCTATCATGACAGCCTAGAAATCACGAACCCGGACCATCGTCGTATTTCTTCTTACCGCCTGATCGCAAAGATGCCGACGATTGCAGCGTGGGCCTACAAATACTCCCTTGGTCAGCCATTCATTTACCCTCGGAATGACTTGGGTTACGCCGAGAACTTCCTCTACATGATGTATGCAACCCCGTGTGAGGATTACGAAGTCAATCCAATTCTGGCCAAAGCCATGGATCGCATTCTCATTCTGCACGCAGATCACGAGCAAAATGCGTCCACATCGACTGTGCGCCTGGCAGGTTCATCCGGTGCCAATCCATTCGCGTGTATTGCCGCGGGTATCGCGTCTCTTTGGGGTCCAGCCCACGGCGGAGCCAACGAAGCCGTTCTAAACATGCTGAATGAAATCGGCGACGTCAGCCGCATTGATGAATATGTCAAAAAGGCCAAAGACAAGAACGATCCGTTCCGCCTTATGGGCTTCGGTCACCGCGTCTACAAGAACTATGATCCACGGGCGACGATCCTCTCAGAAACATGCAAAGAGGTGCTCGACGAGCTTGGTATCAAAGACAACCCGCTTCTCGACATCGCTGTCGCGCTCGAGAAACTGGCCCTTGAAGATGAATATTTCATCGAGAAGAAACTCTACCCGAACGTCGATTTTTACTCGGGTATCATTTTCCAGGCCATGGGAATCCCAGTCACGATGTTCACGGCGTTGTTCGCCTTGGCCCGCACGACCGGCTGGATCGCACAGTGGAACGAAATGATTGAGGATCCGCAGCAGAAAATTGGCCGCCCTCGCCAGCTCTTTACCGGTGAAGGCAAGCGCGATTACGTTCCGCTGGTTAAGCGCTAAGCATCTCATCCAAAAAAAGACACAAATAAAGGCGGCACTCTTCTGGGTGTCGCCTTTTCTTGTGGTGTCCAACCAACTAAACTTACACCTGTAGAACTGCAACCATGTGGCCGCTGCTAACGTTCTTATAGGACCCACAGTTACTGCGAGGATCGTTCGAAAATGAACGTTGGTAGCATCGGCACTTCTGCCTTATTGGCAGCGCAGCAAACCGTCCACATTCGCGCCAATAATATCGTCAACGCTCAAACTGAAGGGTTCAAGCCAGCGGCTCCGGCTCTCGTTAGTGCGCCAGCGACCGGGGGTGTAGCCGTGTTTGCCCAAGAGACAAATGGACCGGTAAACTTGGTTGAGGAAGCTGCAGGACTCATAACCGCCTCAGTTCAGTATGAAGCCGCAGCAGCATTGATTCGTACAGACGAAGAGCTGAGCAAAACCCTCCTCGATATTACTGGCTAGGTCTTCTCTATAAGCCCGAGAACGACCTGAGCTGCCTGTACACTGGGTGGCTTCTCATCTGCTCTTAGAAGATCAAGAGCATCGGAAAAACCTCTTTTCTGAGTGTTTCTAGCGGCTTCATTGGTCAAAAGTGTACCGATCTCCGTTGCCAGCACCTCAGCCTTACACGCGTCCTGCAAACACTCCGGTACAACATCTCGCCTCAAAAGGACGTTGATCAGATTCACAAACGTCGTTTTGCTTAACCTCTTGAACACAAATGCCGACACCGGATTGACCTTGTAGGCGATCACGTGCGGCACCCCGGCCCGAGCAAGTTCAAGAGTCACGGTACCCGATGCAGCAAGTGCTACGTCAGCCACGGCAAAAGCATGGTCCCGCCTGTCATTGCCAGTAACAACCTCCACTGGCCCAGGCAGAGATTGGGCCCAGGCTGTAACCATCGACTCAACCGCGCCAATGGTCGGTATTACGACATGTAGATTAGGAAACTGGCCGCGCAACCGATTAATCGTATCACCGAAAATCGGCATGAGTGATTTTACTTCAGCCTTGCGGCTTCCCGGCAAAACCACCAGGACGCGTGTATTCTCGTCAATATTATGTGCCGTACGCAAAGACCGCTGGTCACCTTCTACACTTTTATCCTCGATAACCGGATGCCCAACCCACGTTGAAGGAAGGCCGTGGGCTTCAAACAAAGGCGGCTCAAATGGAAACAACGTGATCAGATGATCGATCCATGCGGCGAGCTGCTTTGCCCGCCCAGGACGCCACGCCCACACTTGCGGAGCGACACACCGCACCCGTTTGACTGCACTGCCACGCTTGGTTAGCGCTTTATGCACCCGTCCTGTAAAGCCCCAGGAATCGATCGTAATTAATACGTCAGGTTTTACGCGCTCGATATCAGCGACGACCTCTCGAACACGGCGCAACACCAAACCCGCTTTCGGAATAACTTCAAAGATGCCCAAAATGGCGAGGTCACTAGGATCAAAAAGCGTTTCAAGCCCAGCGTTCTCCATACCCTCACCCCCAACGCCCGCAATACGCACGCCCGATGACGAAGTCTCACGCAGAGCCGTTATAAGACGCGCACCAAGTGCATCGCCTGAAGGCTCAAGAGCCACCAGATAGACAAGAGGCGATGAGCCCGTATTGCTCACGACGACGCTCCAGACAGATCATCGCCAAGCGCATAGAGGAATAATCCTGCACGATCGGCTAAACCCGCGGTGATTTTCTTATCGACGATCAATGTGCCACCAGCCTCAACAGCGATCCCGCGAAAGCCTGATGCAATACACGCTTCTACCGTTTCCGGCCCAATGACAGGAAGATCAGCGCGACGATCCTGTTGCGGCTTGCTCGTCTTAACCAGAACTGGCTTCACACCACCGTGCCCCAAGTCAGCGGCGCGTCGAATAAGGTGGTCTGTTCCCTCTGCCCCTTCTCTCTCGACCACCACCCCGTCTTGAATGACGACCGCTTGGCCGCGATCATTCGCACCATGCTCCCGCGCAGCGGCGAAACCGATTTCTATGTCATGGTGATCCCTTTGAGACGGCAAGACTGTTCCCACTGCACCCGGCGAGGCAACGAGACCAGACAACAAAGAATCAATGCCGACGACAGTAAAACCCTCGCGCTCAATTTCTGCGATGACGAGCCTCAATAGCCTGTCATCACCGACAGACTCCCTATTGGTAAAGGCACGCGTTCCCGCTCTGGCGAGAAATTTGATAGTCCGCCAATCTGGCCGGAGGTCAACAAGGCCTGGGCGTATGACCTTTCCGGCCATGACCACAGCCTCAACTCCGTCCTCATGGAATTTCTGAAAGCACTTGCCGGCTTGCCCGATGCGAATCCAAAGCGCTGGTGGGTCGGCCAGCCTATCGGCTTGCCCTTCTAATCCCACTACAGTGTATGGTCGTTTTTGAGTTTCACAGACCTGAGCGAGGAGCTGGGGGATAGCCCCACCGCCTGCGATAATGCCGAGCCGGCCCTTAGACGTATCGCCCATGATTCGCCGTCAGTGCCTGCATCGACTCACCCACCGTTACCATTGGACGACACTGGCTGGCAAATTGCCCGAGTTGAATCAGATCGAATAAAATCAATGATGTCCATAACGCCTGGGTGATCGCTGAATAGATCAGCAACCTCACTTATCCGTTCAGCCATATTCCCGCCTTGTGAGAACAATAATCCGTACGCCGTGCGCAATGACCGGATGTCCTCACGTGAAAAACCGCGACGGCGCAAGCCAATAACATTCAGACCCGACAGCCGAGCACGGTTTCCTTTGACAGAACCATAGGGAATAACGTCACTTTCGACGGCCGAGCATCCGCCAATCATCGAATGTTTTCCGACGCGTACATATTGGTGAATACCGGAAAGTCCGCCAATGATAGCGAATTCATCGACAACCACATGCCCACCTAGGGCAACGCTGTTGGTTAGAATAACATCGTCGGCAACTGCGCAATCATGGGCTACATGACTACCCACCATGAACAAGCAGTTATTTCCTATTGTTGTCGCCATACGCCCGTTTTCGGTTCCCGGATGCATCGTGACATGCTCTCGAATTGTATTGTTTTCGCCGACCACTAACGTAGAGGCTTCGCCTTTATAGCGCGCATGTTGCGGTTGCAATCCCAAGCTTGCGAAAGGGTGTACAACGGTATTGGCGCCAATCGTCGTGTTCCCATCGACAACGACGTGCGACTTAAGACAAACGTCATCACCAATAACAACATCCGGCCCGATCACACAGTAAGGGCCGATCATCGCCGTTTCGGAAACAACTGCCGCAGAATCGATAACGGCAGTGGAGTGGACATCGGTCATAGATTACTCATCCATAATCATGGCTGAGTAACTCGCTTCAGCAACGACGGTATCGCCGACTTTTGCGACACCACTAAATTTCCACACATTGGCCCGTTGCCGTACCTTGGTACAGGTTAGCCGCAGTTGATCACCTGGTTCGACCGGGCGGCGAAAACGCGCATTCTCAATCGTCATGAAATAGACCAACTTTCCTTCCGCGTCCTTGCCCAAGCTATCTACCACAAGCACCGCAGCCGTCTGGGCCATCGCTTCAATAATCAATACGCCTGGCATTACCGGTCTATTGGGAAAATGCCCTTGAAAAAATGGCTCGTTGATCGTGACATTCTTAACGCCAACTGCACTTTCACCGGAAACCACATCTTCAACCCGGTCCACCAATAGAAAGGGGTATCGATGAGGAATCATCTCGATGATACGGTGAATATCGATGGTGGAGGCCGAGGCTTGAACCGATTCTCCGTCCATAGCGCTATTCCTTTTTCCCGGTGTTCAGCGATCTAGTTATGATGACTTCTTGCGGCCGGTCAATCGACCTAAAGCAGCCACCTCTCTCCAGAACGTACGGATTGGTTTCGCAGGATACCCCATCACGGCTTCTCCGGGTGCAATATCACGCATTACACCTGACTTGGCGGCAACCTGGGCTTTCGGGCCGATCGTTACGTGATCTGCGAGGCCAACCTGCCCAGCTAGAACTACATCGTCCCCGATCTTACAACTGCCCGATATTCCGACCTGCGAGACAACAATACAACGCGCGCCCAACGAGACATTGTGCCCGATTTGCACTTGGTTATCGATGCGGCATCCCTCACCAATTTTAGTGTCTTCAAGGCTGCCGCGATCAATCGTTGTATTCGCACCAATCTCAACGTCATTTTCAATTATAACGCGTCCGAGTTGCGGCACCTTGCGGTGTCGCCCAGCAACACTGTCAAAGACAAAACCGAAGCCGTCTTGGCCAATGCAGACACCCGAATGAATGATGACACCGTCCCCGATCAGGGATGCCATGAGCGATGCGTTCGCTCCAATGTGACAATCTTGACCAATAATCACGCCAGCGCCGATAGTCGCACCCGGGCCGATACGACTGCGCGAGCCAATTTCAACCTTCGGACCTATGACTGCACCGGCTTCAATGACGGCATCATCTGCAAGAGTTGCTGTGTCATCAACTAAGGCCCCTGAAGGGGTTGCCTTAGCATCGATAATTGCGTCCGGTTGACTGGGATAAAACGCCTCGGCCGCAACAGCGAATGCGGCCTGGGGATCGTCAACGACGAGGACAATAGACCCTGGTGGAGCTTTCTCAGCCAAGTTGGTTGTTGTCAGGCAGGCGCCGCATTGGCTGGCTGCCGCTGCGGCGGCATAATCTACCCCCGCTAGATAACAAAGATCCCTTGACGTCGCTTCACTTAGATCGGCCAAATCAGAGATGGCAACATCCAGGTCACCATCTCCGACAGCAACTCCGCCTGTCCAGGCCGCGATCTCCCGGACCCGAAACGGTCCGGTTCGCTTAAAGAACCGGGAGTCTGGCACGCCTGCCTACTCGGAGGTAGCAGCACCCTCGGCGTTTGCGGCTCCGCCTTCTGGATTCTGCATTTCGACAGATGGAAGACGCTCGTTCAGAATTTCTAGAACGGGCCGCGTGATGTCCATTGAAGGATCAGCCAACAAGATAACACCCTGGGGCATAACCATATTGATACCGAGTTCCTGGGCGACCTGGCTGGTAATTCCCATCATCTCTTGATTAATTTGGATAACAGCCTGCTGAACCACAGCATTCAGATTTTCTAGCTTAATCCGGCTTTCCTGCTGTGCCGTTCCAAATTTTTCCTGAAACGCTTGGGCCTGTTGCTGGAAAACTTCAGGCGCAAGGACGTTTCGCTGTTGCGTAAGACGCTGCTCTTCTTCACGCAGATCCGTTTCAAGAACTCTCGCCTCTGTTTGATAGCGCGTTACGTACTTGTCGCGCTCCAGCCGAATGCCTTTATGGGCAAGTGAGTCTCGTTCGATAATCTGTGTATTCAGCACACCAATTATCGGGCGAGTTTGATTACTCTGCTGCGCTGTAGCAGGTGTCGTCAGCGCCACAAGCGATACAGTGATCGCGAGGGCAAGTGTACCCATTAGGGTTCGCATGGAAGTTGAGTTCATTTCTAAAACCTTTGGCCGAAGTTCACACGGAAACTTTGAGTAATATCGAAATCAGCGCTACGCAAGACATGCGCCCAATCGATGTTGATGGGGCCGACCGGAGATTCCCATTCAATCCCGACACCAACTGACCCTCGAATACGCTGCGACTGTAAGATATCGGAATTCCTGTCTTTCAAATCTGTCGGTGCCCCAATAGATCCCCAATCCGTAAAGATTTTTGGGGTAATACCTATTTCCTCGGGCAGTCCGAGCGGAATTTTCATTTCAGCTTTCGCCGTCGCAATCCAATCACCACCGAGGGCATCGCCAGTCAGCATATCACGCGGGCTAGCCCCAAAATCATCAAAGCCGCGGAGGTTGTTACCACCAAGCTGATATCTTTGAAAGATTTTGATATCCTCGCCGATCCCGATGATATGCCCAAAATTACTGGTCGCACTGAAAATCCAGCCCTCAAACGGCTCCAAGTAGTAGCCCAGTGCCAAGCTAGAGCGGACATACTTCTCCGTGCCCCCCAGCCCTGCTAAATCGTTGGAAATACTCATAAAAAAGCCGTCAGTGGGATCAATGACGTTATTTCTTCGATCAATCGCGAAGGTATGGCTAACTTGAGAGGTCGTTGTTGTGCCCTCCTGCTCACGCGTAAACTGGGAGGAAAACTGATTACTGGTTTCTAACCGTGTCCAGGACAATAAATAGCTCAAACGCTGAAACATGTATTCGTTGTAGTTGAATCCCAATCGCAAGGATCCGCCAATCGATTGACTGATAAATCCGGCTTCATCTTCGAAATCGGTCTCGGTGGCAAAGAGGTCTGCCCC